>DVGZ01000047.1 GCA_018712435.1 Candidatus Caccousia avicola
GCCGGCCGTGACGGGGGAGAGGGGGCGGCAAACCAACGTAGAAAACAAAGCGTGGGGTTCGAAGGGGCAAAGCCCCTCGCGAATCTTTGCCTACTTTCTTTTCGCAAAGAAAGTAGGGGCCCGTCGCGGCCTGAGCGACTCATGTACTGGCTGACGCCAGCACATAGTCTGAAGCATAATTTTGCGGTTCTCACAAACCGGAAAATTACGCTTCAGCGGCAGGGTACAAACCAAAAACAGGGGCCCTTTTGCGATACCAACACCGCAAAAGAGCCCCTGCAAATATTTATTGCGAATTAGTCAGCATACTTGTCGTTGTCGTTCCAGGCATACATCTTGCGCAGCTCAGCGCCAACCTCTTCCAGCTGATGGGAAGCGGCAATGCGGCGGCAAGCGTTGAAGTGGGCGCGGCCGTTCTTGTTCTCGGCGATCCACTTGGAAGCGAAGGTGCCATCCTGAATCTCGGAGAGAATCTTCTTCATCTCCTTCTTGGTCTCCTCGGTGATCAGACGCTTGCCCGTCTCGTAATCGCCGAACTCGGCGGTGTCGGAGATGGAGTAGCGCATCTTCTTGAAGCCGCCGTTGTAGATGAGGTCGACGATCAGCTTCATCTCATGGATGCACTCAAAGTAAGCGTTCTCCGGAGCGTAGCCAGCCTCGACCAGCGTCTCAAAGCCAGCCTGCATCAGAGCGGTGACGCCGCCGCACAGAACAGCCTGCTCGCCGAAGAGGTCGGTCTCGGTCTCGATCTTGAAGGTCGTCTCCATCAGAGCCGCTCTCGCAGCGCCGATGCCCGCGCCGTAAGCAAGGCCGATGTCAAGGCAGTGGCCGGTGTAATCCTGCTGCACAGCGATCAGAGCCGGAACGCCCTTGCCTTCCACAAACTCGCTGCGGACGGTGTGGCCGGGACCCTTCGGAGCGATCATGAACACGTCGACGTTTGCCGGCGGAACGATCTGGCCGAAATGGATGTTGAAGCCGTGTGCGAACGCAATCGCCTTGCCCTCGGTGAGGTTCGGAGCGATATCCTTCTTATACATATCCGCCTGACGCTCGTCGGGGATCAGAATCATGATGATATCGGCAGCCTTGGTGGCCTCCGCAACGGTCATGACGGTCAGACCGGCCTTCTTGGCGCGCTCCGCGCTCTTGCTGCCCTCATACAGGCCGACAATCACGTTCACGCCGCTGTCGTGCAGGTTCAGCGCATGGGCATGGCCCTGGCTGCCGTAGCCGATGATGGCGACGGTCTTTCCCTTGAGGACGTTGATGTCACAATCCGCGTTGTAGTAAATCTTAGGCATAGCTTTTTCCTCCTTGCCTTGCGGCATTCTTTTTATTGAAGAACGAAACCCCGTGCGGATGGCCCGGCGGGGTTGGGCCTTTCAGCAGATTTATTTCTTGCCCGAGGGGGCGGTGACGCCGGAGCCTTTTTCCAGCGCGATGGTACCCGCGCGGCAGATCTCCTTGATGCCGAACGGATGCAGCAGCGCGATGCACGTCTCGGTTTCCTCCGCCGTGGCGGCGAGCTGGAGCGTGAGGCTGTTGGTTGTCACATCGACGATCCCGGCGTTCATGAGCTGGGCGATCTGCATGATCTCGAGCCGCTGCTTGGTGTTGCAGTTAACCTTGATCAGCGACAGCTCGCGGCTGATAAACGCTTCGGGCTGGAGCACCTTGACCTTGATGACGGGAATCACCTTGTTCAGCTGCTTTTCCACTTGCTCGACAATATATTCGTCACCGTTGACCACGATGGTCATGCGGGAGATCTCGGGATGCTCCGTCACACCGACGGCGAGGCTGTCGATGTTGAAGCCGCGCCTTGCAAACAGACCGGCCACCTTCGAGAGGACGCCGGGCTGGTTTTCCACCAGAACGGAAAGCGTGTATTTCATACCGGGGCCTCCTTCCTCAAATACTCGGCACGTCGGGATCGACGCGGCACACCAGAATGAAGGGACCGTCGGTTTCCAGCATGGTGCGGGCCAGCTCCTTCGCCTGCTCGTTCGTCTCCGCCCGTGCGGCGGGGATGCCATACGCTTCGGCCAGCTTCACGAAATCCGGATCGCCGCGCAGGACGGTCGCCATGTACCGCTTGCCGTACAGCCGATCCTGGAACTCCTTCACCATGCCGAGCCGCCCGTTTTCCATGACGATGATCTTCACCGCCGCGCCCTCCTGACAGAGGGTGCCGAGCTCGCACATGCTCATCTGGAACGAGCCGTCGCCGCACACGGCCACCACCTGACGGTGGGGCTTGGCAAGCTTCGCGCCGATGGCGGCGGGGATAGAATAGCCCATCGTGCCGAGGCCGCCGCTTGTCAGGAAACGGCCCTCCTTGACGTTGAAATTGCGGGCCGCCCAAATCTGGTTTTGTCCCACGTCCGCGACGAGGATCGCGTTCTCCTGCATCATCGCGGAGAGGTCGCGGATGAACACGCGCGGTTCCACGCTGTCGGTGCGCGGCTCCCCGCGGCTGGGATACGTTTTTTTATAGCCGAGCGTCTGGTCGAGCCATTCCTGCGGGACGGTGTTTTTCACCTGATCGGCCAGCGCGCGCATGACCGTGCGGATGTCGCCCACAATCGGAATGTCGACCGGCATATTTTTGCCGATCTCGGCGGGATCAATATCAATATGAATGACGACGGCCTTCTCCGCGATCTGCTGGGGCGCGGACACCGCCCGATCGCCCACGCGCGCGCCGCAGAGGATCACCAGATCGGCTTCCTTCATCGCGCGGTTCGCGCCGGTGCGCCCGTGCATGCCGATCATACCGAGGTAATACGGATCGTCCATCGGGATGACCCCGATGCCCATCATCGTGGCGCACACCGGGATGCCGCTGCTCCGCGCGAACGCGACCAGCTCCTCCCGCGCGCCCGCGAGCACCACGCCGCCGCCGCAGCAGATGATCGGACGCTGGGCCTTCTCGATCGCTTCCAGCGCCTTGCGGATCTGGATCGCGTGGCCCTGCGTGCGGGGCTTGTAGCCGATAATCGCCGCTTTTTCCGGGTAATGGAATTCCTCAATTTCCTCCTGCTGCACGTCCACGGGGACGTCGATCAGCACCGGGCCGGGACGGCCTGTGGAGGCGATATGAAACGCTTCCTTGAACACGCGCGGCAGATCCTTCGCGTGCTTGACCAGATACGAATGCTTTGTAAAGGGTTCGCAGGCGCCGGTGATATCGGCTTCCTGGAACACGTCACGGCCGAGCAGCTCCGAATTGACCTGCCCTGTGATGGCCACGAGCGGGATGCTGTCCATATACGCCGTGGCAATGCCGGTGATGAGGTTCGTCGCGCCGGGGCCGGAGGTGGCGATGCACACGCCGGGCTTGCCGCTCGAACGGGCATACCCGCTGGCCGCGTGGGCCGCGTTCTGCTCCTCGCGCACCAGGACATGCCGGATGTCGGACTGGTAAAGGAAATCATAGAACGGGCAGATCGCCGCGCCGGGATAACCGAAGGCCAGCTGTACGCCCTCAAGCTCCAGACATTTTACCATGATTTCTGCGCCGCTGATCATGGGGCACCATCCTTTCCACAAAAAATTTCAGTCCAAGCCGGAGTCCGGGCCATATGCACCAATTTATCATTCATTATAGTGACATTTCCCGTCCCCGTCAAGACTTTATCACGCTAACAGGATAAATTTCCAAATTGCCGTTAAAATCAAACAAAAAAGCCCGCCCCAAGCCGTCTCGCTTAGGGCGGGCTGAACAGTCCGCGGTACCACCTAATTTCGGGAATCCTCCCGCACTCTGCCGGCGGGCAATCGCCTGCCGCCGCCCGGTAACGGAGGGGAACCGCCGGAGCCTACTGAGACAAGCTGTTCGGTCCGGAGCTCGGGGGCCACGTTCGGCGGGCGTTTCACGAAGCTTTTCACCGGCCAGCTTCTCTCTTGGCTTTCGCGCACGCTTACTTTTCCCTGTCAAAGCCTTTGTCTGATTTTCATTATTTTACCGCGCACCCGCGCGATTGTCAAGTGCAAATCCACTCAAACATCCGCCCGCTTCCTCCTCCTGACGGGCCGCCGCCGCGCCGCGCACCTGATTGCGCAGAATCCGGTCGGCAAAGGCGATCAGCTCCTCGGGCGTCCGGTCGATCTCCCCGAGCAGCCAGCTTTCCATAACCGCCGCGAGCGAGAGGATCGCAAAATGCGTGAGCAGTTCCAGCTCGTCCTCGTCCGTGCAGCCCGCCTCCCCGGCGATCGCCGCGACGGTGCGCCCCACGATGGCATATAGATCGGTATGGAAAAAGTGCTTGAGGTGCGTGCGGCTCAGCGAGTGGAGCGCACACAGGCACACCGCCCGGTTTTCCTGCAAATACTGGAACAGCTGCAAGAGCCCCTCCTGCCACAGCAGCGCCCCCTCCTGCCGTTTGAGCAGCGAGACGGCCTCCTCCTGGAACATCCAGCGCACCAGATCGTAGATATCTTCAAAATGATAGTAAAAATGCTGCCGCACCATCCCGCACCGAGCCATGATCTCACTCACGGTGATACGTTCCAGCGGCTTCTGGGCCATCAGCTCCTTGAGCGCGGCGCAGATGGCCTGCTTTGTCGCGTGCGACGATTCATAGCTTTTGTTTTTCATGAATAGGAACCTCCCCCTTAGAATTTTATTTTACCACACTCACATTTTCCAGTAAATTTCTTTTCCCGAATTTCATGCACATAGGCCGTCCGTGTCACAATTCTGACAGGGACGGCCTGTGTGCATGTTGTGCTTCGGCATCACGGGGCGTATGCTGAAGCTGTAATCCCGCGATAAGCGCGGACTTTTTCGGAAGGAAGGATCCACCATGAAGGAGCTGTACGAGCTGATTCTGCACAGCCAGCTTGGCCCCCGCCCGGGGCTTCTCTCGCTTCTGCGCCATGGCCCGGACGTTTCGGGAACGCTCTCCCTCGCAGGCTATGAAAACAGCGTCAACGGACAGTGGGACGGCGTGCGCACGTTTACCCTGCTGCACCCCCTGCGCACCGCCGTGGGAACCCACCAGTGCCGCAGCGTGCTGACCCTCGCCGGGGAAACGATCACCGGCACCGCCGAGCTGGAAGAATGCACCATGCATTGGAGCGGGCGCAGGCTGCCCGCAAACGAACCAAAGGAGGGAGACTGTGAGTAAAAAGAACGATTCCCCCTCTTTCATGGTGCGTCTTGCCACCCTGATTGTGGACAAACGAAACCTGATCTTTTTTCTGTACATCTGCGCGGCCATCTTCTCGATCTTTTCGCGCAACTGGGTGCAGGTGTGCAACGACATCACCCAGTATCTGCCCCCGACGACGGAAACGCGCCAGGGCCTGACGCTCATGCAGGAGGAGACCACCACCTTCGCCACCGCGCGCGTGATGGTTTCCCATGTCACGCTTGACACGGCGGAGCATCTGGCCGATCAGCTCGCGGAGCTGGAGGGCGTGACCTCCGCGACGCTCGGAAACAGCCTGGGCCCGCAGGAGGAAACCACTCCCACACCCGAGGAGATCAACTCCTACTGCCACGGCGACGATGCGCTCATCTCCGTCACCTTCGCGGGCGAGGAGACCGATCCCGTCAGCCTGGAAGCGCTCGGCCGCGTGCGGGAGCTGCTCGCCCCCTACGACGTGCAGATCGACACGCCCGTGGGCAGCGATTCCTCCACCACGCTGCAATCGGAAATGGACGTTATTCTGGTGATCGCGGCCATTGTGATTCTGCTTGTGCTGCTGCTGACCTCGAAATCCTACGCCGAGATCCCGGTGCTCGTCATCACCTTCGGCGCGGCGGCGGTGCTGAACCTCGGCACGAACTTCCTGCTCGGGGAGATCTCCTTCGTCTCGAACTCCGTGACGGTGATCCTTCAGCTGGCCCTCGCGATCGACTACGCGATCATCCTGCTGCACCGCTTTCTGGAGGAGCGCGAGCACGCCGGGGACCGCGAAGCGTGCATCACCGCGCTGAGCGTCTCGATCCCGTCGATCTCCGCCAGCAGTCTGACGACCATCTCCGGCCTGGCGGCCATGATGTTCATGGAATTCCGCATCGGCTTCGACATGGGGCTGGTGCTGATCAAGGCCATCTGCCTGAGCATGCTCTCCGTGTTCACCCTCATGCCCGGTCTGCTCATGATCTTCTGCCGCGCCATGGACCGCACACGGCACAAGAACTTCATCCCGTCGATCGACCGCTGGGGCAAGCTCGTGGTAAAGCTTCGCTATGTGGGCGTGCCGGTGTTCGCCGTCTGTCTGGTGGGCGCGTTCTTCCTCTCCAACCAGTGCCCCTATGTGTACGGCTACAGCGAGATCCACACCGCCCGCCAGAACGAAGCACAGATCGCGCAGGAGACGATCGACGAAGCGTTCGGCTCGCAGAACGTTATGGCCATGCTGGTGCCGCGCGGGGACTACGAGAGCGAGAAAGCCCTGCTGAATCGGCTCGAAACCTATGAGGAGATTGACTCCGCGCTCGGACTGGCGAACATTGAAGCCATGGACGGCTACACGCTCACCGACGCGCTCACGCCCCGCGAGTTTTCGGAGCTGATCGACCTCGACTACGAGCAGGCCCGCCTGCTCTACGCCGCCTACGCCGCCGATCGCGAGGAATACGGGCGGATCGTCGGGGGCGTGGAGGATTACAAAATCCCTCTGATGGATCTTTTCCTCTTTATCCACGACTGCAAGGAGGACGGCTACATCACGCTGGACGACGAGCTGAACGATCAAATCGACGATCTCTACACCCAGCTGACCGACGCGCGCGCCCAGATGCTCGGGGAAAACTACTCCCGCCTGGTGCTCACGCTGAACCTGCCGGAGGAGGGCACGGAAACGTTCGCGTTCCTGCAAACGCTCCACAAGGAAGCGGAGCGCTACTACCCAGCCGAAAGCGTCTATCTTGTGGGCGACTCCACCAGCGATTACGACCTCTCCACGTCCTTCGCGCGGGATAACATTCTGATCAGCGTGCTGACAGTTGTGTTCGTCATCGTGGTGCTGCTGTTCACCTTCCTCTCCGTCGGCCTGCCGATCCTGCTGATCCTCGTGATTCAGGGAAGCATCTGGCTGAACTTCGCGTTCCCCGGCTTCACAGGGGAGCCGATCTTCTTCATGAGCTATCTGATCGTCACGGCCATCCAGATGGGCGCGAACATCGACTACGCCATCGTCATCTCCACCTGGTACAACGATCTCAAAACCACCATGCCGAAAAAGGAAGCCATCATCCGCGCGCTGAGCCTGTCCTTCCCGACGGTGCTCACCTCCGGCAGCATTCTTTCCATCGCGGCCTTCCTGATTGCGCAGATCACCACCGAGCCGAGCATTGTCGGCATCGGCCAGTGCCTGTGCCGCGGCACGCTGATCTCGATGTTCCTCGTCATGTTCATCCTGCCGCAGATCCTCCTGCTCGGGGACAGCCTTGTGGAGCGCACACGCTTCAACATCAAGCTGCCTGTGCCGGATCGCGGCCGCCTGACGCGCGGCAGCGGATCGTTTTATGTCAACGGCCGGGTGCGCGGACAGGTGAACGGCATCATCGACGCAGATGTGCGCGGCGTGATTCGCGGAACCGTGTCCGCCACGGTGGAAACGGGACAGGACGGCGGCATGTCGGATGAACCCGCTCTGCCGGAGGAATCCGAAGCAAACGAATCCCCGTCGGACGAGGGAAAGGAGGAACCACACGATGAAACGACAGTGGAATAAAGCGGCGGCATCCCTTTTGGCCGCGGTGATGCTGGTGTTCTCCTGCCCCATCCCCGCGCTGGCTCAGGAGGAGACGGTGCACATCCGCACCGTACAGGATCTGCAGGCCTTTGCGAAAAGCTGTACGCTCGACAGCTGGTCGCGCGGAAAAACGGCGGTGCTCGAAGCCGATCTCGACCTTACGGGGGTCAGCTTTTCCGGCATTCCCACCTTCGGCGGCGTATTTGACGGCGGCGGCCACACCGTCTCCGGCCTTTCCCTCACGGGAGACGGCGGGACGCAGGGGCTGTTCCGATCCGTCCAGAAGGGCGCGGTCGTGCAGGATCTCCGCGTGGAGGGAACGGTTTCCCCCACCGGGACGCGCGATATCGTGGGCGGCGTGGCCGGGCGCAACGAAGGAACGCTGCTGCGCTGCTCCTTCTCCGGCACAGTGCGGGGCGGCACGGACGCCGGCGGCATTGCCGGAAGAAACGAAGCGGGCGGCGAGCTGACGGGCTGCACCTTTGAGGGAAGCCTGTCCGGCGAGCTGCACGCGGGCGGCGTTGTGGGCCAGAACCTCGGCAGCGCCGTGGAGTGCATCAATCTGGGCAGCGTCAACACCACCCAGCTCGAGGAGGAAGCCACAGCCCAGACCGTGCTGGAGGAAAGCTCCGTCACGGACGCGGCCACGGATCTCTCCGGCTGGACAGACGTGGGGGGCGTGGCGGGCTACTCCGCCGGAATCCTCCAGAACTGCCGCAATGAGGGCAGCGTCGGCTATCCGCACATCGGCTACAACGCCGGCGGTGTGGCCGGACGGCAGAGCGGCCTGCTCGACGGCTGCACCAACAGCGGCAGCGTGCAGGGCCGCAAGGACGTTGGCGGCATTGTGGGCCAGCTGGAGCCGGAGGTGACGCTGCTGTACAGCCAGACCTTTCTGCAAAAGCTTGGCGACGAGCTTTCCACCCTGCAAACGAAAACGGACGCTCTGCTGAACGACGCGGGGAACGTCTCGGGCAACCTGTCCGCCAGCCTTTCCGCCCTTTCGGATCGGACCGACGAAGCACGCGCCGCCGCAAACGCGCTTTCCGGCGCGGCGGCGGACTGGGCCGACGAGGGCACGGGCCAGCTCAACGATCTCTCCGCGCGCGTCTCCCGTGCGCTGAACCTGCTCGACCCGGCGCTGGCAAACGCGGACGATCAGCTCCGCACGCTCTCGCAGGCAGCCGGTAAGCTGTCCGACGCGATGGACGAGGCGGAACGGCTCGGCAGACTGACGGGCAAGAGCCTGCAAAGCGCCCGCGCCGCCCTGCGCGACCTGGAAACCGCTCTGGAAAAAACGCGCGCCGCGCTCAAGGACGTGCAGACCGCCGGACAGGAGCTGCGCGCGTCGCTGGGCAATCTCTCCGAGATGAAGCAGGCCGCTGAAAAGCTGCTGGCCGCGTGCGAAACGCTCAACACGACCGTGACCGGCGGCTTGCAGACGAGCGCCGCCGCCCTGCGTAAAGCATTGGATGAAGCACAGCTTGCCGTGAACGGCACGGACGATCTGGCCGCCGCCCTGGGCAGCGCGTCGGACGATCTGGCGCGGGCGCTCTCCGGACTGGCGGACTCCTCCGAAAGCCTGCACAGCGCCGCGCAGGAGCTGACCAATGGCCCGTCCCTGCACATTCCCGCGCTGAACGGGGATGTGACGCAAAAGGCGGACGACCTCAACGCATCCCTTTCCGCGCTGACGCAGGCCGCGAACGATCTGAACGCGGCGGCAAGCGGTTCCTCGGACAGCCTGCTCGGGGATCTGCGGAACATCAACCAGCAGATGGGCGTGATTGCGTCGCTCATTCAGGACGAAGGCTCCCGCCAGGCCGACGCGCAGGATCGCTATGAGGACGTTTCCGATCCGGCGCAGCTGCGCAGCCAGCGGGCGGGCCGCGTCTCCGCGTGCCGGAACACCGGCGCGGTGGAGGGCGATCTGAACACCGCCGGAATCGCGGGCTCCATGGCCATTGATCTGGAATTCGACCCCGAGGACGATCTGACGCAGAAGGGCGACCGCTCCGTGAGCTTCCTCATTCAGACGATGGCGGCGGTGTTTGACTGCGTGAACGAAGGGACCGTCACCGTGAAGAAGGACTGCGCGGGCGGCATCGTGGGACGCATGGACCTCGGCATGGCGGACGGGTGCGAAAGCTACGGAGACGTAAAAAGCACCGGCGGCAGCTGCGCGGGCGGCGTCGCGGGCGACGCGGCCGGGGCGATCCGAAGCTGCTGGAGCCGGTGCACGGTCACGGGAAAACACAATGTGGGCGGTATCGCGGGGCGCGCCGCCTCTCTGACGGACTGCCGTTCCGCCGCGCAGGCGCACGGGGAATCCAAGGCGGGATCCATCGCCGGGGAATTGATGGAGGACGCGACGGCCAGCGGCTGCCTGTATGCCGAGGGCCTGACAGCCGCCATTGACGGCGTGAGCTATGCCGGGCAGGCCGAGCCCATCGCCTTCTCCGACCTCTGCGCCCTGCCGGACGCGCCGGAAAACTTCTCCAATCTCACGCTTACCTTCAGGGATGGGGAATCGGTGGTCGCGACGCTGACCGTCCCCTACGGCGGCGCGCTGGACTCCCTGCCGGAGATCCCGGCGCGGGAGGGCTGCTCCGCGTCGTGGCCCGCGCTGGACTACGGCTGCATCACGGCAAGCCGCACCATCGAGGCCGTCTACACGCCGTACCGCTCCGCCCTCTCCGACGGCAGCGAACCGGCGCAGATTCTCGCGGAGGGCCGTTTCGGCACGGCGGCAAAGCTTTCCGCCGTCTCGGAGGAGAGCACCTGGCAGGATGCGTCGGGCGTTTCCCACACCGGCACGGTCTGGACCGTGACGGTGACGGACCCGGAGCTGGGCGTTTCGTCCCGCACGCTGCACTGCCGCCTGCCGGAGGACGGCTCGCGGTGGCAGCTGTGGGTGCGCGGCGCGGACGGCTGGCAGAAGCAGGACTTCACGATAGACGGAAGCTATCTGCTCTTTTCCACCGACGGGGAGGAAACCACCTTCTGCATACTCCCCGGCGATTTCCCCGTGCTGCCCGCGGCAGCCGCCGCAGGCGCGGCGCTTGTGGTGCTCGCGGCGGGAATCCTCCTGCTGCGCCGCCGCCGCAAGCACAAAAAAGCAACCTGAGCGTGCGCTTTACGCGCCGCTCTGGCACGCGTCATGCGTGAACTGCTGCAAATACAGGTCGCGGTAATAGCCCTTTTTGCGCAGCAGCTCCTCATGCGTGCCGCTCTCCACGATCGTTCCGTCGCGCACCACGAGAATCAGGTCGGCGCGGCGGATCGTGGAAAGGCGGTGCGCGATGAGGAAGGAGGTGCGGTCGCGCAGAAGCAGCTCCGTCGCCTTCTGGATCAGCTGCTCGGTCTGGGTGTCGATGGAGCTGGTGGCCTCGTCGAGCACAAAGATGCGCGGGTCGGCCAGCACGGCGCGGGCAAAGGAAATCAGCTGCTTTTCGCCGGTCGACAGGCGGTCGCCGCCCTCGCCCACGTTGCTCTCATAGCCGTTTTCCAGCTTCGCCGCCACCTGGTCGGCGGAGACGGCCTTCGCCGCCGCGATAACCTCCTCGTCCGTCGCGTCAAGACGGCCATAGCGGATGTTCTCCATCACGGTGCCGGAAAACAGGTGCGGGCTTTGCAGCACATAGCCGATGCTGCTGTGCAGCCACAGCTGGCTGCGCTCGCGGTAATCCTTGCCGTCGATCAGCACCTGTCCGGCCGTCGGTTCAAAGAACCGGCACGCGAGATTCACCAGCGTGCTTTTTCCAGCCCCCGTCTCGCCCACGATGGCAATCGTGGACCCGGCGGGGATTTTCAGGTTAAAGTGGCTCAGCACGTCCTCGTTGCCGTCCGGATAGCGGAAGGAAACGTCGCGGAATTCGATCTCGCCGCGGATCGGCTCCCAGTTCTCGCGCTTGGCCTCAAAGGCCGTGCCGTAGCGCTCGATCACCTCGGGCGTGTCCGTGATCAGCGGCTTCTGGTCAAGCAATCCCATGACGCGCTCGATGTTCGCCTGAAGCGACAGAATATCCGCGATATTCCGCGCGATCTGCTGGATCGGCTCGAAGATGCCCACCGCGTAGGACGTGAACGCCGAGAGCGTGCCGATCAGCAGAAGATCGGAGAGCACCAGCGAGCCGCCGCGCGCGAGGACGATCGCCGTGGTCAGCGAGCTGAAAAACATGACAAGCGGGATATACACGGCGGAGAGCCGCGCCGCCTTCACGGAGGACACGCGCATGTCCTGCGTCACGGACTCAAACTCGCGGCAGTTCTGATCCTCAATAACGAGCGTTTTCGACGTGCGCGCGCCCATGATTCCCTCGTTGTACGCGCTGGTGATCCGCGAGTTCATCTTGCGCACGCGGCGGTTCCAGCGCAGGATGCGGTCCTGGAACCAGCCGGTCAAAAGCGAAATCACCGGCACAATGAGGATGACCGCCGCGGCCAGGCCGGGATTGAGGAAAAACATCGCGATAAACACGCCGAGCACATAGAAAATTGCCCACAGGATATCCACCATATTCCACGCGATCATGCCCGCGATACGGTTGGTGTCGCTCATGATCCGGGAGAGCAGATAGCCCACCGGGGTGACGTTGTAATACGAGAGCGAGAGCGTCTGCAAATGCACAAAGCAGGCGCGCTTCATGTCGCGCCCCAGGCTCATCTCAATGCGCATGGAGCGGCGTGTGAACAGGATGACGGCCAGCGTTTGCAGCACGATCACGGCGGCATACGCCGCCGCGAACCACGGCAGGCCGGTGTCGTCCCCCGTCTCGATGAATTCATCGATCGCGTACCGCTGGAACAGCGGCAAAGCAATGTCGATGCAGGCGCACACAAGGTTCAGCGCCAGCACCGCTAAAATCAGCTTTCGGTAGGGCTTCAAAAAGGGAAGCAGCTTTTTCCAGGACGACCATTCAAACGATTTGGTATATTCCTGCTCATCATACCCCATGGCTTTCGCCTCCTTCCTCCTCACGCAGCAGCTCGCGGTCGGCGGCCGCCGTCTGGATATCGTACGTTTCGCGGTAGATCCCGCCGCGCGCGAGAAGCTCCTCGTGCGTGCCGATCTCCGCGACTTTTCCGTTTTGCAGGACCAGGATTTGATCCGCCTGCATCAGCGTGGTCACGCGGTGCGAGATCAGAATGACCGTCGCGCTGCCCTTCGCGTCGTGCAGAGAGGCGCGGATCTGCGCGTCCGTCTCCGCGTCCACGGCGGAAAGTGAGTCGTCGAAAATGAGGACGGGCGCGTCCTGCATCAGCGTGCGCGCAATCGCGACGCGCTGCTTCTGTCCGCCGGAGAGCGTCACGCCGCGCTCGCCCACGATCGTGTCGTAGCCCTCGGCAAATTCCAGAATGGCCTCGTCCACATGGGCCGTGCCCGCGTGGCGGCGCACCTCCTCGATGCCCGCGCCAGGGCGCACCGCCGCGATGTTCTCCCGGATGGTGCGCGAGAACAGGAACGGCTCCTGCAAGACCATGCCGATGTTCCGCCGCAGATACGGGCGGCTGATGTTCGAGAGCTCCACGCCGCCGATGGTGATCTTACCGCCGTCCGGCGGCAGCTCATAGAGCCGGTCGAGCAGGTGCATCATGGTTGATTTGCCGCTTCCCGTGCCGCCGAGGATCGCAAAGGTTTTGCCCGCCGGGATCGTGAAGCTCACGTCCTGCAAAACGGGCTGCTCGCCGTAGGAGAACGAGACATGGTCGAACACGATGTCCTTGTCCATCGGCGGGGTCTGCGCGTCCGGCGGATCCTGCTCCGTCTCGGAATCGAGGATGTACGCGAGACGGTCGATCGACACGCCCGCCTTACTCATCTCCGAGAGAATGCGGCCCAGGCCGCGCACCGGCCATACCAGCGACTGGTTGTACGACACGAACGCCAGAAATTCACCGAGCGTGATTTCCCCGTTCACCGCCTGCGTCACGCCGACGCAGATTACCGTGAGAATCTGAAGGCCCGTGATCAGGTCCCCGATTCCCCAGTACGCGCTCAGCAGCCGTCCCAGGCGGATCCAGAGCATCGCCCAGCGATCGTTTTTCTGATCGAAGCGCTCCACCTCATACTTCTCGCGCCCGAACGCGCGCACGACGCGCACGCCCGTCAGGTTCTCCTGCACCGCCGCCGAAAGCTCGCCCTCGGCCTCGTCCGCCGTGAGGAAGCGCTTTGCGATTTTGGAATAAAAGAATCCCGAGTACAGCAAAATAACAGGCAGGAAGCCGAGTGCGATCAGCGAGGTTTTCCAGTTCATGGAGAACATCACCGCCAGCGAAAAGACCACCAGAAACACGATGCGGAACACTTCGAGCAGCTGGTTTGTCACGAAGTTGCGCACCACCTCCACGTCCGACGTACACCGCTGGATGATTTCACCGGTGCTGTGCTGGACGTGCCATGCGTAGGGCAGGCGCTGGATATGCTGGTACAGCCCGTCCCGCATGGATTTCACAAAGCTCTCCGATCCCTTGGCCGTGGTCATGCGGCTGCCGTAGGTGCACAGCCCGGAGAACACCGCCACCAGCAGCAGAAAACCCGCCGCGGCGAAAAGCTGCGTCATCGGCTCCGCCTGCGTCAGCCCCGGGACCAGCAGCGTCACCACCTCCGGGAACGGCTCTCCGCCGAGCACGCAGTCCACGGCCACGCGGACCACCTGCGGCGTCAGCGAGCCGAGCACCGTGTTGCACACGGAGAACAGCAGGGTCAGCGCGAAGATCCACGCGTAGGGCCGCAGAAAGCGCCAAATCAGCGCGCGTTTTGTCTCTTTCAAAAAATCCCCTCCTCTATCATGTTCGGGCGTTTCCCTTCGAAAACGCAAAAAAAGCGCCTCCGGCCCAAGCCGGAGGCGCTTATCCGCACAAAATACACCCCGTTACAACAGACGGGGACGGCACGCGGACAGACGTCTTCCAGAGAGCCCGGATCTTTTGTTGTTCTGAGCTGTGATTCGATTCTTACCGATCATTCTGTCCGCCTCCTTTCTGTATTATGATTTCTTTTTGTCATAATAGCAAGACAAGGGTAGTATACCGCCTGCATTTCTGAAAGTCAAGGGGAATTTACAAAAAATATGGGAATGCGTTATCTCAGCTCACGGATGCAGTTCTCACAGAGATAGCATCCCGGTTTGAGCTCTTTCAGACCCTCCTCCGACTGGCACCGCAGACACACCGGCTTCACCTTTTTCAGCACAATCTCCCCGCTGCTCTCCCGCAGCGAAATCTGGAACTCCTCTCCCTTTTCGATCCCCGCCTGTTTGCGCAGCTCGATCGGAAGAACAATGCGTCCCAACTCATCCACCCGGCGGGTAACCGCCACCGGTTTTTCCATCGTTTCCCCTCCCTTCCGCAGGCCGCTGATACTGGATTCCATTTTCCCATGGTAAGATACTTTTTCCAAACAGTCAACCCCTATTCAGGGATTTTTCTCCGAATAGAGCATTTTCCCTTTTTCCCACTGTTGGTATGCTAAGGGGTGTAAAGGTCCCGAAATAGGGGGTGTCTGGATGGACTGCAAAAGCATGGGAAGGAAATTGAGGGCAAGCCGCGCACAGCACGGCTGGAGCATGAAGGAATGCGCGGATCGGGTCGGAATCAGCACGCGCTACCTCGCGGACATTGAGCGCGGCGACAAGGTTCCGAAGCTGGAAACTCTCCTCCAGCTGCTCAATACCCTGGACGTTTCCGCCGACTCCGTCCTCCAGGACAGCCTGTCGGTCGGGTATGAAACCAAAAGCAACGATCTGATGCGCCGTCTGAACACACTCGACAGCGCGCACCGGAAACAAGCCATTGATTTGTTTGAGGCAATTCTGTCCGTTTTGGGAGAGTCTGTGTGAATCTCTGTCCCGCTTGCCAAAGGGATATAAATCGGGTATAATCGTTTTATGATTTTTTGAAGTCTTTCTGTGATGCGGCGCAGAGAGGAAAGGAGCGAAACCTTATCGTATGAACTGGATTGACCGCCTGGAGCGCAAAGCCAGAAGGCTGGCCGTTCCGAACCTGATGTTCTTCCTTTCGGGAGCCATGCTGCTGGTCTATATTCTCAGCATGTTCTTTCCCGCCTTGCCGATGCTGCTCTCGCTGGATCGAAGCTTTCTGCTGCGCGGGCAGGTGTGGAGGCTTGTCACCTTCCTGTTTCTGCCGCCCTCGTCCTCTCCGCTGTGGATTCTCTTTAATCTGTATTTCTACTGCCTGCTTGGACGCGGGCTGGAACAGCAGTGGGGCGTGTTCCGCTTCAACCTGTTTTACCTGTGCGGCGTGGTGGGCGCGATCCTCACGGCGCTTATCACCGGCTTCGGGAGCAACTATTATCTGAACCTCTCGCTCTTTCTCGCTTTCGCGGCGTTTTATCCCGATTACCGGCTGATGATTTTCTTTGTGCTGCCGGTTAAAATCAAGTATCTCGCGATTCTCGACGCGGTGCTTCTGCTCGTCAGCTTTATCCTTGGCGGCTGGCCGGCCAGAATCGGTATTTTGATGTCCCTCGCAAACATCTTCCTGTTTTTCGGCGGAAGCAGTCTCAAGCGTCTCAAAACGCAGATGGGCTACTGGAAAACCCGCCGCAACTTCCGAAAATATATGAAATAAAAAACAGCCCTCCTGGCGGCGCTCCTGCCGCGAAGAGGGCTGTTCTGTTTTGCGATGGAAATCAGGCGCTTTCCGCGCCGTCCCCGGCGGGGGAAGGCTCCGGATCGTGCTTGGCGTAGCGTTTTCCTCCCCACACGGAGAAGAAGCCGCCGAGCGCAATGTTCACATAATACGTCAGGAGCCGCCACAGGAACATGGCCGGGACGATATCCTGCCCGAAGAATTTGCCGAAGAAGATGACAAACGATCCCTCCGCGCCGCCTGACGCGCCCGGCAGAGGAACGAACGCGGAGACCATCGCCACAAATACCTGCGCCGCCACCATCGTGACGACGGAGACGCTCTCCGCAGGCAGGGCAAAGCTCCGATAAATGAAATACGAGATCAAACTGTTGACCGTGATCTGCACGACGGTGAGCACAGCGGTGACAAAGTAGAGCTTAAACGAGCGGCCCATGATCCCGGCGCTCTTGTGGAACATGGCAAGCTGCGCGTGGATCCGCTGGTAACGCCGCACGGGATGGCGCACCAGGCGCATCCGGTACAGAAGGCGCAGAATAAAACGCATGGCGCGGTCGGTGCCCCGCTCGCTCACGGTGAAGGTGAGCACGGCGGCGATAAAAGCGCTGTTTGAGAGCAGGCCGATCACCGTGACAAACGAGAAATTGCTGATGTGGCTCTGGAAAAAGCCGAGCTGGGTGGAGACGAGCAGCAGCGAATAGAGCACCATCACCACCTGGTACACCAGCGTTTTCATGGCGATGACGCTGCCCGCCCGGCCGGTGTCCATGCCCATCTTGTTCATGGAATAGATCTGCATCGGCTGCCCGCCGGTCGAAAACGGCGTGATGGCGCTGTAGAACAGGCCCGTCATTCCCACGGAGAACGACCGCCCGAAGCTCCACCACGGGCAGACATGGCGGCAGAACAGGTTCAGCGTGAAGCCCTCGAGCAGCAGCGTGCCGCCCGCCGCCGCGATCGCCAGCGCGAGCCATTCCCAGCGCAGGCGCAGCAGAATCTCGCCCAGATTCTGCACCCCGCCGTTGGAGAGCAGGAAGTACAGGACAAACACCATCGTGATGGAGATCGTCAGGATCGGGAACAGGTTCTTTTTCAGCTTGCTTGAAAAATATAATCGCATCCCATAACCTCTTGTTTCATAAAATTCAAAGCTTCTGTTTTCGTCTTTCTATTGTATACCAATCCGCCCGTTTTCACAACCCCGGCGCACGGGAATCACGCGGGTTTTAAAAGCCGGTTCTCCTATGCTATCATCCATTTCTCAATCCTTTATCAACTTTTCCCGGAACGCTTGCCGCCCCGCCGTCTTTCGTGCTATGATAAAGAGAAACAGAACGCGCCCCCGAAAGGGGCTTTCCGGAAAGGGTGACAGGCTTTGAGTAAAAATAGAATCCGCCTTGAGATCTGCGGCGTGGAGTGCGTCATCGGAAGCGACGACAGCGAGGAGTACATCCGCGCGATCGGAGCCGAGGTGGCCCGCTCCATGAACGCCATGTGCCGTCAGAACGAACGCATTTCCATCGCCACGGCGGCTGTGTTTGCCGCGCTCAATTATTGTGACGACGCGCAGAAGGCAAAAGCCGCCGCGGACAACCTGCGCGCCCAGATCAAGAATTATGTGGAGGACGCTTCCCACGCGCGCATGGAGGCGGACGAGGCCCGCCGCGAGGCCGATCGCCTGAGCCGCGAGGTGCAGCGCCTGCGCGCCCGCCTGGCCGAGGAGGAAACGGACGAGCCGAAGCCGGAAAGCCCGCCCCAGCACAAGATGCAGGAGGAGAAGCCCGCCCCCGCCGAAACGCCCCAGCCGCAGGAGAACGCGCCGGAGACCGTCGATCCCGACGCGGAGAAGGGCTTTATCTCCTTCTTTGAGAAGAAAACAGACGAGGAGTGACCGCCGTGATGGAAATTCTTGCCCCAGCGGGCTCCCCGAAGAGCTTGCAGGCTGCCGTGCGCGCCGGAGCGGACGCCGTCTATCTGGGCGGCGGATCGTTTTCGGCGCGCGCGTTTGCGCATAACTTTGACGACAACGCCCTGCGCGAGGCCGTGCGCTACTGTCACGCGCGCGGCGTGCGCGTCCATCTGGCTGTGAACACGCTCCTGCGCGACGAGGAGATCGAGCGCGCCGTGGAGTTTGTCCGCTTTGCCTGCACCCTGCCGGTGGACGCGGTGCTGGTGCAGGACACAGGGCTGCTGCTCCGCCTGCGCGAGTGCGCGCCCGCGCTGCCGCTGCACGCTTCCACCCAGATGAGCCTGCACACCCCGCAGGGCGCGGCCGCCGCCGAGGAAGCGGGCATGACGCGCGCCGTGCTCTCCCGCGAGATGACCGCCGCCGAGCTTCGCGAAACGCGCGGAGCCGTGTCAATTGAGCTGGAAAGCTTTGTACACGGCGCGCTGTGCATGTCCGTCTCCGGGCAATGCTATTTCAGCGCCATGCTCGGCTCGCGCAGCGGCAACCGTGGCATGTGCGCCCAGACGTGCCGCCTGCCCTTTTCCGCGCCCGGCGGCACCGGGCACGACCTGAGCCTGAAGGATCTTTCGCTCATTCCCCGCCTGCGCGAGCTGGAGGACGCGGGCGTGATGAGCGCTAAAATAGAGGGACGCATGAAGCGGCCGGAGTATGTGGCCGCCGCCGTCGCCGCCTGCCGCCGTGCCGCGGACGGTGAGGAGATCCCGCCCCGCCTGCTGGAAAATCTGGAAGCCGTGTTCTCGCGCTCCGGGTTCACCACGGGCTTTTTCGACGCGCCCGCGCGCGGCCGGACGCGCTCCCTGTTCGGCACGCGCTCGAAGGAGGACGCCGCCGCCGCGACGGGAGCGGTGTTCGGAGAGCTGCACGGATTATACCGCGAGGAATATCCCCGCGTCGCGGTGCACATGAAGCTGACGGCCCGCGCCGGGGAACCGGTCTCGCTCACCGTGACGGACGCGGAGGGCTTTTCCGCGACGGCTGCGGGCGCTCCGCCCGAAGCGGCCCGCACCCGGCCCGCCGACCCGGCCCGCTGCGCCGATCAGCTCAAAAAGACCGGCGGCACGCCGTTTTACGCCGGGGAGGTATCGTGCGATCTGGACGAAGGGATCGCCCTGCCCGCTTCCGCGCTCAACGCTTTGCGCCGGGAAGCCCTCGCTTCGCTTTTGACGCAGCGCGAGGAGCGTCCCCCGATCCCGTTTACCCCCGTGCCCTTCTCCGCTCCGGCGCATCCGGCGCGGGAGGGGGCGCTTCCTCTGCGTGCGCGGTTCCCCTCGGCCCGTCTGCCGAAGGAAGCGTTGCGCTGCGAGCTGTGCTTTGTTCCGTGGGACACGAAGGAGGACGCGCTTTCCCGTTTGATCGACGAGGGGTATTCCCTCGCTCTGGAGCTGCCCCGGGGGCTGTTCGGCCTGGAACGGGAAGCCGCGCGGCGGCTGGAAGCGGCGCGGCGCGCGGGCGTGACGCACTGCTGGGCCGGAAACCTCGGCGCGTTGCGGCTGGCCCGGGAGCTGGGCTTCGCCGTCCACGGCGGCTTTTCGTTGAACATCACCAACACGGCGGCGCTCACGTTTTATGAGCGCTTCGGCCTGACCGACACGGAGCTGAGCTTTGAACTGACGCTCCCCCAGAGCGCGAAGATCGGCGGGCTTCTGCCGCGCGGCCTGCTGGTGTATGGCCGTCAGCCGCTCATGCTGACGCGCGCCTGCCCGGCGGCGAACGGCCCGCGCGGCTGTCTGAACTGCCACCAGACGGGAGAAGTCCCCGTCCTGACGGACCGGCGCGGCGTGCGCTTCCCGGTGCAGTGCACGGGAGCGTGCAGCGAGGTGCTCAACAGCGTCCCGCTGGAACTGTGCGACCGGCCGGACGAGCTGCGCTGGGCCGATTTCGGCGTGGTGCGGCTGACCTGCGAGCCCGAAGCGGAATGGGGAGAAATCCTGCGCCGCTGCTTCGCGGGCGAGCCGCCCGCCGGGGAATGGACGCGCGGCCTTGCGTACCGTGGAATCGAATGAACCAGAGCGAAAGGATGCTTTTTCTATGGACGAACTGAAAATCAAACGACTGCGGGAAAACGCCATTGTCCCCACGCGCGCCACAGAGGGATCGGCGGGGATGGATCTGAGCGCCTGCCTGGACAAGCCTCTGGCCATTCCCTCCGGCGGACGGGCGCTGATCCCCACGGGGATCGCGATCGCCCTGCCCGGCCCGTCCTATGTGGCCCTGCTCTTTGCCAGAAGCAGTCTCGGCATACGCCGGGGGCTGATGCTCTCGAACGGCGTGGGCGTGATTGACAGCGACTATCGCGGGGAAATCCTTATCGGGGTATATAATTTCACGAACGAACCGTGCATTGTGGAAAACGGGGAACGTTTGGCGCAGCTGGTGGTGGTTCCCACCGCGCTGCTGCCGGTGTGCGAGACGCAGGATCTGGAGGGCACGGCGCGCGGCGCGGGCGGGTTCGGCTCCACCGGCACAGCCGCCATGAGGGAGGAAACGACATGAAAAAGAACATCATCCGCACGCTTCTGCTGGTCATCCTGCTGCTTTTGGCCATCGTGCTGGGCAAGGTGATCGGGAATGTGACGGCGGGCGTGTCGTTCCTGTCGTGGCTGGGGCTTTCGGCGCAGTTCGGGCTGGCTCCCGCCACGCTCGATCTGGCCGTGCTGACGGTGACGTTCGGCGTGCAGATCAGTGTGAACGTCGCGCAGGCAATTCTGCTCCTTGTGGCGATCCTTGTCTACAGCCGGATCCATATTCACGAATAAGGGAGGGGCTGTCATGCTGTATCTGGCTTCCGCGTCTCCCCGACGGAAAGAGCTTCTCACGCTGGCGGGCTATTCCTTCACCGTGCTCCCCGCCAACGCGGACGAGACGGCCCCTTTGGGCTTGTCCCCGCGCGAAACCGCCGGATTGCTGGCACGCCGCAAGGCGGAGGCCGTGCTGGCGCTGCCCGCATTTTCCGATCGTCAAAAGCCGGGGGACGTGATCCTCGCGGCGGATACGGTGGTGGATCTCGGCGGAAAAATCCTCGGCAAGCCGAAGGATCGGGAGGACGCAAAACAGATCCTGCTCTCCCTGTCCGGCAGGCGGCACAGCGTGCACACCGGCTTTTGCGTGCTCGCGGGCGCGAAGAAGATGTGCGGGGTGGAATCCACGGCGGTGGAATTTTATCCGCTCACGCAGGAGGAGATCGAAACCTATCTTGACACAGGCGAACCGATGGACAAGGCGGGAGCCTACGGGATCCAGGGGCGCGGCGCGCTTTTTGTGCGTCGGATCGCCGGAGATTATTACACCGTGGTCGGCCTTCCGATCGCGCGTATCGACCGGATTCTGCGCGCCCTTTCCGTCTGACGCGCCGCGTCGCAAACCGGGCGAAATCCTACAGAATCGGCGGCTCCGGGTCGCCTCGAATTTACATTTTTTTTATTGTGTATTTCCCATCAAGGGGTTATAATAGCCTTATATTGTGTCATTATGTCAAGTTGAAAAATTTAGAGGGACGGGCGCCGATGCTGGGGCCCGGAAAGGGGATACATTCATGTTTTCCAAGGATATCGGCATTGATCTGGGCACCGCGAACACTCTGGTGTTTATGAAAGGTAAGGGCATTGTGATGCGCGAACCGTCCGTTGTGGCGGTGGACGTGCGCAGCGACACGGTGCTGGCCGTCGGCACGGCGGCAAAGGAAATGATCGGACGCACTCCCGGTTCCATTGTGGCGGTTCGCCCGCTCAAGGACGGCGTTATTGCGGACTTCGACATCACGGCCACGATGCTCAAGCATTTTATCCGCAAGGTTGTGCGCTCCACGATGTTCTCCAAGCCGCATATTGTCGTTTGCATCCCCTCCGGCGTCACAGAGGTGGAGCGGCGCGCGGTGGAGGACGCGGCGCGTCAGGCCGGAGCGTCCCAGGTGGAGCTGATCGAGGAGCCGATGTCGGCGGCGATCGGCGCGGGACTGCCCGTCGCGGAGCCGACCGGCAGCATGGTGGTGGATATCGGCGGCGGCACGGCCGAGGTAGCGGTGATCTCGCTGGGCGACATCGTGACCTCCTGCTCCGTCCGCGTGGCCGGTGACAAGTTTGACGAATCCATTATTTCCTATGTCAAGAAGAAATACAACCTCCTGATCGGTGAGCGCACGGCCGAGCAGATCAAGATTGCGATCGGCTCCGCGTACCCGACGGAGGACAACAACGGCACGAGCGTGGAGATCAAGGGCCGCAACCTGGTGGACGGTCTGCCGAAAAACGTGACCATCACGGCGGAGGAAGTGCGTGAAGCGCTCTCCGATCCGCTCTCGACGATTGTGGACGCAATCAAGAGCACGCTGGAAAAGACTCCTCCGGAGCTTTCCGCCGATATCATTGACCACGGCATTATGCTCACGGGCGGCGGCGCGCTGCTGCGCGGCCTGGATCAGCTTGTCGAGCGCGAGACCGGCATGCCGGTTCATGTAGCCGAAAGCCCGCTTGACTGCGTGGTGGACGGCACCGGCAAGCGTCTTGAAGTCAACATGCCCAACGCATATTACAAGAACAACAGACGCTAAGGCAGGCTGAGCCTGCACGCAGCGGCCCGCGCGGCAGATGCGTGCAAAATGGAAAGCCCGGCGGCGCGGGACGGTCTGGACATGCTCCCGGCGTCCCGGAAGCACGGCGCAGCCGCATGAAAGTTTTCGTCCACCTTTTTCAAAAGGTGGTGGGGTTTTAGGGGTGAAACCCCTAAACTGTAACCTTTTCCTTCCCAAAATGCAGGAGGGGAAGGAAAAACAGTCCGGGGGACTGTTTTTCCGTAGGGGGACCCACATGAGGGGTCCCCCTGTGTGCTGGCGCAAGCCGGGACACAACTTGACATCGTGCTCACCAGCCACACACAGCGTCCGGTTTACACCTAGCGGCTGAACTTTGATTTTCTCTTTGTCGCTTCTTTGCCGCACTTAGCTGCTGAACTTTGATTTTCCGGTTCGCAAGAACCGCAAAATTGAAGTTCAGTCTGCGAACCGCCGCAGGCGGGGCGCAAGTCGCTCAGGCCGCGGCGGCCCCCCATTTCTTGCCGCCAAGAAATGGGGGAAAGAACCGCGAGGGGCTTTGCCCCTTCGAACCCCACGCTTTCTTTTCTACGTCAGACTTGCGCCCCCCTTTCCCCCGTCACGGCCGGCCAAATTTGCGCTGACGCGCAAGACTGGCCGGCTGGTGGGGGAAAACCTCAAAATTAGCGTGGGGAATAATTTTGATGTTTTCCGTGCGTTGGGGTTACGGCTCTACAAAGGATTGCAGATAACACCTAGCTGCTGAACTTTGATTTTCCGGTTCGCAAGAACCGCAAAATTGAAGTTCAGACCGCGAAGCACCGTAGGTGCTTTGCGCGTTTTCCGTGCGTTGGGGAACGGCTCTACGGAGGAAACAGGGGTGTACGCAGGCAATTTACAAAAACCACAAGAAAAAAGAGGTGATGAACAACACATGAATCACAACGATCTGCTTCATACCCGCAGCTTCAAGATTCTCCTGACGGTGTGCGCGGCGATGCTGTGCCTGATGCTGTTCACCGCCGGGTTTGGCGGGGAAGCGCCATCGAACCTTCTGAGCTTTTTTTCCACCCCGATGCAGCGCGTCGGCACGCTGGTGACGACGAACGCCGCTGTCGCTGCGCGCGACGCTTCCACCTCCAAGGAGGAACTGATGGAGGAAAACGCTCAGCTCCGCCAGCAGATCGCGGAGCTGCAAAGCCAGCTGGTGGATTATTACGATCTCAAAAAGGAAAACGCTCAGCTTTACAAATATCTGGACATGAAAGAGCTGAACCCGGATTTTCAGCTTGTCTCCGCTTCCGTGATTGGGCGTGATCCGAACCGCTTTTACACCTTCACCATCGACCGTGGAACGGCGGCGGGCGTTTCCGTCAACGATCCCGTCGTCACCGATGAGGGCGTGGTCGGCTGGGTGTCAAGCGCCAACTCAATCTCCGCGGAGGTCACGACGATCCTTTCTCCCGATACGCGCATGGGCGGCTTCGCGGAGACGGGCGGCACCGACAAGGTGGTCGGCGAGAGCGGCGTGATCAGCACCGACATCAAGCTGGCGGATCAGGGGCTGATCAAGCTCGGCTACCTGACGGCGGATACCCAGGCGAAGGCCGGGGATATTGTCGTAACAAGCGGTCTCGGCAGCATTTATCCGCAGAACCTCAAAATCGGCGTGATTGAATCCATCGGCCATGAGGAATACGACGTCTCGCTGTACGCGCTGGTGCGTCCGTTTGTGGACGTGACCGAAGTGCGCGACGTGATGGTGATCACCTCCTTCCTCGGCCAAGGCGAAGCCATGACCGGCTCCGATACCTCGTCGGGCGCTTCGTCCGGCACAACCTCCGGAGACAGCGCGTCCTCGCAGGAGACGGCTTCCGGCGCTTCCTCTGAAACGGCTTCCTCCGCATCCTCTTCCTCCTCGGAGGACACGCCATGAACCGCTACAAGGGAATCCGTTTTTTTGCCTATGTTCTCGAAATCCTCGTTTTGTTCATGGTGCAGGAAACTCCCGGACTGCTGCCCCCCATCCTGGGCGCGCGTCCGGTGCTTTTGATCCCCGTCGCGCTCTCGATCGCGTTTTTTGAGACGGATCTGGCGGCGATGGCCTTCGGCGTGCTGTGCGGCCTGTTTCTCGATTTCGGCATGGGAACGGCTTTCGGCTTTCACGGGCTGTTTCTCGGCGTGATGTGCTGGCTGCTCGGCTGTCTGGCGGCGGAATTGATCCGCACCAACCTGCTCACGGCGATTCTCGCCGGAATACTGGGGATCTTCCTTCTGCTTTCGATTCAATGGTTTTTCTGCTACCTGCTTTACGGTTACGACTATCCGGGCTACGCCTATGTGCACCACTATCTTCCGCGCATGGGATACACCTTGATCTTTATGCCTATCACCTATTATTTCAACCGCGCGCTTGCCCTGTTCCTGCGCGAGCGTGATTAGGAAGGAGGCTTCCATGGAAAAGCGTCCCCGCCCCGCGTGGCGGTATGTGTTCTGTGTCGTGCTGCTGATCGCCGTGTTCGGCGCGTATGTGCTGCGCCTGTATGACTGGCAGATCGTGAACGGCGACACCTGGCTGACGACAGCGGACAATTCCACGCAGTCCACGGTGAAAATGACGGCCGCCCGGGGAGAGATCCTCGACGTCAACGGCGAACCTCTGGCCGTGAACCGCACCGGCTATGCCATTGTACTCGACTGGGCCTACATGCGCCTTGACACGATGGCCGAGACGGTCAAGCAGGAAAACGAGACGATCCACCAGATCATCACGCTGCTGGACGAGCACGGTGAGGAGTGGACGGACGTTTTGCCGATTGTCTGGGAAAACGGCGCTTACGCCTTTACGCCGGACAGCGACAAGGAAATTGAAACGCTCAAAGGACGCGATTACGCCGACGTCAATTCCTACGCCTCGGCGGATCTCTGCATGGAAAGCCTGATTGAAAAATACAGCGTGGAGGGCTACACGCCCGAGGAGACGCGCGACATCGTCTCCGTGCGCTATAATATGACAAAAAACCAGTTCGGCATCTCGAACCCCTACACGATGGCGGACGACGTTTCGCTCGAGATCGTCACGATCCTGAGCGAGAACACGCAGAAGCTGCCGGGCGTGTCCATCGAGGTGACAACAGCCCGCGAATACCAGAACACTTCTCTGATTCCGCATATCGTCGGGCGTTTGGGGAAATTCTCCTCTATGGAGGACTGGCAGAATAATTACCAGGAAAAGGGCTACGCCTTTGACGACAGCATCGGCATCAGCGGTATCGAGAGCGCGTTTGAGGATCTGCTGCGCGGCAAGGACGGCGAAAAGGTGGTCGAAATCACCAGCATGGGCTCGCTTGCCAGCGAAACCGTGACCCAGGCTCCCGAGGCGGGCGACACGATCTACCTGACCATTGACAAGCGGATCCAGGAAGTGGTCAACGCCTCTCTGGCGGAGAACATCACCGCCACGCGGGAGAACGGCGAATACCTCAACTCCATCAACAAGGACAACCGATCGCAGGATCACGGCGAGGACTGCTATGCGGGCGGAGCCGTGGTGATGGACGTGAAAACAGGAGCGATCCTGGCCGCCGGGACATATCCCACCTACGATTTGATTTTAGCGCAGGAGGACGCGGCCTACTATTCGTCTCTGGCAAACGATACGCTCGGCACCCCTCTGGTCAACAAAGCCTTTATCGGCACCTTCACCCCCGGCTCGTGCTTCAAGCCCGCCGTGGCCTGTGCGGCGCTCGAGGAAGGGGTTATCACCAACAGCACCGTGATCCACTGCGGTCACTACTACACCCGCTTCACAAACGGCAGCACCACCGGCGCGCCGACGTGTCTCGGCTGGCACGGGGACGTTTCCCTGCGCTCGGCGCTGGCGGACTCCTGCAATATCTTCTTCTTTGAGACGGGCTATCAGCTGGGCATCACGGCCATGAATCTCTATTGCCAGCGCTTCGGCCTCGGCGTGAAGACCGGGATCGAGATCGGGGAAAGCGCGGGCGTTCTGGCGGGTCCCGGCTCGCGCGACGTGTGGTATCAGGGCGAAACGCTCAACGCGGCCATCGGCCAGTCCGACAACGCCTTTACCCCCTTGCAGCTGTGCACCTACGCCGCCACCCTGGCCAACAACGGCAACCGCCCCCGCGCAACCCTTGTGAGCAAGATCACCGACTACACCCGCGAGACGGTCAAGGAAGAAATTGCGCTGGAGATCGTGGAAAACGTCGGTGTGTCGCAGGAAAATCTGGATGATGTAAAGGAAGGCATGAAAGCGGTCATCACGGAGAGCAGCGCGCGCTCCACGCTCGGCAAATACCCCATCGAAATCGCGGGCAAAACCGGCACGGCGCAGCGCACCAGCGGATCCGATAACGTGACCTTTATCGGCTACGCGCCCGCCGACGACCCGCAGATCGCTTTTTCCGTGGTGCTTGACCACGGTTCCACCGGCACCTACTGCCAAAATGTAGTGCGCGACATTCTCGACGCGTACTTCTACGACGCGGAGGTCTGCGACGACGGCCAGATCCGTACGGCAACCGAGCGGAGTGAGTACGCCCAGCAGCAGGCCGCGAGCAGCAGCGCATCCAGTGAATCCTCCAGCAGCGCCTCCTCGGAGGGTTAAAAAGGGTAGGGCAAAAAGTAGCCAAACGCGCTTTCCTTCTGTTGTATAACCCACATAAAAAAGTTGCTTTACGCATTATTCACGAAAAATCTTTTGACTAACCCAAAAGATTGTGATACTATGGAACTATTGAGGAGGATCGCATGGGCGCAGTAACTGTGATAACATCTGGAAAAGGCGGAGTTGGGAAATCCACTCTCGCTACAGGCCTGGGTTCCGCACTGGCGCGTCGCGGCAAGCGCGTGCTGTTGATCGACGGGGACGCCGGGCTTTCTTGTCTTGACCACATGCTGGACGTTGCGGAAGAGCGCGTCTATGATATTTCCGACGTGATTGCCGGAGGAGCCGAGCTCAACCAGGCAATTTATCCGTGCTCATGGCAGGAGGGAATGTACCTGCTGGCCGCGCCCTCGCGCGAGGAGGACGTCGTGAGTCCCGGTGTGATGAAACAGCTTGTGGGCGCTCTTTCCCGTTATTACGACCATATCCTCATCGACTGCCCGGCCGGGCTCGGCGCGGGCTTTGAGAGCGCTGTCGCGGCCGCACAGCGCGCGCTGCTCGTCTCCACACCGGATCCCGTCTGCCTGCGCAACGGGGCCAAAACCCGCATGGCGCTGGAACGGCTTGGCCTGACACAGCACCGCCTTGTGATCAACCGCTTTTCCGGAACCGCCTTCCGCAGCCAGGCGGTCTATCACAGCCTGGACGACGTGATTGACGCGGTGGGAGTGCGTCTGATCGCCGTCATCCCCGAGGATTTGGAACTCGCAGCCGCCACGGCGGAAGCCTGCGCTTTCCCGGAACGCAGCCAGGGCGCGCTCGCCTTTGGCCGTCTCGCCGCCCGTCTGGAAGGCGAGCAGGTTCCGCTTGTCTCTCTCCGTAAATTTTAGCTTTTCATCCGAACAACCAAGAAGGAGGGGTTCCACGATGAATATCGCATTGATTGCCCACGACGCCAAAAAGGAACTGATGGTTCAATTCTGCATTGCTTACTGCGGCGTGCTCAGCCGCCACAACCTCTGCGCCACCGGCACAACCGGAAAGATGGTTGCCGAATCCACCGGCCTGCGCATCCAGCGCTTTCTTGCCGGATCACAGGGCGGCGATCAGCAGATTGCCGCGCGCATCGCGTGCAACGAGGTGGACTTGCTCCTTTTGTTCCGCGACCCGCTCACGGCCAAGCCGCATGAGCCGAATGACATGAATCTTCTGCGTCTGTGCGACATGCACAACATCCCTGTCGCCACCAACATCGCGACCGCCGAGGTTCTGATCCACGGCCTTGAGAGGGGCGATCTGGACTGGAGAAACATTCTGAACCCGAAGAACTGAGCCGGACAAAGCCAGCTTTTCGGGGTTCTGTATAGAAAACCGGCGACGAACGGGAGCAGTACCCGAAGCACCGCACAGAGAAGCGCGCCATCGGCTGGAAGCGCGCCGCGCCCCTGCTTCGGAGAAGGACACCCGGGAGCCGCTGCGCCCCCCTCGCAGAACACAGGGGGAAAAGGAAGGAGCGCCGTTTGCCCGGCGCTTGAAAAAAGGGTGGCACCGCGAGGATCTCCCCTCGTCCCTTTTGAGGCGGCCGCACGGCCGGCGCTCGGGGACTGGGAGATCTTTTTTCTTTTTCCGATAAATCCAACAGTTTACCATAGGAAAGGACGATGATTATGGCAATTCTGACTCAGGCCCCGCGCGGGACCGAGGATATCCTTCCCGAGGAGGCTGCTCAGTGGCAGGTACTCGAGGAGGTCATGCGGGGGGAAGCTTCCCTGCACGGCTTTGGGGAGATCCGCACCCCCGTCTTTGAGCACACCGAGCTGTTCCAGCGCAGCGTCGGAGACACCACCGACGTGGTACAGAAGGAAATGTACACCTTCCTCGACAAGGGAGGACGCTCCATCACCCTGCGCCCGGAGGGCACCGCGGGCGCGGCGCGCGCCATGCTGGAGCACGGTGTATACAACAGCGGTCTGCCGGTGAAATTCTACTATTTCACCTCCTGCTACCGCTACGAAAAGGCGCAGAAGGGCCGTCTGCGCGAATTCCACCAGTTCGGCGCGGAGATGTACGGCTCGGCCGGACCGCTCGCGGACGCCGAAGTGATCCTCATGGCCCGCTCTATTTTTGACCGCACCGGCCTTTCCGGCGTCTCGCTGGAGCTCAATTCCATCGGCTGCCCGGAATGCCGCGCCAAATACACCGAAGCCCTCAAAGCGTATTTCGGAGAGCACCGCGAGGAGCTGTGCTCCACCTGCCTGGATCGTCTGGACCGCAATCCCATGCGCATTCTGGACTGCAAGAGCCCCGAGTGCGGCCGCGTTGCGGCGGGCGCGCCCCGGATGCTCGACTACCTCTGCGACGACTGCAAGGCGCACTTTGAGAGCGTCAAGGAAGCCCTCACCGCCGCCGGTGTGGAATACACCGTGAACCCGTCCATCGTGCGCGGCCTGGACTACTACACCCGCACCGTGTTCGAGTTTGTCTGCGAGCTCGACGGCAAACCGATCACCGTCTGCGGCGGCGGCCGGTATGACGGGCTGATCGAGGAGCTGGGCGGCCAGCCCATGCCCGCGCTCGGCTTCGGTCTCGGCATGGAGCGTCTGCTTCTCCTGCTGCGCCAGCAGAACATTGAACTGCCCGGCGAAGATCCGTGCGAACTGTTTATCGCGTCCCTCGGCGAGCCTGCCAAGATGGCCGCGTTCCGTCTGTGCGACACGCTCTGGAAGAGCGGCGTGAAAGCCGCCTGCGACGTAAACGATCGCGGACTCAAAGCACAGATGAAGTATGCCGACAAGATCGGCGCGAAATACAGCATCGTACTCGGCGACGACGAGCTGGCCGCCGGAAAAGCGGAAATGAAGAATATGGAAACCGGTGAAAAGAAGAAAATTTCGCTCGGGGAAAACTTCCTCGACGACTTCCTCACCATCACCACGATGGACGAGGATCTGTCATTCTGACCGGTTTTCCACACTTTCCACAATGAAATTGTGGAAAACTCTGAAAAGCGTTTTTTCCAGGCGTACCGGGCTTTCCGCCCGTTTCGCCCTCATGGGAGAAAGACAAAAATAGACAGGAAAAGAGAGGTTTCAACATGGCAGAAACAATGACGGGCCTGAAGCGCACGCACTATTGCGGCACGCTGCGGCCGGAGCATATCGGACAAGAGGTTATCGTGTGCGGCTGGGTACAGCGGCAGCGCGATCTCGGACAGCTTATTTTCATCGACCTGCGCGACCGCACGGGAATCGTGCAGCTTGCGTTCGACGAGAGCACCGACCGCTCCATTTTTGAGAAGGCCTTCACCACGCGCGGCGAGTTCGTTCTGGCGGCGCGCGGCAAGGTGCGCGAGCGCACCTCGAAGAACCTCGAAATCCCCACGGGCGAGATCGAGATCGAGGTGACGGAGCTGCGCGTGCTGGCCAAGTCCGAAACCCCTCCGTTTGAGATCCTCGAGGACTCGAACGTGAAGGAGGACACCCGCCTGAAATACCGCTACCTCGACCTGCGCCGCCCGAATTTGCAGCGCAACCTCATCGCCCGCCACAAGCTGGTGAAGGTGGCTCACGATTACTTTGACCGCCACGGCTTCCTGGAGATCGAGACGCCGGATCTCATCGCCTCCACGCCCGAGGGCGCGCGCGACTATCTGGTGCCGTCCCGCGTGTTCCAGGGCAGCTTTTTCGCCCTGCCGCAGTCGCCGCAGCTGTACAAGCAGCTTCTCATGCTCTCCGGCTTCGACCGCTACATGCAGGTGGCCCGCTGCTTCCGCGACGAGGATCTGCGCGCCGACCGTCAGCCCGAGTTTACGCAGATCGACTTTGAGATGAGCTTTGTCGATCAGGAGGACGTGATGGCCATCGGCGAGGGCTTCATCCAGGAGGCTTACAAAGAGCTGTGCGGCGTGGATATTCCGCTTCCGCTGCCCCGCCTGACGTGGGACGAGGCCATGCGTCGTTTCGGCAGCGACAAGCCGGACATGCGCTTCGGTCTGGAGCTGGTGGATCTCAGCGACGCTCTGAAAAACACGGAATTCAAGGTGTTCTCCGGCGCTTTGGCGGAGGGCGGCTCCGTGCGCGGCATCTGCCTGAAGGGCGAAGCCGAGAAGCTGTCCCGCAAGGAGATCGACAAGCTTCAGGAGTGGATCAAGGCATACGGCGCGAAGGGTCTCGCGTGGACACGTCTCGCGGAGAAGGAGACGTCCTCCTATGAGAAATTCCTCTCCCCGGAGGAGTGCTCCGCCATCCGCACCGCCATGGGCGCGCAGCCGGGCGACGTGCTGTTCCTCGTCGCGAGCGACGACAACTCCGTGGTGTTTGCTTCCCTTGGCGCTCTGCGCTGCGAGCTGGCCAAACGCTTCGGCCTGATCGATACCTCCAAGCCCTGCCTGCTGTGGGTCACGGACTTCCCGCAGTTTGAATACAGCAAGGAGGAAGACCGCTATGTGGCGATGCACCACCCCTTCACCGCTCCGCGCGACGAGGATGTGGACAAGCTGACGAGCGATCCCGGCCATGTGTACGCGAAGGCTTACGACATGGTGGCCAACGGCTACGAGCTGGGCGGCGGCTCGATCCGTATCAACGACCCGGACGTGCAGGCGAAAATGTTTGAAGCCCTCGGCTTCACCCCGGAGCAGGCCCAGGCCCGTTTCGGCTTCCTGCTCAACGCGTTCCGCTTCGGCGCTCCGCCGCACGGCGGCATGGCGTGGGGTCTTGAGCGCATCATGATGGTGCTGCTCGGCACGGACAACATCCGCGACGTGCTGGCCTTCCCGAAGGTGGCGTCCTCCGCCGAGCTGATGAGCGCTGCGCCGGGCCATGTCGACCCGAAGCAGCTCGAAGAGCTGGGAATCGCCATCCTGCCCTCCGCGCAGAAGGAAGAAGCGTAACATGCCGGAAAACAGGGTGAATTATCAGCGGGAGCTGGACCGCATCCTCGCGGCGCTGCCGGAAAACGGCGCGCCGCCCACGCTTCTGCTCCATGCGTGCTGTGCGCCGTGCAGCAGCTATGTGCTGGAATACCTTTCGCGGTATTTTTCCATCACGCTCCTGTTTTACAATCCGAATATTTCCCCCGCGCCGGAGTATGACCACCGGCTGGAGGAGGTGCGCCGTCTGGTGAGCGAGATGCCGCTGAAAAACCCGGTAACAGTCGAGGCCGGACGCTATGAGCCGTCCGAGTTTACGGGGATTGCACGCGGCCTGGAACGCGTCCCGGAGGGCGGCGAACGGTGCTTCCGCTGCTACGAGCTGCGCCTGCGCGAAGCCGCTCAAATCGCAAAGGAGCGTGGCTTCGACTGGTTCTGCACCACCCTTTCCATCAGCCCGCTGAAAAACGCGCAGAAGCTCAATGAAATCGGGCTGCGCCTTGCCGCCGAAACCGGCGTGCGCTGGCTTCCTTCCGATTTCAAGAAGAAGGAGGGCTTCAAGCGCTCGATCGTTCTCTCGGAGGAATACAGCCTTTACCGGCAGAACTATTGCGGCTGTGTATACAGCAAGGCCCTTGCCGGAAAATCGGTCTAATTTTAAAAAATGCACAGTGTATCAATTTTAGATACGCTGTGCATTTTATTTTTTATCACTTTCAAATCCCGCTTTTATCAGCTTTTCCAGACAGGAGGAACAAATGATCTCTCCGTACTTTTTTTGCAAATCCTTTTCATTTCCGCAAAAAACACAACGGGTTTCTTCTTTTTCTAACAGAATCGCTGTTCCTTTCAATTTCACTGTCAAATAATCCCCTTGGCGTATGTCGAGTATTTTACAGACTTCTTTTGGAAGGATCATTCTTCTGCC
>DVGZ01000048.1 GCA_018712435.1 Candidatus Caccousia avicola
GTTCTCTGAGTTCCCTTCGGAGACGGCTGAGCGTCACGGGAGTCATATTGAGAAAGGAAGCGACATATTTCCCGCCCACCAGATCAATCAGGCCGGGATGCGTTTCGCAGAACCACTGATACCGCTGCATGGCCGTGTATTGGTACAGCATGGTTTTCATTTTCCAGTGGTAGTGGAGAGAATCGATCAAAAACCGGTTATACAGCTCCAACAGCTCCGGATATTGCTTCAGCAAAGGCATCAGCTCCGCAACGGGAACCGACAGGCACACGCCGCCGCTCAGCGCCATCACGCTGATGCACGAGACCTCATTCAGTTCAAGGCATGCCATCAGCGGCGTACCGCTTCGGTATACCAGACAATCGGTAATTTCCTTTCCGTTGGCGTCCAAAAAATAACCCCGGAACACACCGCTTACAAGGAAGAAAGCATCGTAAACAGGATCCCCTTCCCGCAGCAAAAGCTCCCCCCGCTTTACCGTAAAGGTTTTGGCGCACCCACACAGCGCTTCAAGCAGCTCCTCGCCCCGCAGGCCATATACATTTGTAAGAAATTCCCGAACTTCCAAGCTGACACCCCTCGGCGCACAACCTCTCCCGGAGCGTCGGATCGCCGTTCGGGAGAGGCTGCATCGCTTTTTATTCTATTATAGCATATTCAGGAAGTACAAAGTGGAAAATGGTGAATTTTGGGGAATAATACAAATGTTTTCCCTGTTCTCAGCTTATGACAGGCACAATTTCTGTTTCCGCGCGCATCTGCCTGAAAAGAGACGAAACCGCTGCTCAGGAAAGAGAAATATCAATCTTCTGACCACCGCGATAATACTTGTTGTCCTGCTCGGTGATTTCACGCAGAACACGGCACGGCACGCCGACCGCGACCACGTTGGCCGGAATGTCGTGCGTCACCACGCTGCCCGCGCCGATCACGCTGTTTTCCCCGATGGTCACGCCGGGAAGGATGATCGATCCCGCGCCAATCCACACATTGTCCTCGATATGGACCGGCAGATTGTACTGCACCGCATGGCGGCGCAGCTCGGGGGAAATGGGGTGCGTACCCGTGTCGATCGTCACGTTCGGCCCAATCATCACATAGTTTCCGATATACACATGGGTGTCGTCGACCAGGGTAAGATTGAAGTTCGCATAGACATTGTTGCCCAGATGCGTGAACTTGCCCCAGTTGGCATGAAGCGGCGGCTCAATGTAGCAGCCCTCGCCCACCTCGGCAAACAGCTTTTTCATCAGCGACTCGCGGAGCGCCCCCTGTGAGGGCCGCGTCGCGTTGAAATCATAGAGGACTTCCAGACATTTCGTCTGATCCGCAATCAGAGAAGCGTCCTGCGTATCATACAGCTCTCCCGTATGCATTCTTTCCCGGTTGTTCATCTGCGTCCCTTCCTTTCGCACATTGAATTTTCAAGCCGCCGGGCTTTTTCTTCATTATAATGCCTTCCCTCCCCGAACACAAGCGGGAACATGGAAGCGGACGCAGCGGACAGCCGCCGTTGCCCAAACAAGGCAAAATCCGTTTAAAACCGGCGAATTCCGCCGTTGCACCGCAGGGGGCGTTTCGGTATAATGATGCTCAAAGATCCCACACAGAAGCATCCGGAACACCGCGCGGGCGGCTGTGGGGGAAAGCAGATGGAGAATGACATTAGAGGAGAAAAAGCAATGAAAAATTTGAAAAAAATTATCATCCCGGTTTTGGTGGCCGCGGCCGTGCTCATTGTGGGCGCAAGCTCCCTGCACGCCGTACCGGCGGGACACAGCGGCGTTGTCACGCGCTTCGGCGCTGTGGACGACGTAGTGCTGAGCGAGGGCCTGCATGTGGTCGTCCCCTTCGTCACCCGCGTCATCGACATGAACAATCAGGTGACAAAGGCCGAGGTTGTTTCCGCGAGCGCTTCGAAGGATTTGCAGACGGTCAACAGCACCGTCGCGCTCAACTACCGCATTGACGGCATGAGCGCCGCGAGCGTCTATAAAAACATCGGCACGAATTACGAAAACGTCGTGGTCATCCCGGCCATTCAGGAAGCCGTCAAATCCGTGATGGCGCAGTACACCGCCGAGGAGCTGATCACCATGCGCCAGACCGTCGGCTCCGAGATGCAGCAGGAGATCTCCGACAAGCTCGCACCCTATGGGTTTTCCACACAGAGCGTGAATATTGTGGATTTCCAGTTCTCCGAGGAGTTCAACGCCGCCATTGAGGCGAAGCAGACGGCCCAGCAGAACGCCCTGAAGGCGGAGCAGGATCTGGCCCGCGTCAAGGTGGAAGCCGAGCAGAAAATCACCGAAGCTGAAGCCGAGGCCGAGAGCTACCGCCTGAAATCGCAGGAGCTCACCGACGAGATGATCAAGATGGAATTCATCGACAAGTGGGACGGCAAGCTTCCCGTCGTGGTATCGGACGGCCAGTCGCTGTTCAATCTGGACTCGCTTCTGGACAGCCAGAGCAGCGGTTCCGCTTCGTCCGGCGCTCAGGAATAAACCAAAGCAAAAAAGGCGTTCCCTTCCGGCACCAGGCCCGGAGAGGGAACGCCTTCTCTTTTCCCGTGTTTACTCGCTCATTTCTTCCCCGGTTGTCTCACCGCTTCCCGGCTCCCGGCGGGAAAGGACACCGCCGGAAAGATAAAACGGGTTGTGCAGCATGTCGTCCGGCTCCCGGCCGCGCTTTTCCCGGAGATATTCGCTCGGCGAAATCCCGAAGGACTTTTTGAAGCTGCGGTAAAAGGTTCGCATGCTCTCAAAACCGGAATTCATGGCCGCGCTTGTCAGGGACGCGGATTCCTGCGTGAGCAGCAGCGCCGCGCTGCGGCAGCGCAGGGTGTTGATATACTCCGGAATCCCGCACCCGAAATACGCGTGAAACAGGTGGGAAAAGCGGCTCTTGCTGTAACCAAACCGGGCCGCCAGCGTCTCCAGCGTCACGTCAAAGCGGTAATGCTGATCGAGGTATTGCAGGATATCGCGCGCCAGAAACGCGTCCGTCCCTTCTTCGTTTTCCGTCAGCCCCAGGCAGTCCGTCAGAATCCCCAGCACCGTATAGAGATACCCCTTTGTGCGCAGCTCCGGCGGATTTCTGCCCTTCACGGTGCACAGCTCCGTCAGCTTTTCCAGGCTGTGCAGCAGCTCGCTCTGCGGATCCGGATCATCCCAGATCAGGCGGCAGAACGTCCTGCGGGCAATCAGCTTGCGGAAGGAGGGCACATAGTCCAGCGGCACGGTCAGGACGATGGAGCCGGAGCTTTGCGGCGTATTGAAATAGTGCACGGTATAGCTCGGCGCCACAATCACCTGTCCCGCCCGTGCCGTGCCGCCGTGGCCGTTGAGCACATAATCCAGGCTTCCCTCCGTCACATAGGTGATTTCCACACAGCTGTGAAAATGAGGAAAGCAAGTGTTGTTCACCGAACGCCAGCAGGAAGGGGTCTTTTCCACATCCCTGGAATGTTCATAATAGCCGTCCATATTTTCTCCCTCCGCCGGACACCTCCCCGCCGGAAGGTGATAGCAATTTTTGTCACAAAAACATGTCACATTGACACGACAAATTCATTCCTCTTTATTATAATGCAGGTGTATGGTAAGTCAACAGCCTTCGGGAAAAAGAAGGCTGCCAAAGGCGTGCGGGCCCGTGCGTAGGATTTCTCCCCGGAGTCCGAACGGCATAAAACTTCAAGCGGTGAAAGGAGTTGTCTTTGTCATGAAATTAGGTGTAATGACGGTTTTGCTGGGAGATTTGTCCCTGGACGAGACCCTGAAATATCTCAAATCCCTCGGTGTGCAGGAAGTGGAGATCGGCTGCGGCGGCACGCCCGGCACGGCTCACGCGGATGCCATCAAATTCATGGAGCATCCGGAGCTGATTGAGCAGTTCCAGGAAACCGTCGCGAAATACGGGATCGGCGTGGCGGCTCTCTCCTGTCACGGAAACCCCGTTCACCCGAACAAGGAGATCGCCCGCTCGTATCACGAGCAGTTTGAAGCGGCCATCTGCCTCGCGGAAAAGCTTGGCGTCAAGACGGTCGTGGGCTTCTCCGGCTGCCCCGGCGACTGCGACGATTCCCAGTATCCGAACTGGGTTGTGGCCACCTGGCCGGACGACTTCCAGAAAATCAAGGAATGGCAGTGGAACGAAAAGCTGATCCCCTACTGGAAGAAGGAAGCCAAATTTGCCGAGGAGCACAACGTGCACCAAATCGCTTTTGAGATGCACCCTGGCTTCTGCGTCTACAACCCCGGCACGCTGCTCCGCCTGCGCGAGGCTGTCGGCCCCGTGATCGGCGCGAACTTTGACCCCTCTCACCTGTTCTGGCAGGGAATTGACCCCGTGGCGGCGATCCGCGCGCTCAAAGGGGCCATCTACCACTTCCACGCCAAGGATACGGCGATCGATCGCTACAACTGCGCAGTCAACGGCGTGCTTGACACGACTCCCTTTGACCGCATCCCGGAGCGCTCCTGGAGCTTTCGCACCATCGGCTATGGCCACGGCGAGGACGTTTGGAGAGCGATTTTCAGCGAGCTGCGGCAGACCGGCTATGACGGCATCATTTCCATCGAGCATGAGGACGGCCTGATGACCACCCGTGAGGGCCTGGAAAAGGCCATTGAGGTGCTCAAGCGCACCATTATCTTCGAGGAGCGCCAGGGCGGCATGTACTGGGCCTGATTCCCCTCCAAAGATTTCCCACACAGAGTCAGAAAGGAAGTTTCTTTCATGTATACGATTGC
>DVGZ01000049.1 GCA_018712435.1 Candidatus Caccousia avicola
CCAAAGAGAACTGGTTTACCAGTTGCAGCGCGAGCGATGCGATGATATTTTTCAGTACCCCTTCTAGGGGTCAGCAAGTACTGACCCCTCTGGGGTCTGCGCAAACCACTAGTTTACTAGTGGTTTTGATTTAGAACGATGTTTCTTCCGCTTCCTTGTTCTCGTCAGGTTCTATAGGGCCGCAGGTTTGCTCCATGTGTTCCAGATGCTGCAACAGCACATACTCAATATAGTTGGTCATGGAGCGATGCTCCCGTGTGGCAAGAATTCCGATTTTATCAAACACCTCATCCGACAAACGCAGGGTGAACACTCTCTTGTTGCTGGGCATGAAATCGCTTCCTTTTCGTAAATTTCGAAACTATTTCGAAATAGATTGACAGTCAAATGTTTTTTATTCTATAATGCACACAGAACCATTGCAGACAGAAAGGGGCGCGGAAGGGATGAAGCCCATCGCGGAAATGACAAAGGATGAAGCGCGGGGAATCCGCTATCTTCTTACAGACATCGACGACACGCTCACCACAAAGGGCAAGCTGCCCGCCGAAGCGTACAGCGCGCTGTGGAGACTGCACGACGCGGGCTTTTCGGTGATCCCGGTGACGGGCCGCTCGTGCGGGTGGTGTGACCTGATCGCCCGCGAATGGCCGGTGAAGGCCGTCGTGGGAGAGAACGGGGCCGTGGTGTATTATCTGGATGAATCCGATCATTTACAGGTGTTCACCCATCCGAGCGTGGCTTCGCCGGATGTGCACGACAAGCTGGCAGCCGTGAAGGAAGCCTGCCTGCGCGGCGTGCCGGGCTGCCGTACCGCGAAGGATCAATTTTCACGCGTGTATGACCTCGCGATCGATTTTGCGGAGGAGCCGCCGATCCTATCCCTTGATGACGCGGAACGGATCCGCGCGATCTGCGAGTCCATGGGCGCGCGCGCGAAGGTCAGCTCCATCCATGTCAACGCATGGTTTGGCGACTACGACAAGCTTTCCATGACGGAGCTGTTCCTGCGCGAGGTGCTGGGGGAGACGGATTTCCTGCACAGCGTGCTGTTTTTCGGGGATTCTCCCAACGACGAGCCAATGTTCGCCCATTTTCCCGTGACGTGCGGCGTGGCGAACATCCGCCCGTTTGCGGACCGCATGGCGCACCTGCCCGCCTATGTCGCGCCGCTGGAGGGCGGACAGGGCTTCGCGGCGGCGATTGACGCTTTCCTGCGTATCCGGGAGGGCTGAATCAGCCTGCCTGCGCCGGGGCCTTTTTGCCGCCCATGGTTTTGCGGTAGAAGGTGAACATAAACAGGCTGGTGACGACGAAAGCCGCGCCGTCCGCGATGGGGGCGGCGTAGAGAATGCCGTCCAGTCCAAGGAACAGGGGAAGAATCAGAATGAGCGGCGTGAGGAACAGCACCTGCCGCGTCAGCGAGAGGAACACGCCGCGCGGCGCTTTGCCGATCGCGGTGAAGAAGTTGGAGGACAGGATCTGCACGCCGTTGACAGGGACCATAAACAGATAGATCCGCAAAAAGCGCACGGCGAATTCAAAATACTCCGGCGATCCCGTGCCGAACAGGGAAATGATTTGCTGCGGGCAGAATTGGAACAGAAGAAAAGCCACAATCGAAATGATCAGGTTGCAGGTGATGGCGAGACGGTAGGTCGCCCAGACGCGCGGAAGCTGCTTCGCGCCGTAGTTGAAGCCGATAATCGGCTGGCTTCCCTGTGAGATCCCGATAATGACGCCGATCAGAAGCGCGTTCGTCTTGATGACGATGCCGCAGCTGGCCAGAGGAATGTCGCTGCCGTAGACGCTCATGGCGCCGTAGTACGTCAGCGAGTTGTTCAAAACGATCTGCACAAAGGTCATGGCAAGCTGGTTGAGGCTGTTGCTCATGCCGAGCGAGGCAATCCGCAGCGCTTCCCGGGGCGGGATACGGAAATTTTTCGGTGTGAGCCGGATGTGCTGAAAGCGAGGCAGATACGAGCAGGCCATAACGCACGAGGCGATCTGACCGATCACCGTGGCCCAGGCCGCGCCGGCGATCCCCCATTGGAAAGCGAAGATGAAAAGCGGATCCAGGATGGTGTTGATGATTGCGCCGAGCAGCATGCAGCCCATCGAAAAACGCGGGCTTCCGTCCGCGCGGGCCAGATTGCTCATGCCGTTTGTGAGAATCAGAAAGGGCATGCCGATCGCCGTGATCCGCGTGTAGCTTTCCGCATACGGCAGCACCTCGCCGGTCGCGCCGAAGGCAAGCATGAGCGGCGTCAGGAAAACCTCGATCAGCACGGCGTACAGAACGCCGCCCACGGCCAGCATCGTGACCGCCGTTCCCGCCGCGCGCTCCGCCGCTTCTTCGTCGCCCGCGCCGAGCGAGAGCGAGAACCGGGACGCGCCGCCGATGCCAATCAGCAGAGCGATCGACAAGCAGATGGTCGTCAGCGGATAGGCCACGTTGGTCGCGGCGTTGCCGAGATAGCCGACGCCCTGGCCGATAAAGATTTGATCCACAATGTTGTAAAGCGAGCTGACCACCATCGCGATGATGCTTGGGATGGCGTACCGCCGGAGCAGCACCGGGATTTTTTCATATCCGAGGGGATTTCTCCCTTCTTGCCTGGAAATTGCCTGACTCATTCATCCGTCTCCTTTCCTTGCCGTCCGCCGCACAGGGCGGCGGCGCGCCGGGCCGCCTCGCCCAGATACCACAGAAAACGCTCCCGTTCCTCCACGGGAACGGGCTGCAAAACCGCTTCCTGCCAGCGCGCCGTCATTTCGCGGATCTGCCCGGCGGCTTCGATGGCGCGCCGTGTGGGATACAGGCGGCAGGTCCGCTTGTCCGTTTCATTTTCCTCCCGCCGCAGGAATCCCGCCTTCTCCAGCGCCGCAATCGCCCGCGTCACATTGCTGGGGTGCAGATAGAAGAAGGTCAGGAAACGATCCTGCGTCACGCCCGGGTTGGCGCACACGCGGAGAATGTACATGTGCTGGCTGCTGTTGAGCCCGAGAGGGGCAAGCTCACGGTCGAGCAGGGCGCGGATATGCCGATCCCCCACGCTCAGCCACTTCACCAGCGGGAAAAACTCCGGTCCGCCGCTCTCGGCCATGTAGAGCAGATGGGGCTTCTGCATCCCGCCCCAACCGGAGAGGAATTCCCGTTCCACGGTCATCCCCAGGCTTTCGGCCACCCGCCGGGAGGGGAGGTTGTCCTGCTTCACGATGCAGTGCACGCGCGGCGCACCCATCTGATCGAACGCATACCGCAGGCAGCCCGCCGCCGCTTCGCGCGCATAGCCATGCCCGCGAAAGGCCGGGCGCAGAAGATAGCCGATTTCGAGCACGTCATGCCCTTCACAGTTTTGCAGTGTCAGGCCCGCCATGCCGATCGGTTCGCCCCCGTCCCGCAGGACAGCGGCCCACAGGCCGAAGCCGTACCGCTCATACCGCCGCCGCTGGCGTTCCAGCCAGTCCCGCGCTTCTTCGTCCGTGAAGGCGTGCTCATAGACGCGCTTCACCTCGCTGTTTTGCAGCGTGTCCCGCACGGCGGGCAGATCCTCCGGCGTTAACTCCTGCAGGATCAGGCGTTCTGTTTCCAAAATCATGCTCTTTCCATCCTCTCCGACCGTTTCCGCGCTCCGGCGCGGCTGTTTTTTTAGTATACAACAATTTGCGTGCGCACGCAATAGATGGAAAAAAGAGAGATAAAAAATAGGGGAAATTTCTGTCCAAGCGGTGAAAAACAGGGTGTACGGACGGATTCTGTTATTCTTTTAACAAAATTGCTCTGCTGATTTTCCGCAAGAGCAAGGGATGGGTGGGCGAAGAAAAAAGAAACGACCGGCAAAGCGGGTAATTTTGTAAAAACGGGGAAAGCTATTCTGTCACTTCTTCTGAAAAAGTGCGGAAGGGCGCATTCCTTCTTGACAAAAAGACATTTTCGTTAAATAATTATCAATAGGAAAGTCTCCGTATCCGGCAGGGCTGCGAACCGGCCCCCTGCCGGCGGAGGGAGAAAAAAGATCAGAGATGTACGCAAAGGGCAGACGCCCGGGAAGGAGCAAACCGTACCATGAGAGGAATCTACACTTCCGTGACCGACATCCGCCGCAAGGTGTTTACCGAGGTGGCGCGGCTGGCCTATGAGGGAGGGGATTACAGCCGGATTGAGCAGCTTCCGTATAAGATTGTGCCCGGCGAGGAGGCTCGCTACCGTGAGTCCATTTTCCTGGAGAGAGCAATCGTGGGCGAACGCCTGCGCCTGGCCATGGGCCTGCCGCTGCGCCCGATCTCGGAGCACTCGGAGCTGTCCCAGGGCGTGGACGAGAGCGCCATCAGTGAGAAGTATTATGAACCGCCGCTGGTGAACATCATCAAGTTTGCCTGCAACGCCTGCCCCACGAAGCAGTATAAGGTTTCCGAGGGCTGCCAGGGCTGCCTGGCGCATCCGTGCTCGGAGGTCTGCCCGAAGAAGGCCATCACCATCCATCACGGCAAGTCCCACATCGATCAGGACAAGTGCATCAAATGCGGCCGCTGCAAGGACGTTTGCCCCTACGGCGCGATCCTGAAGCTGGATCGTCCCTGCGCCGTCGCGTGCGGCATGGACGCCATCGGCAGCGACAGCATGGGCCGCGCGGAAATTGACTACGACAAGTGCGTTTCCTGCGGCATGTGCATCGTGAACTGCCCGTTCGGCGCGATCTCCGACAAGGGCCAGATCTTCCAGCTCATCCATGCGATGAAGGACGGCCACCGCGTGGTCGCGATTGTCGCTCCGGCGTTTGTCGGCCAGTTCGGCCCGAACGTCAGCCCGGAGAAGCTGTGGTCCGCTCTGCGCCAGCTGGGCTTCGCGGACGTCAAGGAGGTCGCCGTGGGCGCTGACCTGTGCGCCGTCGAGGAGGCCAAGGACTTCATGCGCGCCGTTCCGGAGGAGCAGCCCTTCATGGCGACGTCCTGCTGCCCGTCCTGGTCCGTCATGGCGAAGAAGCTGTTCCCCGATCTCGCGCCGTATATCTCCATGGCCCTGACGCCGATGGTGCTGACGGCCCGTCTGATCAAGCAGCAGGACAAGGACTGCAAGATTGCCTTCATCGGCCCGTGCTCCGCGAAGAAGCTGGAAGCCAGCCGCCGCACGATCCGCAGCAACGTTGACTTTGTGCTCACCTTTGAGGAGGTCATGGGCATGTTCGCGGCCAAGAGCATTGACCTCTCCAAGCTGGAGGCCGATCATCCGCTCAACGAGGGCACCGCGGGCGGCCGTGGCTTCGCCGTTTCCGGCGGCGTGGCACAGGCGGTCACGGACGTCATCAAGAAGCTGGATCCGGACCGCGAGGTCAAGACCGTGGCTGTGCAGGGCCTGCGCGACTGCCGCAAGCTGCTCATGGCGGCGAAGGCGGGCAAGTACGACGGCTATCTGCTCGAAGGTATGGCCTGCCCGGGCGGCTGCGTCGCGGGTATGGGCACGCTCCAGCCGGTCAACAAGTCCACCGCCACCGTCAACAAGTACAAGAGCGAGGCCGAGATTCAGAACTCCGCCGATACGCCCTACGAAATCAACCTCGGCTTCCTCGAGTAATCCAAAAATGTATGGCGCCGCTTCCCTGCCGGGGAGCGGCGCTTTTTTCTTTGCCGCCGGTTGACAAGGGGCGGGCGTACATAGTAGACTGCAAGAAGAAGACACGCGCCAAAAGCGGCGCGGACGGAAACCCCGAAAGGAGGGCGTGCGATGAAGGAAACCATCCTGATTGCGGAGGATGACGCGGACATCCGCGATCTGCTGCGGCTGTATCTGGAAAGCGAGGGCTTTTCGGTGATCGAAGCGTGCGACGGCGAGGAGGCCATGCGAAAGGCGAACAGCGCCGCGCCGGATCTGGCGATCCTGGATGTGATGATGCCGCGCATGAACGGCTTGGAATTGACAAAGGCGCTGCGGCGCGTGAGCGCGATCCCGATCCTGATCCTCTCGGCCAGAAGCACGGACAACGACAAAATCCTCGGCCTGAATCTCGGCGCGGACGACTATATCGCCAAGCCCTTCAACCCGATGGAGGTGGTGGCCCGCGTGAAGGCGCAGCTGCGCCGGGCGGGGCGCGGCGGGGATCTGCTCACGGTGGGCGATCTGACGCTCGACGTGGCGCGCTGTGAGCTGCGCCGGGGCGGCGAGCCGATCTCCCTCACGCCGACGGAGTATAAAATCCTCGCTTTGCTCATGCGGTCGCCGGGGCGCATCTTTACGAAAGCGCAGCTGTACGAGGGTGTTGCCGGAGAATATTTTGAGAGCAGCGACAACACCATGATGGTACATATCTCCAAGCTCCGGGAGAAGCTGGAGGAGGATCCCAGAAACCCGCGCCACATCATCACGATCCGCGGGCTGGGATATAAAATTGAAGCGTAAGGAGCGCGGGCTGTCCGCCCTGCTGGCAAAAAGCTTTCTGCTGTTCGCCCTGACGTTGGCCGTCGCGGCGGGGGGCGTGTATTGGCTGTGGAGCGCCTGTATTGACCGGATCTACAGCATCACGGACTGGGATCAGCTGTTGGCGGACAGCCGGTTGGAGCAGGGAAACTATGACGCTCTGCGCGCCTATCTCGGCAGCTCGGACAGTTTCGCCGTGCTTACGCCGGACGGCGATCTTCTCTGGAGCTCGGACGAATCCCTCGGCGCTCTGACACAGGGGGAGCTTGCCTGCGTCAGCGACTACAGCTCCGGCTCCCATGTGGAAGCTTACCCCATTCAGGACGGGGACAGTGAAGCGCGGTATCGTGTCACCCGCTACACGGAGGACGGCGGCAGTGAGGAGATGGAGCTGGACGGCGATCTGCGCGTGGTGTCCGGCGGCCTGGGGGACGGACGGGAGCGGTACACCCGGCGCGAATATGCCATCCTGACCGGGCTGTGGCCCGCGCGCGCTTCCCTCTCCCGCTTCTCCTTCACGGGCGCGGACGGGGAATCCCGCGTCCTTCTCATGAGCACCGCCTTTCCCGACGAACAGACGACATATGCGGCCTATCAGGCCTCGTGGCGCGTGTGGCTGCTGCTTCTGCCCGTGTCCGTGCTGGCGGGGGCGTTCTTTGCCGGACGGATCCGACGCGCGATCCGTCTGCCGCTGGATCGTCTGCACGACGCGATGCTGGCACAGGTGGAGGGCCGCTCCGTGCGTGTGGGGAACTGCACGGACGTGCGCGAGCTCAAACGCATCGGGGAAACCTTCGACATGCTCTCCGACCGGCTCGCGGAGAGCGAACGGGAGCGGGAACGGCTTGACCGCGACCGCCAGCGCATGATCGCGGATATCTCCCACGACATCAAAACGCCCGTCACGGTGATCGCGGGCTATGCGGACGCGCTCGCCGCCGGAAAAATCCCGCCCGAGGATCAGCCGCGCTGTTTGGAAGCCATCCGCAGCCGCACGCAGGCGCTCACCGGGCTGGTCAACGCTTTCCACGAATACGCAAAGGTGGAGCATCCGGCGTTCACGCTGCACGCCGAGCGCACCGATCTGTGCGAGTTTTTGCGCGTCTATCTGGCCGGGAAATACGGGGAGATCGATCTGGCGGGCTTCACGCTGGAGGTGTCGATCCCCGAAACGCCGCTGTTCTGCGCGCTCGACCCGTTCCAGTTCACCCGCGTGCTCGATAACCTTCTTTCCAACTCCCTGCGTTACAACCGCCTGGGAACGCTTCTCGCCGTCAGTCTGCGCGGCGACGGCAAAACGGCTGTCCTCACCGTGGCGGACAACGGCAGCGGGATCCCGCCCAAGCAGATGAAGACCATTTTTGAGCCCTTTGTCGTCGGCAGCGACGCGCGCAGCGGCGGCGGCAGCGGGCTGGGATTGTCCATCACGCGGCGGATTGTCGCGATGCACGGCGGCACGATTGCACTTTCCGCGCACCCGGCGCTCGGATGCGGCACAGAGTTTGTGCTGACGCTTCCGCTCCTCTGATCAAAAAACCGGCCCTCCCGTAAAGGAGGGCCGGTTTTTTGCTTGAAGTTTTCGCCCGCCTTTTACAAAAGGCGGCGGGGGTTGAGGGGGCAGAGCCCCCCTTTTAAGAAGCCGTGCGAAGCACCAAAAAGCCAGGAAAAACAGCGAAGCGATTTTTTCCGGACGGTTCGCACCGGGCTTCTGGTCACGCTCGTTTGTTATCCTTTCACCGAAGCGGCCAGAGCGTCCGCGAAAGCGTCGAGGTCGCAGGCGCGCTCAGCGGGCAGCGAGGAGGTGAGCGTCAGCTTGTCCGGCAGGACGTTCATATTCTTCATGCCCTCGAGCTCCTTCTGCATGAGCTCGCCGGACTTGATCGCCCAGGTGCCGTTCTCGATCAGGCCCACGGTGCGGTTTTGCAGGTTCAGGGCCTTCATGTCGGAGATGAAGTTGTGCATCACCGGATAAATGCCGAGATTGTACGTCACGGAAGCCAGCACAATGTGGCTCAGGCGGAACGCGTCCGCGATGAGGTAGGAGACGTGGCTGTTGGAGACGTCGTGCACCACAACGTTCTTCACGCCGCGCTCATACAGGCGGGTGGCAAGGCCCTGTGCCGCCTCCTCGGTGTTGCCGTACATGGAAGCGTAGGCGATCAGCACGCCGCGATCCTCGGGCTCATAGCGGCTCCAGAGGTCATGCTTCTCCACGAAATAGCCGAGATTCTCTCTCCACACGGGACCGTGCAGCGGGCAGATGAATTTCACCTGATCCAGCAGGCCGGAAGCCTTCTTCAGCAGAGCCTGCACCTGCGGGCCGTACTTGCCCACAATATTGGTATAGTAGCGGCGGGCGTCGTCGATCCAGTCGCGGTCAAAGTTCACCTCGTCGGCAAAGAGAGCGCCGTCCAGCGCGCCGAAGGATCCGAAGGCATCCGCGGAGAAGAGCGCGCCGTTTGTGGTGTCGAGGGAGACGAGCACCTCCGGCCAGTGCACCATCGGAGCGGAGAGGAAGGTGAGGGAATGCTTGCCGAAGCTCAGGGTGGAGCCTTCCTTGACTTCCACGCACTCATGGTCGCCGGTGGAGAAGCCGAACTGCTTCATCATCGTAAAGGCCTTTGCGGAGGAAATCACCTTGACCTGCGGATAGCGCAGCAGGATCTCCTGAATGGAAGCGCCGTGATCCGGCTCCATATGGTGGATCACAAGATAGTCAAGCGGACGGCCCGCGAGAACGTGATCGAGATTTTCCAGCAGCTGGCGGCAGGCGGACCAGTCCACCGTGTCGAACAGGACGGTCTGTTCGTCCGTCAGCACATAAGCGTTGTACGAGACCCCGCGCGGGATGGGGTGAATGTTTTCAAAGAGGTGGAGACGGTGATCGTTCGCGCCAACCCAGAAGAGATCCTCTGTAACCTTGCGTACATTGTACATGGTAAGCAAAACCTCCTTAGCATGTTCCGGCAGGCGGTGCGCCTGCTCATTTCTGAAACGGGGAAGGTTCCCCGGCTTGTCCTGAAAAGCGTTATTATTTTAACATACTCCTTCCAAAATGTAAAGGCGATCCGCATCACGCGGGCGTGGAAAAGGCCGCTCCCTTTTCCTTATTATATATATATTATCACAAGAGTTTACAGGCCGGATTCCGTTTGTAACCATTCAGGGGGAAAAAGGGGCGGGCAGAAGGAAAATCCAAGAACTTTTCGACAGATTTTCTCCATTGGAGGGTTTCCCAAAAATCCAGGATTCATGCGGGTTTCGGGCGTTATACATTGGAAAAAACAGGAAGTTGAAACAGGTTTGTTACGAAGGTTACAACGATGTAATCTTTAGTTTCTTGCAAACTGCACAGAAAACGGACGTTCTTTTTCCGCAGGAACGCGGCGAATCCGGCTTGAATATTCTTTGAAAGAATAATACGAACGGAAGATTTCGTCATAATGGTCAAAAACCGGGGGTGATGAATTTTTGACAGTCCGCGGGTTGTTGCATATAATAGGCCACATCAGCGCAACTCCCGATTGGGCGCGGCGGCGGTGACGTTCGGTTCCGGGCGTCAAATTTTAACCGGCGCGGCAAAAAAGGTGAAGCAATGAGAAATTGGAACAAAGCTGCTCTGCGAAGAACACTTGGCAGAGCCTGGGGAAAAACCCCCGTCAAAAAGCTGACGGCACTCGCGGTGATGATTGTCATCACGGTCAGCTCCGTCACCACCGTCATGGCGGCCACCCGCAAGGTTACGGTGTATTACAACGGGGAAACTTACACGGGAAGCCTGACCGGCTCTCTGGAGACGATTCAGGATACCCGCGCACAGCTCATCTCGATGGGCCTTTCGGTGGATGAGGCGGATCGCATTTCCGTCGCCTCCAACAACACCACCGGTGAACTGGCCATCCATCTGACGAGCGCGCACACCGTCACGGTTGTGGCCGACGGGATGGCGAAGTCCACCGTCGTGTATGAAGGCCAGACGATTGCCGACGCGCTTCAGGCGTGCGGCGTCACCGTGGACTCCAACGACAAGCTGACGGCTCCCACCACGAAGCAGGTCTCCGCGGACATGGTGATCGAAGTGACACGGCGGCATGCCGTGAAGTTCACCGCCGACGGCGAGACAAAGAACCTGCTTGTGGAGGACACCACCGTGTCCGCTCTGCTCGCGGAGCAGGGAATCACGCTCGGCAAGGACGACGTGGTTACCCCGGACCTCTCCACGAAGATCACCGCCGATACGGACGTGACCGTCCAGCGCGTGAAGTATGAGGAAGTCACCGCCGAGGAAGCGATTCCCTTCACCGAGACAGTGACGAACGATTCCTCTCTGCCGCGCGGCGTGACCCGCGTCGACGTACAGGGCCAGGACGGCGTGCAGAAGGTAACGCGCCGCAACAAGATTGTGGACGGCGTGGTAACAGAGAGCACCGTGCTTTCCTCCACCGTGCTCAAGGAGGCTGTCAACCAGGTCAGCCGTGTGGGCACGAAGGATCCGAACGGCTACGCGACGATCGAGAGCGACGGCACCGTCTATGACCAGAACGGCAACCTGGTGAACTATACCAAGCTGCTCACCGGCAAGTGCTCCGCTTACACGGGCGGCGGCATCACAGCCACGGGCGCTCCGGCGGCGTTTGGCCGCGTGGCGGTCAACCCGAACGTCATTCCCTACGGCACGAAGCTGTTCATCTGCTCCCCGGACGGAAAAGTGGTTTACGGCTACGCTGTGGCCTCCGATACGGGCGGGGCGTGCATGCGCAACACCATCATCGCGGATCTGTACTATGATACGCTGAGCGAATGCTATCAGATCGGCGTGCGCAACATGAATGTGTATATTCTCGGGTAATCTCCCGATCCAGTTGAAAGGCCCCGCTTCGGCGGGGCTTTTTTTTTCAAAAATCGGATGTGTTTTTTAAAATGATGCGGCTTGTGAGAAGCGCGGCGAACCGGTACAATAGAAATAGTATGGATCAAATGGAAGAAAACAGGATCCATGCGGGAGGAGGGAAAACGCATGGAACGGCAATATTTACAGGATTCTTCGGCGGATCCGAAGTTCGGGAAGGACATCCGGCTGTATGCCATGTACCCGTGGATCGAGGAACAGTTTGCGGTTCTGCACCGGCAGGTGCGGAGCAGCTACGGGCGGGTGGAGGCGAAAAATTTCCTGTCGGCTTCCATCACGGCGGGGATGGGAATTCTTATCCGGCAATACTCCTATGAGGAATACTGCCGCCTGTTCGCGGTGGTGTTTCAGGATTTTCAGGTGTTTGCGCTGCCGCTCGGTGAAAATGTGGCGGCGTCCATGCACTATGACAAGGAGAAGGTGCAGCGCTGCCTGGATCGGGCTGGGATCGGCGAGTGGGCGCGCTCTATATTTCCCACCGCCTGTCCTCCTGCCGCTTCTGCGACACCATCGCGGTGTTTGAGGAAGGCAGGCTGGTGCAGCAGGGAAGCCACGAGGAGCTTCTGGCCCGGGAGGACGGGCCGTATGCGCGGCTGTGGCAGGCGCAGGCCCAGTGGTATCTCTGACAAAAAAAGAAAGCCCGTTCCGGCCGGTCAGGCTGCGGAACGGGCTTTTGTCATACGGGGCGGCGAATGGTGTGCTGTCCCGGTGCGAGGGCGATCGGTTCGCTTTCTCCGGGAAGGAGGAGCGTGGCCGACGCGCCGAAGGGAATGGTGAAGGAGTAGCAGAGCGTATTCCCGCCGTCCTCATACTCCCATCCGCTTTCATACAGCCCCACGGGCGAGCGGAAGGAAGCGTGCGCGAAGGACAGGCTTGCGTCGGGCATCGGGCGCAGGAGGACATGCCGGAAGCCGGGAGCGTCCTCGCACGGGTTGATGCCGCACATGTACCGGTACATCCATTCCACGATCGAGCCGTAGGCGTAGTGGTTCAGGCTGTTCATGCCGGTGTCGCTGATCCTGCCGTCCGGCAGCACGGAGTTCCAGCGCTCCCACACGGTCGTCGCGCCCATGCCGACCTCATAAAGCCAGCTCGGGTAATCGTCGTTGAGCAGGAGACGGTAGGCGGACGCGTTCGCGCCGTGCTCGGAGAGGAGGGGACACAGGCACGGCGTTCCGGCGAAGCCCGTGGTCAGGTGCATATTGCTTTCATCCAGCTTTTCCTCCAACAGACGCAGCGTGTCCGCGCGATCCTCCTCGGGGGTCAGGTCGAAGGCCAGCGCCAGCACATAGGAGGTCTGGGTGCGGCAGACGTTGTCGCCGCCGGGGAGCAGATAGCGCGCCCGGAAGGCTTCGCGGATTTTCTCCGCCCATACGCCGTACTCCTCCGCCTCCTTCTCGCGTTCCAGGGCGCGGGCCGCCTGCGCCGTCATGCGGATGGAACGGTAATAGTACGCGCTCGCGATGAAATAGGGGTCCGTGCCGCCGAAACAGCTTTGTTTGTCGGGGTTGTCGAGCGCGAGCCAGTCCGCGAAGTGGAAGCCGGTGGTGCGCAGGAACTGCCCGCCGGTTTCCTGATCCTCATGCCGCAGGAAATCCGCCCATGCGCGCATGTTCTCGTATTCTTCCTCCAGCAGGGAAGCGTCGCCGTAGAACAGGTACTGCTGCCACGGGATGACGGCGGCGGCGTCCGCCCACGCGCACGAGCCGTGCTGGGTGCGGTCGGGATCCGCAATCATCATCGGGACGACGTGCGGGACGGATCCGTGATACAGCCCGCGCTGTTCCAGCAGCATGTCGTGCAGGTATTTGCGGTAGAAGGCAGCTGTCTGCATGTTGAAGCTGGCCGTCGGGCAGAATACCTGCGCGTCGCCCGTCCAGCCCATGCGCTCGTCGCGCTGCGGGCAGTCGGTCGGCACATCCAGGAAGTTTCCGCGCTGTCCCCAGAGGGCGTTGAGGAACAGACGGTTCACGCGGGGGTCGGACGTTTCGATGCAGCCGGTCAGCTCCAAATCGGAGTGGAGCACACAGGCCGTGAAGTCGGCGGGGTTCACCTCGTCGATTCCCTCCACCTTCACATAGCGGAAGCCGTAGAAGGTGAAGTGCGGACGCACCCGCGCCGTGCTGCCGTCTGAGAAATAGGTATATTCCGCTTTGGCGGAACGAAGATTGTCGCGATAGAAGCAGTCGTCCTGCAAGATTTCGCCGTATTGCAGATGCACGCGCGTTCCAGCGGGAGCGGAGCAATTGAATTCCACCCAGCCCGTGATCTCCTGGCCGAAGTCAAGCACGTTTTCTCCCTTTGGCGTGCGGATCAGCTTCGGAACCGGAAGCTTTTCGGTGATCCGCACCGGTACGCTCAGCCGCTCGGTAAGATGCGTGTAGGATTCTTCGGCGCGATCCACCGGACGGAAGCCGGCCGGTTCGCACACGTCGGAGCACCAGCCGGGGATTGCCAGACGCGCGTCGTATACTTCGCCGTCATAAATACTGCTTTCCAGCACGGGGGAGGGAGCCCAGCGCCAGGAACGATCCGTACCGAAGCACAGTTCGCGCCCGTCCTCCAGCGTCACGCGCAGCTCGCACAGGAAGGAGAAGTTATCCCCGAACAGGCCGTGGCGGGGGTTGGCTTCAAAGCCGAAGCGTCCCTTATACCAGCCGTTGCCGAGCATTGCGCCGAGGACGTTGTCCCCCTCGTGCAGCAACCGGGTCACGTCGTAGGTCTGGTACTGCATCCAGAAGTGATAATCATTATAATAGGGTGTGAGGTATTCGTCCCCGACGCGCTCGCCGTTCAGATACAGCTCGTACAGCCCAAGCCCGCACGCATACGCCCGCGCCGCAACCGGACGGCCCGGCAGGCTGACCATGCCGCGCACCAGCGGGTGAACCGAACCGCACGCGGGAGAGATCCACTCGGCCTGCCACGGCTCGCCGCATTTTCCCGTCTCAAACCACGAAACCCCTGTTCCCTCGTCGCCCGTCTCGTCGCGCACCGTCACCCGCCAATAGTAGCGCGTGCGGGGAGAGAGGGCGATCGCGGGATGGTAGGCGAGGGAATCCGGGTTGGCGTTCTCGCCGCTGTCGTGCAGGATTTTGGTGAAGCCCGGATCGGCGGCGATCTGGACGCGGGCGGATTCCTGCCGCGTGCCGCGCGCGTTTTCGGGGATCCAGGACAGGCTCAGGTGGGGGAGGTCATATCCCAGCGGGGTCTGGACATGGTTGACAAGCATAGATGTCAGATTCAAAGCAAACTCCTCCGTTCGTTTTGCGATTTTTCCAAAAAAGCATGGAAATCCAGGACAAATTCATGTATCATAGAGAGGATCCGATATCTGCACTATAGCACGCTTTTTTGGGTTTTTCAAAGGCCGTGGGCGACAATATGGATAGGAGGATACGGACATGCTGCACATGGAAGAAACGGAGAAGCTGCTGTATCGTCTGACCGAGTGGGAGCAGGAGCAGGCGGCCGGGCGTATCACGCAGAGGGAATTCCGCTCCGCGCTGGAAGCCCTGCCGCGCGATCTGCGTCCGCTGGATTGGTACGGAATCGAGGCGCCCGCGCCGGGTCGCCGGGAGGACACCGCTCTGCCGGAATTCGATGAAAAGAGCTTTATCCTTTCGGGCGACGATGTATGTGTGCGCAAGCATGATACCCGCGACGCAACTCCGCCGCATTCGCATAACTTCTACGAGCTGATCGCCGTGCTGGACGGGACGGCGCGCAATGCGATGGAAAACCGTGAGGTGGAGCTGGGGCGCGGCCAATTGTTTCTGCTGTGTCCCAAGGCGGTGCACGGTATTTCCTGTTCGCCGGATGCCGTCGTGCTCAATGTATTGATCCGGGCTTCCTTTTTCCGCGCGTCGTTCCCGGCCGTCTTTGGAGTGGGCGGAGTGCAGGAGGGACTGTTCTCCCCGCCGGGCGCGCCGGGCCGCTGTATGCTGTTTGATATGGGAGAGGACGAGGAGACGCGCGCGCTGGTCCTGCTCCTGGCCCGGGAGTCTCTCTCCTCACGCCCGAACCGCCGCGCGGCGGTGAACGGGGCTTTGGCGCTTCTGTTTTCCTTCCTGCTGGATCATGGGGAGATGGTGCAGAAGGAGTCTCCGAAGAAATACGAAGCGGAGATGCGGGAGATCCTGTCGTATCTGAGCGCCTGCTGTGCGGACGCTACCTTGGCGGGCGCGGCGGAACAGCTGCATTTCTCCACGCGGCACATTGCAAGGATTCTGCGGGAGACGGGACAGAAAAGCTTCAATACGCTTCTGCGGGAAGCGAGAGTGGCTGCTGCCCGCAGGCTTTTGGAGGAAACCAATTTGACGGTGGAGGAGGTCGCGCAGGCCGCCGGTTTCTCCGAGGGCGGGTATTTTATCCGTGTGTTTCGCAGGGAGACAGGCACGACTCCGGCTCAGTACCGGGCGCAATACCAGCAAAACCACAAGATATAGGCCAGTTTTCCAGCCGATACACAAGCCTGGAAAAGAAATGAAAAAAATTGCAAAAAAAGATCGAAAAAGCGTTGACAAGCGGGAAAGGGTGTGGTATTATAGTCAAGCCGTCGAGAGAGACGGAAAAAATCTTGACAGAGTGGAACGAAAGTGATACAATGTCAAGGCTGTCCCAAAAAAGAGAAGAAAAAAAGTGCTTGACAAACGCACGAGAGTGTGATAAAATGTAAAGTACGCTCCTCAAATGAGAGGGACGGACGCAGAACCTTGAAAATTAAACAACGAACGATTTAAGAAGTACCCGTAATGACTTTGAGTATCGGGCGACTGATACGAAAAGGAAAGCAAGCAAAGCTTTTCAAAAAATGCAAAAACACGCAAGTGTACTGAAAGAGCTACAAAAGCTCTAAGATATGCTTGAAACGCTCCTAAGAGCGATTCAATACAATATTTTAGAGAGTTTGATCCTGGCTCAGGACGAACGCTGGCGG
>DVGZ01000050.1 GCA_018712435.1 Candidatus Caccousia avicola
AAGGAGATCGCCCGCTCGTATCACGAGCAGTTTGAAGCGGCCATCTGCCTCGCGGAAAAGCTTGGCGTCAAGACGGTCGTGGGCTTCTCCGGCTGCCCCGGCGACTGCGACGATTCGCAGTATCCGAACTGGGTTGTCGCGACCTGGCCGGACGATTTCCAGAAGATCAAGGAATGGCAGTGGAATGAAAAGCTGATCCCCTACTGGAAGAAGGAAGCCAAATTCGCCGAGGAGCACAACGTGCACCAGATCGCCTTTGAGATGCACCCCGGCTTCTGCGTCTATAACCCCGGTACGCTGCTCCGCCTGCGCGAGGCTGTCGGCCCCGTGATCGGCGCGAACTTCGATCCCTCCCACCTGTTCTGGCAGGGCATCGACCCCGTGGCGGCAATCCGCGCGCTCAAGGGAGCCATCTACCATTTCCACGCCAAGGATACCGCGATCGATCCCTACAACTGCGCGGTCAACGGCGTGCTGGACACGACGCCCTTCGACCATATTCCGGAGCGCTCCTGGAACTTCCGCACCATCGGCTACGGCCACGGCGAGGACGTCTGGCGCGCGATTTTCAGCGAGCTGCGTCAGACCGGCTATGACGGCATCATTTCCATCGAGCACGAGGACGGCCTGATGACGACCCGCGAGGGCCTGGAAAAGGCCATTGAGGTTCTCAAGCGCACCATCATCTTCGAGGAGCGTCAGGGCGGCATGTACTGGGCCTGATTTCGCGCCGGGGGTTCCCATCCAGAATCAGAAAGGAAGTTTCTTTCATGTATACGATTGCAATCATCGGCTACGGCGGCATGGGCGGCTGGCATGCCAAGCAGCTTCTCTCCCTGCCGGAGGAATTCCGCCTTGCCGGTATTTATGATATCAACCCCGAGCGGATCGAGGCCGCGGAAAAGGACGGCATTCACGGATATCAGACGCTCGACGCGCTGCTCTCCGACCCGGAGATCCGCACCGTCATTCTCGCCGTGCCGAACAACTTCCACAAGCCGCTGTCCATCCAGGCCATGCGGGCGGGCAAGAACGTGATCTGCGAAAAGCCCGTGATGATGAACGCGGCCGAGCTGGAGGAGGTTATCGCCGTTTCCAAGGAGACGGGACGGCAGTTCTCCGTGCACCAGAACCGCCGCTGGGACAAGGATTTCCTGATGGTCAAGAAGCTGATCGAGGACGGCTCCATCGGAAAGCCGTTTTACATTGAATCGCGCGTGCAGGGCAGCAAGGGCATTCCCGGCGACTGGCGCTGTGTGCGTGAAGCGGGCGGCGGCATGCTGCTCGACTGGGGCGTACATCTGATCGATCAGCTGATGTATCTGGTCGACAGCCCCGTCACCGAGGTTTACGCTCACCTGCTGTCCGTCAAGTTCCCCGGCGTGGACGACAACTTCAAGCTGATGATGCGCTTCCACAACGGCCTGTCCGCTCTGGTGGAGGTTGACACCTATACCTTCATCAACCTGCCCCGCTGGCACGTCTCCGGCGACAGCGGCACGGCGCAGATCGACGACTTCTCCTGCACGGGACGCATCGTGCGCGCCCGCACGGAGGAAATGCGCTGGGAGCCCGGCATCGTCTACACGGTGGCAGGCCCCACCCGCACCATGGCCCCGCGCCCGAAGGAGAGCATCGAGGAGCTGCCGCTGCCCGCACTGGAAAGCGACGCCCGCGATTATTACCGCAATTTCCGCGACGCGGACGAGGGAAAGGCCCCGCTGGCCGTCACGCCGGAGCAGGCTCTGCGCGTGATGCGCGTCATCGACGCGGTGTTCGCCTCCGCGGAAAAGGGTACCTCCATCTCTCTGCATATTTGATTCCGTTTTCGAAACAGGAAACAGCATAGATTATTTGGGAAAAGGAGTTGTCAAACATGAAACAGTTCCCCATCGCGCTTCAGCTCTATTCCGTCCGCGAGGATCTGGAACAGGACTTTGAAGGCACGCTCGCAAAGGTCAAGGCGCTTGGCTATGACGGCGTGGAGTTTGCCGGTCTGTACGGCAAAACGCCCGCCGAGGTCAAGGCTCTGTGCGAAAAGCACGGGCTCACGCCGATCTCCGCTCACGTCCCGTTTGTGGACATGATGGCCGACCCCGACAAGGTGCTGGGCGATTATGCCGCCATCGGCTGCCGCTTCGTGGCGATCCCGTATCTGACGGAGGAATACCGCCCCGGCACGGACGGCTTCCAGAAAACGATCGAGGGCGCCCGCCTGCTGGGCGAGACGGCCAAGAAGCTCGGCATGCAGCTTCTGTACCACAACCACGATTTCGAGTTCGTGAAGATCGACGGCAAATATGCGCTGGATGTGCTCTATGACACCGTCCCCGCCGATTTGCTGCAAACGGAAATCGACACCTGCTGGGTAAACGTCGGCGGAGAAAATCCCGCCGCCTACGTCCGCAAGTATACGGGCCGCGCTCCCATTGTCCACCTGAAGGACTTCTTCCTCTCCGGCAAGAAGCCGGATCAGATGTATGAGCTGATCGGCATTGAATCCGAGAAGAAGGACGAGGAGGAGAAAACCTTCGAATTCCGTCCGCTCGGCAAGGGAATGCAGGATTTCCCGGCCATTCTGGCCGCTTCCGAGGAAGCGGGGGCTGAGTGGGTCGTCGTGGAGCAGGACGCTCCCAGTATGGACAAGACTCCCATGGAGTGCGCCGAAATCAGCATCCAGTATCTGAAAACCCTGATTCGATAAGAAAGAGAGGTATCTCACTATGTCCGACGCTGTTCTCAACCAGTTCACCCCTCCCACCGAGGAGGAAGCCATCGACACCTCCCGCAAGCTTAAGGTCGGTATCATCGGCACCGGCTGGATCGCCGAAGCCCACATCGAAAGCTACAAGCAGATGCCCGACGTGGAGATCGTCGCCGCCGCCGACCTGATCCCCGGCAAGGCGGAGAAATTCTTCAAGCGCTACGGCGTGGAGGGCGTGCGTCTGTATCCCGATCATAAGGCCATGCTCGACGCGGAAGCCGGCAATCTTGACGCGGTCAGCATTTGCACCTACAACGCCACTCACGCGGAATGCACCATCTACGCGCTGCAAAAGGGCGTGAACGTTCTGCTGGAGAAGCCCATGTGCGTCACGATGGAGGAGGCCGAAGCGATTGTCAAGGCGGAAAAGGAGAGCGGCAAGCTGCTTTCCATCGGCTTCCAGCCCCGTATGGATGACAACATGAAGATGATCAAGAAGATCGTCGAATCCGGCGAGCTCGGCAAGATCTATTACATCCAGACCGGCGGCGGCCGCCGCCGCGGCATCCCGAACAGCACCTTCATCGAGAAGAAAACGGCGGGCATCGGCGCTCTCGGCGATATCGGCTGCTATTCCCTCGACATGGTGCTCAACGCCATCGGCTATCCGAAGCCGCTGACCGTCACCGGCTACACCTCCGGTTTCTTCGGCTCCAACCCGATGTACAACAACCCGGCTGACGCCGCCCGCTTCAACGTGGACGATTTCGCCGCCGCGTTTATCCGTCTGGAGGGCGACATTATTCTCGACTTCCGCATCGCGTGGGCCATGCACGTCGACACTCCCGGTGACACCATCATCATGGGTACGAAGGGCGCTCTGCGCATTCCGTCCACGGAGTGCTGGAACGGCACCGTCGGCGGCCCCATGACGCTGTACCGCGACGTGGCGGGCGAGCAGACCCAGACGACCATCCCGCTCTGCCCGGAGGGCGATTCCTTCGGCGGCCTCTTCTACAAGAAGATCCGCTCCTTCCTCGACGCTGTGAAGAACGGCACCGAGGCTCCCGTCCCCACCAGCCAGATTCTCTACAATCAGGCTATCATCTCCGGCATCCAGAAGTCCGCTGAGCTTGGCCGCGAGATTACGCTCGACATTCCCGAGGTGTAAGGGAAAACCATAAAAAGACAATCAAAACCACTAGTAAACTAGTGGTTTGCGCAGACCCCAGAGGGGTCAGTACTTGCTGACCCCTAGAAGGGGTACTGAAAAATATCATCGCATCGCTCGCGCTGCAACTGGTAAACCAGTTCTCTTTGG
>DVGZ01000051.1 GCA_018712435.1 Candidatus Caccousia avicola
CGTGATGTCCCGCAAAAAGCCGTCGCCGTTGTTCGTGCTGCCCACGATGATGCACTGCCGCGGATGGTCCTCCACGCTGTAGCCGTAGGAGTGGCGGAACTTGTCGTCCTGGCGGGTGATGAACGCCTTCACCGTCTCCACGTCCACTTTTTTAAGCCCGGCCAGCTCGCCCAGCTCCAGTATCCAGTAGCCTTGCAGCTTTTCCGGCGCGGCCTTGTCCTTCATGTCGCCTATGGTCAGACTGTCGCTGAACCACTTCCCGCCCAGCTTGGCAAAGAACGAGCTTTTGCCCATGCCCTGCGGGCCGTTGAGCACCACCACGCTGTCAAATTTGATTCCCGGCCGGTACACCCGCGCCACCGCCGCCACCATCATCTTCCTCGCAACCGCGCGGGTATAGGCCGTATCCGCCGCGCCCAGATAGTCCACGAACAGCGTGTCCACGCGCGGCACGCCGTCCCACGCGGGCAGGGATTCGATGTAGTCGCGGATGGGATGGTAGCCCCGCTCCGCCGCGATGGCCAGCAGGATGCCCTTGAGCTTGGACGGGGTGTACAGGCCGTAGACATGCTCCAGATAGATCTGCAGCGCGCCCAGGTCCGATTCGTTCCAGCCCGCCTTGATGGGCGTCCACGGGACGGAGCTGTGGCCCTCGGCGTCCCGGCGGATGTCGATGCCGCTGCGGTGGATGTTGTAGGCGATGTCCCGGAGCCGGGGGTCGTTGCGCAGGATCAGCGCCAGATTGCCCAGCGTGTCTTTGACGCGGCCCTGCTTGTCCACCTCCAGCTTTTCCTGCCAGTTTTCGTCCTGCGCAGGCTGTGCTTCCTGCGCGTCCAGATCGCCAAACTCCTGCGCGGCCTGCTCCCTGCGCTCCTCGCATAGCTTGCGGCGGGTGGCCTCGTCCTGCGCGGCGTACTCCTGCATCCGGCGGACGGAGTCCTTCCCGTCGCCCACATGCGCGCCGTCCGGGGCCGTGCCGCCCGGCGTGAACAGGTGAAGGCGCACAAGGTCAAACGCATTGCACAGCTGCCCGCCCGCCGGGTCGGTGGCGTGGTGCGAATAGGCGTACTTGTCGTCGTAGACCACCAGCCCGCCCGTGGTGCTGCCGCCCACGAAGGTGTAGCGGTCGTCCTGCGCCGTGGGCGTGTATCTGTCCGCGAGGGTGTGTTCGAGGATGTCTGTGATGCTGTGCGCCCGGCAGAACGCCCCGATGATCCCACGCTTGGTCAGCGGGTCTTCCTGCCTGGAGACCGTGCGGCGCATCTTCGCCTCCACCGGCTGGGTCGTCGGCCAGAGCGAGGCGTCCGTCCAGTCGGGATAGGTGGCCAGCACCGCGTCCGGATCGAGGAACGGCTCGTCCGCGCAGCGGAACAGGTACTCGCCGTCCTCGGGCGCGCTGGGCCAGTACATCAGCCTTGCCGGCTCAAAGGTCGTGGGGTCGAAGCGGGAAAGCGTCAATTCGTCCGCGATGCGGCGGGAGATGGCCGCGTACTCGTCCGGCGTGACGGTACGGGATAGCGGCACGATGAGCCGTAGGCGCATCTTCTCCGGCGTGTGGCTGTGCGTGCTGTAGAGCGCGTAGGCGTTGATGAACGTCATGTCCAGATCGTCCACGAGGGCGGCGTCGGCGTTGTCCGCGTCCAGGCAGACCATGCAGCGGTTGACCACGCTGGCGCTGTTGCGCTTGCCGTTTTTGAGATAGCCGCCCACGAACCCGCCGATGTCCTTGACGTCGTCGCGCTCGGCCTTACCCATGGCGGCATACTCGGCCACCGTCTCCCGCGTACGGGTGGGTCGGGACAGTTTGTCCAGAAATTCGCTCCAGAGCATCTCCCTGTTCTGCCACTGCGTCGCCTTGCGGCTGCGGCCTGTGGCGATGAGCAGCTTTTTGTCGTGGTTGACTTGCATATTGATCTCCTCCTGTGTCGGGATGAAAAAAGGCTTCCCCCAACACAGGGGAAACCTGATCGGAAAATGTTCTGTTTGCGCCGTTACAATTCCACCGGAAGGGAATAGAGCTTGCCGCCATGCCGGAAGAGCAACTCCGGGAAGCGGTACCGCTTCACAAAGCGTTCAACCAATGCTTCCGGCAGATCGGCGAAGTTTTCTCCGTCCACCCCGCAGATGAAGCAGGGGCCAAAGATAAACACCTCCGGCGCGACCATGCGGTTGAAGGGGAGGCGCTTGAGCAGCCCTTCGTCGTCGCACACCAGCGCGGCGCTGACGCCTTTCCATGGATAAATGGCCTGAATGGTTCCGCCCACAGCCTGCTGCATCGCCTTCAGCGTGTGGGGGATATCCAGAGCACGGGCCTCTCTGCCCGGCTCCAACATGACGGCCTTCATGCGATCACACCTCCCGACCTTTCCCGGAAGAGAACACATCCTCGACCGTGTCCTGCCACAAAAGGTGCGCCCGCTCGCTGTAACATTGGATCAGGAGTTTGCGTTCCGGCAGGATCGTCGTCAGCGTAAAACCTTCCCGCAGGCGGACGGCCATGCAGGTCTCCGTGTTGACGCTGACCACATGCGCGCCTTCCCTGAGCTTAAGGATCTCTTTGTATGTCACCAGAATCTCTCCTTTCCTTGGGGTATGGTATTACTCCCTCTGAACACGGGATAAGTCAAGGGGTGCTGCGACATTTATCATGTCTTTTTGTAGTATGTCAATTCGTCCCCGTCCGCCCTGAGCGGCAAATCCCGCGCCCAATCCGGTGGGATGGCCATGACGCGGCAGGCTTCCTCCACGCTGCCCTGACCGATGGGCACTTCCATAACCGCCTCATCGTGGACGTGGAACACGATGGGATAACCCGCCGCTTCGAGGTTTAGCATGGCATGGGCCAGCAGGTCGCGGGCGATGGCTTGCGTACAGTTCTCGGCGATCTTGCCACCAAAGGTCTCCTGCAGCTCCATCTTCCCGCCGGCGGATGCTGCCAGATACCCAATGCCCCGGCTGCCGAAACGGTTGGTCACGAATCGCGGCGAGAGGTAGCACAGGTCGCGTCCGCCGGGCAGGCGGATCAGCATATGTCCTTCCTTCCGGTACACCATTACCTTGCCCACGCGGACGCTATTATGCTTCTCAATCACCTCCGAGGCGGCATTACCCAGCGCGTTCCAGAACCGCACGATGTTCGGATTCGCCGCGCGCCAGGCGTCCACCAGCGGCTGCATTTCCTCCTCGGGCATTTTCGCTCCCATGGCTTTGAGCGCGCCGACGCCGCCTCCGTAGCCGCATGACAAGGTTGCCTGCTTCCCTTTCTGCCGGTACTCATAGTTCGGATGACCCTTGACGATGGTCTCCTGCGGGATGTGGAACATACGACTGGCTGTGGCCTCGTAGATCTTGCCCTTCCCGCGAAACTCCTCCAGCACCCATTCTTCGCCCGCCAGCCATGCCAGTACGCGCGCCTCAATGGCCGAGAAGTCCGCCACGATAAAACGGCATCCATCCCTGGGGATGAAGGCCGTGCGAATCAGCTCGGAGAGGGTATTGGGAACCGAACCGAACAACAGCTCCAGCTGTTCTTCGTCGCCGCTCCTCACGATGTCTCTGGCGAGGTTCAGGTCGGGCAGATGGTTCTGGGGAAGATTCTGGGCCTGCACGAGACGGCCTGCCCAGCGAAAGGTGCGGGACGCGCCCCCGAATTGCAGCAGTCCATGCACCCGCCCGTCCTTGCAGATGCACCGCGCCATGGATTCGTACTTCTTCACGCTGGTCTTGGACAGCTCCAACCGCAGCTCCAGCAGCTCTTTCACGATCCCCTCCGCCCCGGCGGCCTTCTCCTGCACGATGCGCTTGGACAGGCTCTCCATGGGCATATCCATATCGGCGAGCCATGCCTTGAGCTGGCTCACACTTCCGGGGTTCTCCAGCCCTGTCAGTTCCTGCGC
>DVGZ01000052.1 GCA_018712435.1 Candidatus Caccousia avicola
TTTCCGACAAACATATCAATATTCCGTTTACTTTATCTTCACATTTCCGCTATAATAAAGTCATAATCTGAATTTAACCGGCCGAAAGGAGGGATGGGCGATGTTTCGCCTTCTAATAGTGGACGATGAAAAAAACGAGCGCGACTGTCTGCTGTACCTGATTCAAAATGCTCAGCTTCCCTTTGAGGTTCGGGAAGCCGAGAATGGCGCGGACGCTCTGCGGATTTTGGAGGATTGGACAGCGGATGTGATCCTTTCCGACGTTCAGATGCCCGTCATGGGCGGGTTGGAATTTCTCCGTGAAGCCTGTGCGCTCTACCCCGAAACCCGCGTCATCATCTTCAGCAACTACGCGGAATTTGAATATGCCAAGGCCGCTATGCACCTGGGTGTGGAAAATTATATCCTGAAACCCGTGGTGCCGCAGGAACTGGAAAATACGCTCAACGCCGTGATCGAGCAGATCACCGAGGAGCGAAGCGCCAGCCGCCTGTATCAAGCCTCCATGCTCCAGTCCGCTTTGCAGCTTTCCATCTACGGCAGCATGGATCCCGCTTCCCTGAGCGAGGATCTGCGCACACAGCTGCAAAGCTTCCGCCGCATGGTGCTTCTGAATTTTCCGGGCGCCTTTCTGGAAAAAGGCTATTCCCGTCTGTGCGACGGCCTGCGCGGGACGCTCGGACAGGAGTTTGTGCCGCTGAACCTCTCCCCGCAGGCGCTGATCTTTCTGAAAGGGAACGAGCAGGAGGACGCGCACGAGCTCGGCGCGCGGATCTGCCGGTGCGTGCAGGATACCTGCGGCGTTTCCTGCTGCGCGGCGGTCAGCCGCCCGCTGCCGGCCTACGCTTCCCTGCGCGAAGCCTTTTCCTGTTTGGAGCAGCTGATGGAGCAGCGCTTCTGGAATCCCTCGGAAACCGTTTTTTCCGGTACGCCCGGACAGCCCGCCGCCAGCGAGGTGACGGAGGAAACGGACGACGACACGCTGCTCAACCGCATCAAGGATGCGCTGGCCGCGAGGGACGAGGAACGCTTCACCGCAAGTCTCACGCCCTTTTTCAACAAATACCGGCGGCAGAGCAACCAATCCCAAATCTATGTCAAATTTATCTTTTCCAATCTGATCGCGTCGCTCTATCCATTCCTGCCGGAGGAGGAAAAGCGCGGCGGAAAAACCATGGACGAGCTGATTTCCGCTCTGTATTTGCAGCAGGACATCTCCCAGATCATTGATATGGTGCAGGAGCTTGCGCGCAAGGTGGCGGGAACCTTCGTGGAGAGCGGGCGCGGACTGCGGCGCGAGCTGGTGATCGTGCTCGACTACATCCACCAGCATTACGGGCAGGAGCTCTCCGTGGAGCTGCTCGCCTCCACCGTCTTTCTCTCCCCCGACTACCTCAGCCGCATTTTCAAAAAGGCGATGGGAAAGAGCCTGTATCAGTACATCCGCCAGTTCCGCATGGAAAAGGCCAGCGAACTGCTGCGAAACACCACAAAGAAGGTGATAGACATTGGCACGGAAACGGGATATCCAAACTACTCCTATTTCTGCCAGAGCTTCCGGGAATACTTCGGAACCTCCCCCGACCGCTACCGGCAGGAGGCGGCGCATGCCTGAGCGTTTCCAGCGGCTGATCCGGCATGTGCAGAATCTGAGCTACAAGCGGAAGCTCCTGCTGACCTGCCTGACCGTCAGCATTCTTCCACTCTCCATCACCACCGTATTCTGCGTCTCTCAGATGACCTCCAGCCTGCTGCGGCAGGAGGATATCGCTTTGCGTGAAACGCTCAGCACGGCATCCGACTCCCTCAGCTTCCAAATCGAGCTGTATGGAAATCTGGTGCAGAACGCCGCGGATTCCGACGCGGTGATCTCCACCGCATCCCGCACCTACGACACCGTATACGATAAATACGCGCAGTTTTCCTATACCTTCGACGTGTTTCTGAACAATCTGACCACACAGCATCCGGAGATTGAACAGATCACCCTGTATACCGGCCGGAACGAGCTTCGCCACGGCAAGCAGCTTCGAACGCTTTCCGATCTGGAACAGGAGCCGTGGTTCACCGCGAACGTGGAGGATCTGACGGCGGAGCCGCAATGGTTTATCCGGGAGGACGGCGCGGTGGTGCTGATCTGTCTTGTGCCGGAGCCGTATACCAAATACGTCAAGGCATACTCGCAAAACTGCGTGGCGATGACCATTCCCGGCGACACCTTTTTCTATTTTCTGGAGAGCCTTTCCGACTGCCACCTGCGGATCTCCAACGGAGACACCGTCTTTTTCGATTATACGGACCCGAAAATGTCCGGGATTCTGTCCGGCACGCCGCTCACCAGCCTGTCCGCCGAAGAAGACGGCTGGACCATCCTTCTCGAAAAACCCCTGTATCTGATCGTCCAGTCCGCCGCTCAGCTTCTCCTCGTCATGGTGGGCATCATAGCCGTCTGCCTGTTTCTCATCCTCTTTCTCAGCCGCCTGTTCGCCGACTTTTCCACCAGGCGGATCGATCAGATCAACCGCACTATGCAGGTGGTGCAGACGGGAGATTTCAGCGTCCGCCTGCACGACGACTGCGAGGACGAAATCGGCGTTCTCACCAACAATTTCCAGACTATGGCGGACAAGATCCAGACCTTGATTCAGGACAATTACCAGAAAACCATCACCCTCAAGGAAGCGCAGCTCAAAGCCTTACAGGCTCAGATCAACCCGCATTTTCTCTACAACTGCCTGTCCCTGATCAACAGCCGCGCCCTGCTCTCCCATCAGGACGATATCAGCCAGATGTCCCAGCTCATGTCCACCTTTTACCGGACCACGCTGAACAAGGGCCGTTCACAGATCGCTTTGCAGGACGAGATCCGCAACGTCATGTCCTATCTGGAGATCCAGCGCCTTCTGCATGACGGGAGGTTTCAGGTGATCACGCAGATCGATCCGATTCTGCCGGATATCACCGTTCCAAACCTCCTGCTTCAGCCGCTGGTGGAAAACTCCATCGTCCATGGGCTGCTCCCGCGCCAGGAGGGCGGCGGCGGCCTGTTCCTCACGATTCGCCGTGTGGAGGAAGCGATTCATTTCACCGTGATGGACAACGGCGTGGGCATTCCTCCGGAAAAGCTGCCCACTCTGACCTCCACGGATTCCTCCGGCTACGGTCTGAAAAACGTCAACGAACGCCTGATCCTGACCTATGGGGAAGCATCCGCTCTGAAAATCAACAGCATTCAAAACCAGAGCACCATGATTACTTTCTGTCTGCCGGTATCGCCCCCAGCCCCGAAACAGGAAACGGCTCCTTGACCTTTCCAACGGCCCCCTTATATTTTTAGCAATTTGTCCTAATTTCTCCGATGAGATTTTCGCGTTTTATCCAAGAAATAGATTTTGCGAAAAGGGGACTGAGTTTAGTTGACACCCTCGCAAAACCGTATTATACTAATACCAGACGAGAGGGAAAGACCTCCGAGAACGAAGCTTATACGTTCTGTGGCAGGCGCTGCCACACCTTTTCAATACAACTCCTCCCCAAAAAACGAAAACCGGCCTGATGGCCGGTTTTCGTTTTTCTATGCCTTTTTTAAGCGAACACAGAGGCCGTGCTGGAACCGTCCGGGAGACGGGAAACGCGGATCTGCCGCAGAATCCGGGTGCGCAGCTCGCTGACGTGGGAAATCACGCCCACCGTCCGGCCAGCCCCCTGCACCTGAGAGAGGGCGCGCATGGCTGTGTCAAGCGTCTCCTGGTCGAGCGTGCCGAAGCCCTCGTCGATGAAGATGGAATCCAATCGAACGCTGCCGGACACTGCCTGCACCACGCTGGACAAGCCGAACGCCAGCGAAAGGGAAGCCAGAAACAGCTCGCCTCCCGACAGCGTTTCCACGGCGCGGGCGGAACCGCACTGCGCATCCAGCACCTCCAAATCCAGCCCTGCCAGCGCATGACCGCCCCCCGCTTCCCGCACACGGCGCAGGGCATACCGGCCCGTGCTGAACTGGCTGAAAAACAGGTTCGCCGCGGACAGGATATCGTCAAGCATGATGCCCAGAACAAACTGCTGAAGCGGGATCCGGCGCGCGTTTTTCCCGGACAGCAGCGCGCCGAGCCGTTCCGTGCGCTCGTATTCGCGCGCGGCGGACGCGGCTGTTTCTTCCAGTTCACGGAGAGCTTTGAGTGACTGCTTTCCGCTTTCCAGCCGCTGGGCCAGAGCCGCCGCGCGGCGGACGGCTTCCTCCCGGCGCGCGCGGGCCGCGTCCAGCGCGGCACGCATTTCCTTCATGTGGGGGCGCTCCTTCCCCGCAATTTCGGCGGCAGCGCGCTTTCTCTGCTCCTCGCAGGACGCCACGGCGGCCTGGTACTGCTGAATCTCCCGTTCCCGCGCTTCGAGCTGATCCGGCGAAAGCAGCAGCTCGGCAAGTGGGATCTCCTTTCCCTCCTGCGGCAGAGCGGCGCGGAATTCCTCCTCCGCCTGCCGCTTGCTCTCCGCCGTGCGGGCCAGCGCGGCCTGCGATTCCTCCCATGCGGCCTGCGCGGCGGCGCGGCGCGCTTCACACGCGGCCAAAGACGCGCGGCACTGTTCCAGCGCGAGAGCGGCTTCCTTCTGCTCCCGGCGGCGCTGTTCGAGCCGCTCCTGGGCGGCCGTCTGCTTTGCGGCGGCGGCCCGCGCCTGTTCCAGTGCGGCCTGCGCCTGCTCCAGCTCCGGAGACGGCGCGGCCGGGGCCGGATGATGCACGGAACCGCACACCGGGCACGGCTCCCCCTCCCGCAGGACGGAAGCCAGCGCGGACGCGGCGCTGCGGCGCGTCAAAGCCTGCACGCGCTCTGTCAGCGGGGCCAGGCGGGCCGCTTCCCCGCTGAGACCCCGGATAAATTCCTCTCCCTTGCGGCAGCGCGCTTCCGCTTCCTCCTGCTTTTTGCGCAGCTCCTGCTCCTCGCGGGTGCGGCGTTCCGCTTCCCCGCGCAGGGCGGTAAGCTCACGGGACAGCTTTTTCCCATTCTCCGCCTGCTCCTTCTCCGCCGCCTGCAGCGAGCGCAGATGCGGGGCAAAGGCTGCCGCGCGGCGGCACAGCGCCAGACGGGCCTGCGCCTGCTCCATGGCGGGACGCTTTTTCGCCAATCCCTCGGCGCGCTGCGCCAGCTCCGCCGCGAGCTGAAACTGATGGTCCAGCAGGGAAGCCGCGTTCCAGGCCTCCGTGGCGCGCCCCAGCTCCTGTTCCAGCTTCCCGGCTTCTCCCGCCAGCGCCTTTCCCTCAGCTTCGAAGGCAGCCAGCTTTTCGGAAAGCTGCTCCGGCGTTTCGGCATCCTCCCTCGCTAAAAGGGAAGATCGCTCCGCTGTCAATCGATCGGCCTGCGCCTTCTTCGCAGCCGCCAGCTCCCGCAGGCGGCGGGACACACGCTCCCAGCGCGCCGCGCCGAACAGCGTCTGAAACATGGCGGCTTTCTCTCTGGAATTGGCCAACAGCAGGCGCAGGAAATCTCCCTGCGGCAGCACGACCACCTGGGAAAACTGCTCGCACGTCAGCCCCAGAAGCTCCTCCGCCTTTTCCCTCACACGGCTTTCCGCGCCGCTGACAAGAAGCTCCCAGTCCTCTCCGTCCCAGCGGTACGCGGCATGCTCCTCCCGCACCTTCCGCTCCCCGGTTCCTCTGCCTTTATAATAGGTACGGGAGCGGCGGAAGCGATACCGTTCCCGGCCAAGCGAGAAGGTAAACTCCACAAACGTTTCCTCCTCGTCCGGAGCTCCCATGCAGCGCATGCTGCCCCAGCTGCGCCGCCCGCCGGTCGCACGGCAATACAGGGCAAAGCACATGGCGTCAAGGAGCGTCGTCTTTCCCCCGCCGGTCGATCCGGTGATCAGGAACAACGGATTTTCGCCCAGCTCCCGAAAGTCAATCCGGGTCAGACGGCGGTAGGATCCGAATGCCTGGAGCTGCAATTCCTCTGCTTTCATGCTTCTTCCTCCTCCTCTCCCCGCAGAGCCGTCAAAAACAGCTCCTCGTCGTCCGCGTCCGGCTCATATCCGCAGATCTGTGTGAGGAATTCCCGCAGGACGGCGGACGCGTCCGTCCCATTGTGCCGGAGCTGCTCGCGCAGACCGTCCTCGCTCCCTTCCCCGGCTCCCGCCAGCCAGCGGCTGGACAGGCCGAGCAGGTTCGGCCAATAGGGGCGCAGCTGCTCGGCGGGCAGGTAAACCGGCCCGTTGTCCGTCAGTTCACACAGCAGATAGTCCTCACACGGCTCCTTTTTGGCGCGCGCCAGCAGCTCCTCAAAGCTTCCCGTCAGCACACGCAGATCCCGCAGGGGCGGGAAGGAACGGAAGGAGACGCGCGGTTCCCCGCCGTCAAACTCCACCACGGTAACGCTCTTTTCCTGATTCGCCTCGTCAAACGAGTATTTCAGCGGCGATCCCGCGTAGCGCCCGCGCTCTCCCGCCCGCTGGGGCGCGTGCAGATGCCCCAGCGCCGTATAGGAAAACGGCGCAAAGCACGCGGTGGACACCTCTCCCGTCCCGCCGACATACACGGGGCTTTCCGACGCGGAGGTGACGCTGCCCGCGGCAAAACAGTGCGCTGCCAGCAGGTTCAGACGATCCGGCGCGGCCAGGGCGGCGGCGCGCTCCAATATGGCGGCGTACGCCTCCTGGAAGGTGCGCAGCTCCTCATTCCCGAGCAGCGCCCGGATCTCCGCCGGTTCGCCGTATGGCAGAAGAAACAGGCGCACCGGCTGATCGCCGCACGTCAGCTCCACAGGGGACAGCACCTCCTCCGGCCGGGCAGCCAGATAAACGCCGCTTTTGCGCAGCAGCGCGCCGCCGATCGCCATGCGGTTCGGCCCGTCGTGGTTTCCCGCAATCACAGCCAGAGGGATCCCGAGCGCGCTCACCCCGGACAAAAAAGAATCAAACAGCCGAAGCGCTCCGGACGGGGCGATCGCCCGATCGAACACATCCCCGGCAAGGATCACCAGATCGGGACGCTCCTCCCGCAGAAACGGAAGGAACTGCTCCCGCACAAAATATTCCTGATCCGGCAAAAGGGAACGCCCATATAAATACTTTCCCAGATGCCAGTCCGCCGTATGTACCAGCTTCATAAGCCCTCCTGATCAAAACGCGGGACGGCGCGCATGGTGCGCCCGCCCCGCCGTCTGCTGTTCTGCCGTCCCCGTCATTCCACGGGAAGAATCTCCTGAAAGACGGAAAAATTCTTTGCCGTCCGTTTTCTGTCGCTGTGCAGATATCCGAAATACCAGCGCTTATACTCGATCTCTCGCGCCAGCGTATCAAAGTATGCGTCGAGCGCGTTGCGATCGCCGTGGTTCCCGGCCATGCGCGGGGCGGGCCAGTGCGTCACCATGTAATCCACCCGCTTGTTGTGGGCCTGCAAATGCGCCGCGCCGTTCTTCATCTCCTCCAGGGTGGGAAATTCCTCTTTCCACCATTTCCCGGCGTCCTGATAGATCTGCCGCTCGCGTGTCTCTCCTCCGCCGAAGGCAAAGAAGGTTTTCCCCTCGATGGTGTACACCTCGCCGCGCATCAGGTGGTAGACATTGCCGCCCAGACAGTGGACGCGTCCGCCGTTCCATTCGCCCTCCTCGCAGCGGTTCAGCAGCTCAAAATTTTCATGCGCGCCGTCCACGAACGCCACGGCATACTTTTTCTTTCCCAGCTTTTTGAGAAACCGCTCCTCGGCGGCTCCCCCGTCCCAGAGAAACCCGAAATCGCCGCAGATCAGCAGCGTATCGCCGGAACGCAGTCGCTTTGCGTCCTCAAACCGGCGCTTATCTCCATGAATATCTCCCGTGATGTAGATCAACCGGATCGTCCCCCTTTGCATCCCCGCGGGGCTTTTTGGCCATCCCGCTATACAACTTGTTATAAATGAAATGAATATACATTTTTCCACGTTTTCCACTGAGTTTTCCACACCATCTGTAGAATCGTGTGGAAAACTCATGCTTTGACAAAATGTGCGCCCATGGGTTCACAAATTCTTTTCATTTGCAGGTTTACACAATCCCGCGAATCCTGTTATACTAGAAATGCGCACCTTTTCGGCGTTTTGTACGCGCAGATGGTCTCTGTGCGTTTCCGGAATATTATAACATAGTGGAGGAAAAAGTTCCATGAGAAAAAAAATCGTGTGCTTTCTCTCCGTCCTGATGACGGTCTGGCTGCTGCTTCCGCAGGGAGCGTTCGCGGCCTCCTTCCAGATTGATTTTGACACGGCCTGCGACGCTATCCAGCTGGTGAATCTGGACACCGGCACCGTGGTGTACGAGAAAAACCCGGACAAGCACCGGGAGCCCGCGTCCACCACGAAAATCATGACCTACATTGTGGTCTATGAAAACGTGGAGGACCCGGAGAACACCACCGTCACCATCTCGGAAAAGATCCGCGACGAGCTGCTGGGGACGGGAAGCTCCCTGTCCGGCATTCAGGTGGGTGACGTGCTGACCGTCTCCCAGCTTCTGCGCTGCATGATGATTCCCTCGGGCAACGACGCGGCGCTGGCCCTTGCTGATTTTGTCGGAGGCGGCGACGTGCAGAAATTCGTTGACATGATGAACGAGAAGGCCGCCGAGCTGGGATGCACGGACACGCACTTTACCAACCCGCACGGCCTGCATGACGACGAGCATTACACCACCGCGCGGGATCTGGCCGTCATCACCCAGTACGCCATGATGCTGCCGGAATTCATGGATATCACCAACACCACCAACATCTATTACAAACCGGCCGGAGGTCCTGCCGCCGACGAAAAACGCCTGCTGGTCACCACCAACCGGCTCATTCACAAGACGCTCGATCCGCAGTATTATTATCAGTACGCGCAGGGAATCAAAACCGGTTCTCACGATCAGGCGGGCTACTGTCTGGTGTCGACCGCCAAGAAAAACGGTCTGAGCTATCTGTGCGTCGCCCTCGGCGCGCCGAGCGTGGACGAAAACGGCAACCGCATTACCGCGCACGGGGAGTGCTCCGATTCCATCAACCTCTACAACTGGGCCTTTGACAATCTGGGCTTCCGCACCATCGCGGACGCGGACGACGCGGTTACGGAAATTGAGCTGCGCTTCGCATGGAACAAGGACACGCTTCTGCTGGTTCCGCAGGAAAGCTACACCACCATTCTGCCGGACGATATCTCCTCCAGCAGTATCCTGGCCACGCCCGACATTCCCGAGTACATGGAAGCGCCCGTCAAGAAGGGGGACGTGATCGGCACGGTCACTTACAGCTATGCCGATCAGACGCTCGCCACCCTGAATCTGGTCGCCGGGGAGAGCGTGGAGCGCAGCGAGCTGCTCAAAAGCGCGAGCACCGTCAAGGATATTGTCACCTCCTCCTGGTTCCTCACCATTGTGGGGATTATTCTCTTCCTTCTGTTTGTGTATCTGATTCTCGCGCTGATTTACAACCGTAAAAAGAAAAAGCTCCGCAAGGTGCGCAAATACAAGAACATGTGATGTGGGAGGCTCTGCATGGAAAAGCGCTATGAAATTCTTCTCTTTGACGCGGACGGCACGCTGCTCGATTTTGACCGCTCCGAACACGCCGCCATGGAGAAAATCTTCGCCCGCCACGGCTACCCTTATTCGGAGGAAACTCTTCTGCGCTACCGGGAAATCAACTCCCGGCTATGGCGCGATTACGAGCAGGATCGGATCCTCAAGCCTGTGATCCACATGACGCGCTTTGAGGAGCTGTTCCGGCAGCTTTCCATTGACGGGGACGGCGCGGCGTTCAACCGTGAATATCTGGACGCGCTTTCCGCGGAGCATTTCACCATCGACGGGGCCGAGGAGGTCTGCGCCGCTCTCTCCGGGCGTTACCGTATGTACGTCGTCACCAACGGCGTGTCCCATGTCCAGCGCAGGCGGATGCGGGAATCCGGGCTGGAACAGTATTTTTCCGGCCTGTTCATCTCCGAGGAGATGGGCGTGCAGAAGCCGAAGCGCGAATTTTTTGAGCTGGTTTCCCAGGCGGTCGAAAGCTTCACACCGGAAAAGACGCTGGTCATCGGAGACTCGCCCACGTCGGACGTGAAGGGCGCGCAGGGCTTCGGCCTTGACGTATGCTGGTTCAACCCCGCTGGGCGTCCCGCTCCCTCCCCCGCTCCCACACAGGAGATCCGCTCCCTTCGGGAGCTCTTACCCCTTCTGTAAACAACGAAAAAAGCCCGCCGGAATCGCTTGTGAAAGCCTTTCCGGCGGGCTGCTTTTCTCTGCCCATGCTATTTATGTTCCCTGCTTGCCCTGCGCGGTTATGGTAACACCGGAGCCGCTGGTGACGGCGGTGATGGTTCCCTGCAAATCCGTGCGGAACACCTCCACTCCCGCTGTGGAAAGCTTGTCCAGCGTCACAGCGTCCGGGTGGCCGTAATCGTTGTCCACGCCGCAGCTGATCACGGCGTATTGCGGGGAAACCGCGTCGAGGAACGCCTGCGACGTGGAGGTTTCGCTGCCGTGATGGCCGCATTTGAGGACGGTGGCGGAAAGATCATACCCCTTCGCCAGCATTTCCTCCTCACACTCCGTCTCCGCGTCCCCAGTGAACAGGAAGCTGTCCTCTCCAAAGGTAAGCCGCAGAACGACGGAATAGTTGTTCAGGTTTCCGTATTCGCTGCCGTTCGGCCCCAGTACGGTCAGCACCGCGCCGTTTTCATTCCACAGCTCCGTTCCCGGCTCGGCGGGGGTGATGGAAAGCCCTTCGTCCGCGATGCTTTGCAGCAGATTTTCATAGGTCTTTGTGGTGGGCGTCTCACTCTCCGCGACGCGGGGCATGACGACCTTCCGCACATCGAGCTGCTCGATGACCTCCGCCATACCGCCGATATGGTCGGCATGCGGGTGCGTAGCAACCACCAGATCGAGCGTCTCCGCGCCCAGAGAGCGAAGCTCCTCCACCAGCTCGTCCTGCGTCGCGGACGTTCCCGCATCAATCAGGATATTCTGCCCGCCCGGCAGCCGGATCAGCTCGCTGTCCGCCTGACCGACGTCAAAATACACCACTTCAAGCGTGCCCTCCGGCACAGCCTGCGCGGCGGACGACGCGGGGCTCCCACCCACCGGAAGATCCTCCCAGCTGAACCCCAGCTGCCGTGCGCCCGCGAGAACCGCCGCCGCAAGCAGCACCACCGCCGAAATCCACAGAGGCTGTTTTTTCCTCCTGCGGGGCGCATACCGCCTTCCCTTTGCCATTCGCTTTCCCCCTTCATGCCCGGCGGCGGATCCGCACGGCACGTCATCACGCCCGGATTTCCGCCGCTCTCAAAATCAAAAAAGAAAGGCACCCTCCCGGCGACACGCCAAAAGGATGCCGAAGCTTCCCGGAATGGAACGCTTTCTGCTCAGGCCTTGCGCGGATCCTTATCTCCGTACAGATTAAAGCGGAAGAGCAGGGATTCGTCCTCCTTGTTTGAACATTCAATGAAGGCCTCGGCAATCTTGCCACCCTCGATCAGCTTCGTCAGGCCGACAAGCTGGCAAAGCTTGCTTTTGAGGTTCAGGCGATCGCCCTCGCGGGTCACCAGAAACACGTCGCCCTGACAGGCATCGAGCGTCTTGAGGAATTCGGGGACATCCACATCGTGCAGTTCCAACAGATTTGCAGGCATACTTGTGTCCTCCTTTGCTGCTGTGATTCTCCGCCCAATGGGAGCGGAGCGGGTTGGAATATCATTCCTACCGTCTTATTATATCATCCGCCAAAGGATTGTCAACCAAATCGCTCGGGCGAAAACCGCCAAAGATTCCCTCACCGGAATCGGCAAATTCGTGCTGTTCCTCCTCCCCCCACAGCTTCCCTCTGCGGATGCGCACACGCCTCTGCGCCATGGCCGCAAGCGCCATATCATGCGTGATCAGCACCAGTGTGCGCCCTTCCCGGTTCAGCTCCCGCAGGATTTCCATGACCGCCCGTCCGGACTCGGGATCGAGGTTGCCCGTGGGTTCATCCGCCAGCAGGATGGGCGGCTTCGCGGCGATCGCCCGGGCCACCGCAACCCTCTGCTGCTGTCCGCCGGACAGCTGGCCCGGCAGGTGCTCCGTGCGATCTCCCAGTCCCACCAGCGCGAGGGCTTCCCGCGCGAGCGTGCGCCGCACAGAAGATGGAACGCCGCGATAGGCCAGCGGCAGCTCCACGTTTTCCTGAGCCGTCAGGCCGCCGATCAGATTGAAGCCCTGAAATACAAAGCCGATTCTTTGGTTCCGGATCTCCGCCAGACGCTGCTCGCTGAGCTGGGAAACATCCTCCCCTTCAAACCGGCAGACGCCCTGCGTCGGCGCGTCCAGACAGCCCATCAGATTCATGAGCGTTGTCTTTCCCGATCCGCTGCTGCCCACCACCGCGAGAAATTCTCCGCGCCGTACCGCCAGCGAAACATGGTCGAGCGCGTGCACCTCGCCCTCCTCCCGCCGGTATATCTTGGAAACCTCCCGCAGACTGATCACTTCGTCCATGATTTGAGCACCTCTCCCGAATTTTTCCGTTCTGATTTACAAAGCCGCTTTTTTGCCGTATAATAAGGATTAGTATATCCGGAAGTCATATATTGATTCCCGCTGCGCGGGAAATTCAGATGGAGGTATCATCCGCTATGTTGAAGATCGACTGGAAACAATTCAAGAGCGGCACGGACATCCGGGGCGTCGCGACAGAGGGAGTGCCGGGGCAGGAAGTCAACCTCACCGGCTCCGCGGTGCGCCGGATGGCGGCGGGCTATCTGCTCTGGCTTTCGAATAAGACGGGCAAGCCTGCTTCCGAGCTGACAGTCGCCGTCGGCCATGATTCCCGTATTTCCGCCGACCGCATTCAGAAGGCTGTCGTGGACGCGCTGCTCTCCGCGGGCGTTCGTGTGCTGGTGTGCGGGCTCGCGTCCACCCCCAGCATGTTCATGATCACCGTGGACTGGGACTGCGACGGTTCCATCCAGATTACGGCCAGCCACCACCCGTATTACCGCAACGGTTTGAAGTTCTTCACCAAGGAGGGCGGCCTGGACGGCTCCGACATTGACGAAATCCTCGCCTATGCCGCGGAGAACAAGGCTCCCGCCTATGGAAAGGGCGTCGCGGAGATGGTGGACTATATGTCCCGCTACAGCGAGATCCTGCGCGACAAAATCAAGCAGGGCGTCAACGCGGAGGACTATGAGCACCCGCTCGCGGGCTTCCATATCGTGGTGGACGCGGGCAACGGCGCGGGCGGTTTTTACGCCACGGACGTGCTTGCCCCGCTCGGCGCGGACATTTCCGGCAGCCAGTTTCTGGAGCCGGACGGCATGTTCCCGAACCATATCCCGAACCCCGAAAACGCGGCCGCGATGGACTCTGTCCGTCTCGCTACCATCCGCGCCAAAGCCGATCTCGGCGTGATCTTTGATACCGACGTGGATCGCGGCGGCGCCGTCGACGCACGAGGGGACGAGCTCAACCGCAACCGTCTTGTCGCCGTGGCCAGTGCCATCGCCCTGGAAGGCAACGAGGGCGGCACCATCGTGACGGACTCCATCACCTCGAGCGGCCTGAAGGAATACATTGAAAACACGCTCGGCGGCCGTCATCACCGCTTCAAGCGCGGCTACCGCAACGTCATCAACGAAGCGATCCGCCTAAACAACGAGGGCGTGAACTGCCCGCTGGCGATTGAGACCTCCGGCCATGCCGCTCTGCGGGAAAATTACTTCCTCGACGACGGCGCGTATCTCGTCACCAAGATTATCATTAAAATGGCCGTCCTGCGCCGCGAAGGGAAAACGCTGGAAACGCTGCTGGAAGGCCTGCGTGAGCCGGTGGAAGCCACAGAGCTTCGCCTGCCGATCACCGCGTCCGACTTCCGCGCCTGCGGCGAAGCGGTCATCGCGGGACTGGAGCAGTGGGCGGAACAGCACGGCTGGGCAATCGCCCCGGACAACCGCGAGGGAATCCGCGTTTCCTTCGGCAAGGATAACGGCGACGGCTGGTTCCTCCTCCGCCTGAGCGTGCACGATCCCATCATGCCCCTCAACATCGAGAGCGATTCCGAGGGCGGCGTGCGCAAAATGGTGGAGCAGCTGCACGAGTACCTTCTCACCTGTGAAGGTCTTGACATCTCCCCTGTCACAAAATTCCTGGCCTGATTGGCCTTTCCGCGCTCCCGGCGGACAAGCCAGGGCCGCGCAACTGAAAAAACGGCATTTCCCCGAACAGCGGTACCGCTTCGAGGGAATGCCGTTTTCTTTTTCACCGCTCTGCCGATTCCGTATGGGAATGCACCGGCACGGAGCGCAAATGAATCAAATGCGCCACTCCGGGAATGCTCTCCCCCTGCTGGCTGGTGGTGAGGGACATCAGCGCCCCTGTGCCGACAAACAGCACGTCCTGCATCCGCCCCGCCAGAAGATCGCCGAGCACAACCGAGCACAGCACGGCGGCGGAACAGCCGCAGCCGGACGCGCCCGCGTGCACATCCTGCCGCTGGCGGTCGTACAGCATCAGCCCGCCGTCATTGTGCACGGCGGCAATGTCAAAGCCGTCCCGCAGAGCCAGCTCCCGCAGAAGATCGCTTCCCACCGCGCCGAGATCGCCGGTCAGGATGAGATCAAAATCATGGGGGGAGGAAGCGGTATCCGTGAAATAATCCAGAAGCGTCTCCCAGGCCGCGGGAGCCATGGCGGCCCCCATGTTTGCCGCATCCTTGACGCCCAAATCCCGCATCCTTCCAAATGTGGCTTCGCGCACCACCACAGCGCGTTCCACACCCGAGGGCGGCTCCCGGGAAACAATCACGGCTCCGGAAGCGGTGGCCGTCCACTGCGCGGTCGGGGTGCGCTGGCCTCCATATTCCAGCGGCAGGCGGAACTGCCGCTCCGCCGAACAGAAGTGAGAGGACGTGACTGCCAAAGCCCGCCGCGCCGCTCCCGCTTCCACAAACACAGACGCCATCCCCAGCGTCTGCGCCATGGTCGAACATGCGCCGTACTGCCCGAGAAAAGGGATATCCAGCTCGCGCAGGCCAAAGACGGACGCGGCGCACTGGTTCAGCAGATCCCCGGCAAACACGCAGTCGATTGCTTCCCGTTCCATCCCCGCCTTGCGCAGGGCAAGCTGGGCCGCCTCCGCCTGGAGACGGCTTTCCGCCTGCTCCCAGCTTTCCAGGCCGAGCGTGGTATCCTCGTGGCACTGATCAAACAGGGCTCCCAGCGGCCCTTCCTTTTCCTTTTTCCCCACCGAAGCCGCCCAGCTTGCCGCCCACGGCCCGCGGCCGAACCGCAGCGTTCGTTTTCCGATTCGTGTGATCACATCCGTCGCCCCCATCCATTTTGCGTTCAGTATTCCCGTATCCTCCGCCTGTATGCAAGATCCTTTTTTTCCCATGCAGAATTCGAGTTTTTCCGACGGGATTCCGTGGAACTGCACAGAAAATATGAATAATTTGTTTCTTAAAAATGAAAACTTTGTGGAAATAGGTGATTGCTTTCTCCCTGGCAAATGCGTATAATATTTTTATCATCAAACGTCCGGCCTATGCGGTTGTCCGGACTTATTTTCATTTACAGGAGGAATGGATCACATGGCAGGCAACAAAAACGGTTCCGCCCTGGGGAAGAAGGATTTCTTCGATCTCGCGGGTCATGGAACCAACGTCAAAACGGAAGTGATCGCGGGCATCACCACTTTTCTGGCGATGGCTTACATTCTTGCGGTTAACCCGAGCATGCTCAAGGAAACGGGCATGGATCAAAACGCGGTGTTCGTCGCCACAGCGCTTTCCGCCGCTCTCGCGACCTTCATCATGGGCTTTCTCGCCAATTACCCGGTGGCTCTCGCTTCCGGCATGGGCCTGAACGCTTACTTCACCTACACCGTCTGCCTCGGCATGGGGCTGGGCGAAAACGCCTGGAAAATCGCTCTGACGGCGGTTCTGGTGGAAGGCCTTATTTTCATCGTTCTGTCCGCCTTCAAGTTCCGTGAGACGATTGTCAACGGCATTCCGGCAAACCTCAAATACGCCATCACCGCCGGTATCGGCCTGTTCATCACGCTGATCGGCTGCAAGGGCGCCGGCATTGTGGTTTCCAATTCCTCCACGCTCGTGGGCCTTGGCGATTTTTCCTCCCCGACGGTGGTTCTCGCCCTTATCGGCCTGATCATCCTCGGCGTACTGCATCACTTCCGTGTCAAGGGCGCAATCCTGATCAGCATCCTTGTCACCTGGGTGCTCGGCATTGTTGCTGAGCTGGGCGGCTGGTACCAGGTCAATGTGGAGGCCAGTGTGTTCTCCAACATTCCCTCCTTCTCCAACTATACGCCCTTCCCGTCCCTGGCTCCGACCTTCTTCCAGTTTGACTTCGGCTATGTGGCGGAAAACCTCATGAACTTCGTCATCATTGTGTTTGCTTTCCTGTTTGTCGATCTGTTTGACACGGTTGGCACCCTCGTCGGCGTTGCCGCGAAGGGCAATCTCCTGGACAAGGACGGCAAGCTGCCCCGCGCGGGCAAAGCTCTGATGGCTGACGCTATCGGCACCGTGGTGGGCGCCTGCCTTGGTACCTCCACCGTCACCAGCTTCGTGGAGTCCTCCGCCGGCGTTTCCGAGGGCGGCCGCACCGGTCTGACAGCGGTTGTCGCTGGCGTGCTCTTCCTCGTTGCTATCCCGCTGTACCCCATCTTCACCGCAATTCAGGGCTTCGCCACCGCTCCGGCTCTGATTTTCGTCGGCCTGCTGATGATGACCAGCGTTCTGAAGGTCAAGTTTGACGGCGACATCGCGGACGCGATCGGCGCGTTCCTCGCCATCTTCATGATGCCCTTCACCTATTCGATTGCCAACGGCATTATGTTCGGCATGCTGGCCTGGGTTATCCTCAAGCTGCTCACCGGCAAGGCCAAGGACATTTCCCCCATCATGTACGGCGTCGGCATTCTCTTTGTCATCCGTATTGTTACATTGGTCATGCATGTCGCCTCGTAACCAAACAAAGACGAAGCTGTTTCTTTCCTGAATAGGCAAAAGCCCTCCTGCGAATCCTGCGCGGGAGGGCTTTTTTCATATCTGCCCGCACCGAAAAAGCATGCAAAAAAAGAAAACCGGCGTTTTCCACCATGATGCAAAGACAGGTGGAAAACGCCGGAATGTATTTCGAAAAATATCAGGCAAACGCTTTGTCGAGAGAGCCGATCAGCTGATCCCGATCAAACGGCTTATAAACAAATCCCTTCGCGCCGATGCTGTTGGCCTCATCGACGGTATCGTCGTATGCCAGCGAAGAAACCATCAGCACACGGGCCTGGGGGTACTTTTTGAGAATCATGCGGGCTGTCTCCAGTCCGTCCATGCCCGGCATCAGAATATCCATTGTCACCAGATCCGGCTGGATCTGATCGTACATGTCCAAAGCGTCCTCTCCGTTTTGGCAGCAGGCGACAATCTCATACTCTGTATCGGACAGGATCTTCTGCATCTGCATCTGAACAATGCGGGAATCGTCGACCACCATAATTTTCTTAGACATTCTATGTCACTCCTTTGTTGTATGATCAGAAATATTTTGTTCCTCTGAAGGAGCCTTATGGATCAACTGGGCGCCCTCGTTGCGGTTGCTGGTATAATTCAAAACAAGCTCCTGAGAAGTTTCCTCTGGGGTATAGCAGCCTGTTTCAAAGGTGGGAATTTGAAAGCGGGAAGAAATATGCGCTGCCTGAAACAGTCTTGCAGCCACTTGCCCGCAAATCACATTAAAATATTCCTTCGCAAAATCCTCCAGATCCTCCGCGCTTACATTTTCCTCCTGCATGGAGGTTTGAGCCAAATGCAGTAAAAGATTGCTATCCACACAAAGCGTCAGTGTAGCGCGGTAGCCTCCTTCAAAGGTCGTATAAACTGTGCAGGAATCATTCGGACAAAGGGGCGGCGTTTTATCACTGCTTTGAATCGTAACGATACGATTGGTGATATCCTTCATCACCCGATCCAAAATCTCCAAAACCTGAGATTGAGAAAGAGTATCCAAGCTTTCCCCTCCCTTCCATAACACCGGAATCTCCCTCATCAGATCCGGCGCATTCTTCCGTTAATCCATGCGATCTTGCATCCGCGTTCGAGATATAGGATTCTCTCAACGAAATCATCCATCCGCACCTCTGTTCCCGGATACACGACATCGGCATACAGCCGGCGGCGTTGCCCACTCTGGGCCTGAAAATAAGCCTCATATTCCTTTTCAAAACGTTCCAGCTTCAGACGCGCCACTCGTATGGAAGTTTCAAGGAAGGCAATTTCTTTTTGTTTTTCCGGAACGTGCGCCCACAGCCGCAGGCGCTCCAAATCCTTTTTCGATTCCTCCAGCTCATCCAGAATTTGTCTGCGCTCATATCTCTCGCACGGCAAACCGCCCAGAATAATGGCTGTCGGGTGCTCAGCCTTGGAGCCGATGATGTCCGCCGTTACCTCCCGGGCTGCACGGATGATTCCGCCGATAATCGCACCTCGCCCGGTACGAACCCGGACATCCCCATTGCTGCAAATCTCACAGTCAATGATGCAGTCCGCCTCCACGCTGTTGCGCGCATACACCGCGCAATGCTCCAGATACTTGGCAAACACGCTTTTATGAGCCCGAAGTACCGTTTGATCCTGCCCCTGCACGCCGCTTGACACGATCAGGTTTTCTCCCGCTTCAATGGAACATATCTCTATAGATCCGTCGATCTGGATATTTCCCATTGCACGCACGGTACAGCCGTTGGTGACGTCGCCATGAATATGCACGTCGCCTAAAAAATTAACATCGGCGGTGGGGTTATCTACATTACCTTGGATTTCCAACACCGGTTTCACCAGAAAATTCATCCCGGAAAATTCAACATGACCGCTGCGGACAGCAATCAGGAACCGGCCATCCTCGGAAATCTTGGTATTTCGCCCGGAGGGAATCTCCGGCTTAACCCCAACCTTTCCGGGGATAATCTCACCGCTGACTGTCACACCATCCGTTGCTTTTGTGGCCTGGACAATTTCGCAGATCACATCTCCCTTTTCAATCTTTCTCACAAGATGAAGCATATTGTAATCCGCTTTTGCCAGTTCTCCCAGTTTGGCTGAGGGGCGCGTTTCTCGCGGAATCCGATCGATCACATAACCGTCTTTTCCATGGACCGGCGGCGTGCCGCGTGCAATCAGGAACAGACAAAAATGTCGATCCGGTAAATCCAGCAGATGGGCAATCAGTTCTTCATCCACTCCATGGATTGCGCCCTGATCCGCTACCTGCTGCTCAAGGGTGAGCGGTGTCAGATCATGACCTTCTCCAGCTGGGGGGATCAACAGAAGCCATGCCGCCATTCGATCCTTGGACAAATAAACAATGGCCTTTTCATCCCAAGCATCCGGAAAAACTGCGTTTTTTCCATAGCATTTTTCTACTGCTTCCGCTAAAAGCCATTCAAGCCTTTTGGCTTCCTCATGATCCAAGGGATACCGCAGCTTTCCTTCGGGACGCAGCTTCACATGCAAGGAAATCTTTTCTTCCCCGAGCCAACGCGCATAAAGCTTGGACAGAGCATGATCCGGCGAGAATACCAGCGGAGCTTCCTCTTCCATGCCCACAGCATTTTGTGCGTCAGTCGTTTGCATCCTCTCGTTTCCTCCTTACTTCCTCTCTCAATGGGAACGGATCCGCAATTCCAAAATCCCATTTCCCTCTTTATAATATTATCGTCATTTTCTGGGAAAATCAAGGGAAACCGGTGTAAATTGAAAAAAATCGGGAAAAATACTGGATTTTTTCCGTTTTAAATTGCCAACGGTTGGAAATCAAAAAAGAAAAATTTTCTTGACTTAGAGTGAACTCCAGGTGCTACAATGAAACCAATAAAACAGGAGCCCCGAAAGCTCCAAAGCATTTGCGAAAGGGAGTATTTCCATGATTTACAGAAATTTTCAGGATTTGAAGCTTTCTGCTCTCGGTATGGGGACCATGCGCCTGCCGGTGATCGGCGGCGACGATTCCTGTGTGGATCAGGAGGCCGTAAATCAAATGACCGCCTGTGCGATACAGAGCGGAATCAATTATTTTGACACCGCCTGGGGCTATCACAGCGGACAGTCGGAACTGGCGATCGGCCGCGCGCTCGCGTCATACCCGCGCGAAAGCTTTTATCTGGCCGACAAATTTCCCGGCTATGACCTCTCCAATATGGGAAAAGTGAAGGAGATTTTTGAGAAACAGCTCGAAAAGTGCGGGGTAGAGTATTTCGACTTCTATCTCTTCCACAATGTCTGTGAACTGAACATCAACCAATATTTAGATCGTTCCTACGGTACTTATGCCTATCTTCTGGAACAGAAGAAAAACGGCAGAATCCGCCATCTGGGCTTTTCCGCGCACGGTTCCTGTGAAGTGATTGAGCGTTTTCTGGACGCTTACGGCGAATCCATGGAATTCTGTCAGCTGCAAATCAATTACCTTGACTGGGAATTCCAGGAGGCCCGGAAGAAAGTGGAGCTTCTTCGCAAGCATAACATCCCCGTGTGGGTGATGGAGCCTTTGCGCGGCGGTTCCCTGGCCTCCCTCAAACCGGAACACGAATCGCGCCTGCGCGCGCTGCGCCCCACCGAAAGCATCCCGGCCTGGGCGTTCCGCTTCCTTCAGTCCATTCCCGACGTTACGGTAACGCTCTCGGGCATGTCCAACCTGGAGCAGCTCAAACAGAACATTGCCACCTTTGAAACCGACCAGCCGCTGAACGAAACGGAAATGAGCACCCTTCTGTCCATTGCCGAAGAAAAGGTAAAGAAGATTGCATTGCCCTGCACCGCCTGCCGTTACTGCACCAGTCACTGCCCGCAGGGGCTGGACATTCCCGCCCTGCTCGCCCTGTATAACGAGCACGCTTTCTCAAACGGCGGCTTTATCGCTCCCATGGCCGTTTCCGCCATTGACGAGGACAAGCGCCCGAACGCCTGTATTGGCTGCCGAAGCTGTGAAGCCGTCTGTCCGCAGCAGATTAAAATCTCCGAGGCAATGGCCGATTTTTCGAAAATGCTTGGCCTGTGACCCTCTTGCCCTAACGGGTAAAACATGGTATGCTGATACGCGGGGGATCCCGCAAAGCCGGCGGCCTTCCGGTCAGGAAGGCCGCCTTTTTTATCCTGTTTTGACGTACCTGCTTTGCGTCGGAAACGCAGCGAAAAAGCGTGATCTTCCTCCACTTTCATTCCAATTTGCTGTTTTTTGATAGGATATTACAAATCGTATTGTATTGTAAAAAAGGAAAACGGTGTATTTTGTAATTTTCAATATAAAATATACAAATCGTATCGAACGAGGAGGGTTTTCATGCCCAGGTTTTTTCTTGAAGAAGCGCCGGGAGAGCTTGCTGTGCTTGATGGCGAAGACGGACGCCACATCGCCCGATCGCTGCGGATGCGTATCGGTGAGTCGTTGACTCTGTGCGACTGCCGCGGAACAGACTACGACGGTGTGATTGAGACGATCGAAGGAGAGCGCGTGTCGGTGCGAATCGTTTCAAGCTGCCCGTGCGCGGCGGAACCGACCTTGCAGGCAGTACTCTATCAAGCGCTGCCGAAGCTTGACAAATTTGATATGGTGGTTCAAAAATCCGTGGAACTGGGTGTGGCGCGGATTGTACCGGTACTGTCCATGCGGTGCGTTTCCAGGCCGGACGCAAAATCCCTCGCCAAAAAGCTGGAACGGTGGAACCGGATTGCCGCCGAAGCGGCGAAACAAAGCGGACGCGGCATTCTGCCTGAGGTTTCTCCCGCGCTTTCCTTTGAGCAGGCCGTGCGCGAAGCGGAAGCCACAGGCGGAGTCAGTCTGATGTTTTATGAAGGCGGCGGCGCTCCGATTCGCACGCGAATTGGACAGGAAACCCTCTCCGCCAGTCTCTTTATCGGACCGGAAGGCGGCTTCGACAAAAGCGAGGTGGCGCTGGCCCGCGCACACGGTGTGACTCCGGCAACGCTGGGGCCGCGCATTCTGCGCACGGAAACGGCCCCCATCGCCGCTCTGGCCGCGATTATGATGGCAAGCGGAAATCTGTAAAGGGAGGAACCTTTTCATGAAAACAGCACTGGTCACCGGCGGTTCCCGTGGAATCGGCGCGGCTGTCTGCCGCCGTCTGGCGGAGGACGGATTCCGCGTGGTGGTTCATTTCAATCGGAGCAGGGAGAAAGCGGAAGCCCTTGCCAGGGAACTGACGGAAAAAACAGGACTCCCCCACCTTGCCCTCCCGGCGGAGCTGGCGGAGCGGGCACAGGTGGAGGAGCTGTTCCGGCTGGCCGGGCCGGTCGATGTGCTGGTGAACAACGCGGGGATCGCTCAGCAAAAATTGTTCACGGACATCACGGAGGACGATTGGCGCCGGATGTTCGCCGTCGATGTGGACGGTGTTTTCCGCTGCTGTCAGTGTGCGCTTCCTCATATGATTCACGAAAAATCCGGCTGTATCATCAATATCGCTTCGATCTGGGGGGAGATTGGCGCTTCCTGTGAAGTGCATTACTCCGCCGCGAAGGCTGCCGTCATCGGGCTGACAAAGGCGCTTGCCAAGGAGCTGGGGCCGTCTCACATCCGTGTGAACTGCGTTTCGCCCGGCGTGATTGACACAGAGATGAACGCCATGTTCGACAAGGAGACCATGCGCGATCTCTGTGAATCCACTCCCCTTGGCCGTATCGGCTCTCCCGAGGACATTGCCGCCGCCGTTTCCTTCCTCGCCAGCGACGCGGCTTCCTTTATCACCGGTCAAACCCTTTCCGTAAACGGTCTTTTCCCAGGCTAACCAGGCTAACCAGGCTGACCAGGCTGAGCCTGGACGCAACGGCCCGCGCGTCAGCTGTGAGCAAACAATGAATCGGTGCGGCGCGGGTGCGGCGGCGCGGGTGCCGCAGCGCGGGCATAGACAGCAAGACCCCTTTGCGACGTAAGATGATCGCAAAGGGGTCGATTTCTTTTGCTATGGTTTGCCGCCGGAGGCGGCGTGCGTGGCTTGCGTGCAGACTCAGTCTGCTTTAGAATTTTACGCGGGCGGCAAGCCAGGCGGAGAGATCCGAGATCTTGACGCGCTCCTGATCCATCGTATCGCGGTCACGGACCGTTACACAGCCATCCTCACGGCTGTCAAAGTCGTAGGTGATGCAGAAGGGCGTGCCGATCTCATCCTGGCGGCGGTAACGCTTGCCGATGGAACCGGCGTCGTCAAAGTCCACCATGAAGTCGGACGCAAGATTGGAGAAAATCTCACGGGCTTCGTCGGAAAGCTTCTTGGAAAGCGGCAGAACAGCAGCCTTGAACGGAGCCAGAGCCGGATGCAGATGCATAACCACACGCACGTCGTTCTTCTCCGCGTCAACCACTTCCTCGTCGTACGCGTCGCAGAGGAAAGCCAGCGCCACACGGTCCGCGCCGAGGGACGGCTCAATGACATACGGAATGTAGTGCTCATTGGTCTCCTGATCAAAATAGGTCATATCCTTGCCGGAATGATCCTGATGCTGCTTGAGATCGTAATCCGTGCGGTCGGCAATGCCCCACAGCTCGCCCCAGCCGAACGGGAACAGGAACTCAATGTCCGTCGTGGCCTTGGAGTAGAAGGAAAGCTCCTCCTGCTCATGGTCGCGCAGGCGCAGGTTCTCCTCCGTCATGCCGAGAGAAAGCAACCAGTTCTTGCAGAAATCCTTCCAGTAATAGAACCAGTCGAGGTCTGTGCCGGGCTTGCAGAAGAATTCACACTCCATCTGCTCAAACTCACGGGTACGGAACGTGAAGTTGCCGGGCGTAATCTCGTTGCGGAAGCTCTTGCCCACCTGGCACACACCGAAGGGCAGCTTTTTGCGCGCGGTGCGCTGCACGTTCTGGAAGTTGACAAAAATACCCTGAGCCGTCTCGGGACGCAGATAAATCTCGTTCTTCGCGTCCTCCGTCACGCCCTGGAAGGTCTTGAACATCAGGTTGAACTTGCGGATATCGGTGAAATTCGAGGAACCGCAGTCCGGGCACTTGATGTTGTTCTCGCGGATATACTCGCTCATCTGCTCAAAGGTCATGCCGTTCGGATCCCCGCCGGCATCCTCAATGAGCTTGTCGGCACGGTGACGCGTTTTGCAGTCCTTGCAGTCCATCAGCGGATCGGAGAAGCCGCCCACATGGCCGGACGCCACCCACACCTGCGGATTCATCAGAATCGCGGAATCCAAACCGACATTGTACGGGCTTTCCTGCACAAACTTCTTCATCCACGCCTTCTTGACGTTGTTCTTAAACTCCACGCCCAGCGGTCCATAGTCCCAGGTATTGGAAAGGCCGCCGTAAATCTCGGAGCCGGAATACACGAAGCCGCGGTTTTTGCAGAGCGCGACAATTTTTTCCATTGTCTTGTCCGTTGCTTTCATCACTGTTCAACCTCCACGATTTGGCTCATGCTTTTTGGAAAAGATAATGAGCTTGCTCAGAATATAATTGATAAGGATGACAAAGAAATTGACGATAATCTTTGCCAGCAGGGAATGCATCTGTATGACGTCCAGACACAGCCACATGCCCACCATGTCGACGCCGAGCGACAGCAGCCTTGCTCCGAAAAAGGAGACCAGCTCAAACAGGAACAGCTTCAGCGCAAAGCTTTTGCTGCGGAACACAAAAAGCTTATTCGTAAAAAACGCGAAAATCACGGCCAGCAGCCAGGCCAGCAGATTGGAAACCTCCCAACCCCATTGCAGAGAATCGTGACAAACGGAAAACACCGCGATATTGACCACCGTGGTCAGCACGCCGAACACCAGATAGGAGATCATCTCCGGCGTCGTACAGAATCGCCACAGTTTTTGGATCGTTTCTTTCAAAAAAACCTCCCCGGGATTTTCCCGCAGACGAAAAGCAAACGCCCGGCAAAGCGCGGGAGCTGCCGGGCGTCATGCCTTGCCTGTAAAAACAAAGCCCGGAGCGCGAAACGCGTCCAGGCTCAGCCTGGTCGAGGTGAAGAGACTCGAACTCCCGACATCCTGCTCCCAAAGCAGGCGCGCTACCAACTGCGCTACACCTCGAAAAATAAAATGGAATCAGACTGCTCTATATTGTACCGTTTTTCCGGGAAGAAGTCAAGAAAATCCCGCGAAATCCCGCAGAATTCTTCCTTCCGGCCTGCAAAATGGAAAAGAAGGCCTCCTGGTTCCTTTTTGCCATACCAAATCTCCCTTTTTCCATTTGCCGGATCCGCCCGGAATGTTATAATAGAAAAGAAAAAGGCCCGGCGCGGCCAAAACTGTGCCGGAGCCCGGGATTCCAAAAGGATACTGGGAGGTTATCAACATGTCCATTCTATTCGACGAAAAGAAAAAGCTTTTCACTCTGGAGACGGCGCACGCCTCATACCAGATGTGTGTCAACGCTTATGGATTTTTGCAGCATCTGCATTTTGGAGAAAAGCTGGGCGGCGGCTCCTGCGAAGGATTGCAGGGAACCGGCTTCATGAGCTTTTCCCCCGCGCCGGACGTTGCCGGGAATGATTATCTGGCTTCCCCCGACCTGACGCAGCAGGAATACCCCGTATTCGGCAGCGGCGATTACCGCTCGCACTGCATGGCCGTCACTTTTGCGGACGGAGGACGCAACCCGGAGCTGTGCTACCAGTCCCACCGGATCCTCACGGAAAAGCCTGCGCTGGAAGGTCTGCCCGCCCTTCACGGAGACTGCGAGACGCTGGAAATCACTCTGCGCGACCGCTGGACCGATTTGGAGGTTGTGCTTTTGTATTCGGTCTTTGCGCAGTATGACGCCATTGCCCGCTCCGCGCGGATCGTCAACCACACCGGCGCGGCGGTGGAGGTCAACGCCGCTCTGACCGCCTGCCTTGACTTCTCCGAAAGTAACTTTGATCTGCTCCACTTCTGGGGCCGTCATGCGATGGAACGCCTGGTGGAGCGCACTCCCCTGACGCACGGAAAGATCTGCGTGGACAGCGTGCGCGGCACGTCCAGCCACCAGCAGAATCCCTTTGTGATCGTCTGCGACCACGCCGCCACCGAGGACGCGGGGCGCTGCTGGGGCGTTTCGCTGCTCTACAGCGGCAATTTCACCGCCTGCGCCGAAGTCGATCAGGCGGCCTGCTGCCGTGTGACCATGGGCATCAACCCCACCGGCTTCTCCTGGCATTTGGAGAACGGCGAAAGCTTCCAGACGCCGGAAGCCGCTCTTGTGTACAGCGGCGAGGGCCTCGGCGCTCTGTCCCGCCGTTATCACAAGCTGTATCGCCGCAACCTGTGCCGCGGCGAATGGGCGCTCAAACAGCGCCCTGTGCTGATCAACAACTGGGAAGCCACTTATTTCGATTTTGATGACGAGAAGCTGGTCGGGATCGCGAAAACCGCCGCCGATCTGGGCGTGGAAATGCTCGTGGTGGACGACGGATGGTTCGGCAACCGTTTCGACGATAACCGCGCGCTGGGCGACTGGGTGGTGAACACCGAAAAAGTGCGCGGCGGCATGAAGAGCCTGTGCGACCGGATCAACGCGCTGGGGATGAAGCTCGGCCTTTGGTTTGAGCCGGAAATGATCTCCGAGGACAGCGATCTGTACCGTGCGCACCCCGACTGGTGCCTGCATGTGCCGGGACGCGGAAAATCCAGAAGCCGCAATCAGCTTGTGCTCGACATGTCCCGCAAGGAAGTGCGCGATCATATTCACGATATGATGTATGCTGTCCTTTCGAGCGCGAACTTCTCCTATGTCAAGTGGGATATGAACCGCCATCTGACGGATGTGTGGAGCGCGGATCTGCCCGCCGGACGGCAGGGGGAGGTCTATCACCGCTTTGTTCTCGGCGTGTACGAGCTGCTCGATCGGCTGGAAACGGAATTCCCGCACATTCTCTTTGAGGGCTGCTCCGGCGGCGGCGGACGCTTTGACGCCGGCATGCTCTATTATCATCCGCAGATCTGGTGCAGCGACAACACGGATGCTATTGAGCGTCTGGAAATCCAGTACGGCACCTCCTTTGGCTATCCGATCAGCGCCGTGGGCTCGCATGTGTCCGCCTGCCCGAACCATCAGACGGGACGCACCACTCCCTTCCACACGCGCGGCGTCGTCGCCATGTCCGGCACCTTCGGCTATGAGCTGGATCTGAACAAAATTTCCGAAGAAGAAAAGGAACAGGTGCGCGCGCAGGTCAAGCAGTACCACCGCCTGTATTCCCTGATCAACGACGGCGACTATTATCGCCTGCTCGACATGACGCAGCAGAAGGATCTCTCCGCGTGGGAGTTCGCGGCGGAGGACGGCAGCCGTGCCCTGCTGAACATCGTCTATGCGCATGTGCGCGCCAACTGCCCGCCTCCCATGCTGTATCTGCGCGGCCTGACGCCGGACGCTTCCTACCGTGTGACGGATGACACCGGACACGAGATTGGCGTCTGGACCGGAGCGGTGCTGATGCACGCCGGTATGCGCGCCCCAATCCCGCAGGAGGCCCGCGCTTACGGTCAGACAGACTATGCGGCCTTCCAGTTTGAGCTGGAGCGCCTTTCCTGATTTGTTCCCCGGCTTCCCTGCGAAGCCGGGGAATTTTTTTGTCTGGGCCGTTGACCTTTTCGCTTTCGTCGTTTAAAATGGAAAAGAGACTGAATTTGGAGGTATGAGTCATGGCTGAAATTCAATCCTTCCGCGGCCTGCGGTATACGGCGAAGGCCGGGGATCCGCGCGCGCTGACCTGCCCGCCCTACGATATCATCAGTGAGGAGCAGCGGCAGGCATATCTCGCGGAAAATCCCTGCAACGTGATCCGCCTGGAACTGCCGAAGGGCGAAGATCCCTACGGCGAAGCGGGACGCACGCTGCAAAGCTGGATGGAGGACGGAATCCTCAAGCAGGACACCGAGCCCGCTTTGTACATCTACGAGGAGGAATTCACCGCTTACGGGCAGAAGAAAAAGGTCAAGGGTCTGATCTGCCGTGTGAAGCTGGAAGAATTCAGCAAAGGGATTGTTCTGCCGCACGAGGAAACGCTGAGCAAGGCTAAGGAAGATCGCTTCCGCCTGATGCAGTCCACCTTCTGCAATTTCAGCCAGATCTATTCGCTTTATATGGATGAGGAACACACGACGCTCAGCCGAATCGACCTGCTCTCCCGCGATACCCCCCGTTATGAGTTCAACGACGGCGAGGTCATTCACCGTCTGTGGGTCGTGAACGACAAAGCGGTGATCGGTGCGATTCAGGAGGATTTCCGCGATCGGAAGCTGTACATTGCAGATGGGCACCACCGCTATGAGACAGCGCTGAATTTCCGCAACTGGTGCCGCGAGCAGGGTCTTTCCCAGCCGGGCGACGATCCCGATTATGTGATGATGATGCTGGTGGACATGGAGCACGACGGACTGGTGGTTTTCCCGACACACCGTCTGATCCACGGCCTGCCGAATTTTGACAGCATGGCTCTGCTGTCCGCCTGTGAGGATCTGTTCACCGTCACACACTATGAGGGACTTGATCGCATCCAGCCCGTTCTGGATCAGGAGTACGCCGATGAGCACGCCGCGTTCGCCTTCTATTGCGGCGGCGAGGAATGGGATCTGCTGGTTCTGCGCGATCTGTCCGCGATGGACTATTTCCTTCCGGGCATGAGCGAGGCTTCCCGCCATCTCGACGTTACCATCTTACATACCCTCATTCTCGAAAAGCGCCTTGGTATTGATAAGGAGAATATGGCAAAACAGATCAATCTCTCCTACACCCGCGATTTCGATGAGGCGATTGCCTCTGTGCGCCGTGGGGAAAATCAGTGCGCTTTCCTGCTCAATCCCACCCGTGTGACCGAGATCCGCGACGTGGCCGCGGCAGGCGAGAAAATGCCGCAGAAATCCACCTATTTCTATCCGAAGCTGATCACCGGTCTTGTGATGAACAAGATGAATGTGGAGCGCTGAGACTCTCCGCACAGAACAAAAGCGGCCGCCCATTGGGCGGCCGCTTTGCTTTCTCAATAGTTTCGAACCATTTCCATGACGATCTGTTCCCAGCGAATCAGGTTCTGAACATCGTAGCCAACGGAACTGATATCCTTGAGCACCATATCAAAGCTGCACCCGTTCCGCTTGCATGCGGAGAGGATGCGGCTGATCTCCTTGCGCAGCGCGTCCTCGTCGAGACGGCCGGAAACGGAAGCGGGATTGGGTTTGTTCGCAATCACATAGCGATTGCCAATCACCTCCGCGGCGTTGTTGATATCCGCCCAGGGAGTGATGGAAATTTTGCGCAGATGCGGGATCTGTTCCAGAATATCAATCTTTTTATCGAGCGGTTCACAGCAGCCGTAATAGACCAATCCAAACGGCTCCATAATTTTTTTCATATAAGCGATATCAAATTCCTCATGCATATCCTTTGACACCGAAGCGAAAATCTGCGCCATTCCGCGGCCCCAGATCTGGCTACGCTTGACCGGTCCTCCGTCGTATTCGCCGGGCAGCGTGCTGTTGAGCGCCGAAGTACAATGGATATGAAGCGGTTCAATCTCAAACAAACCCAACCGTTCCAGCTGCTCATTCAGGCTCTCATAATACTCCGCCATTTTGGCAACGATGCGGTGCGTATGCTCCGGGCGTTCCACCAAATCAATCAGAAGCGGTGTAACACCGCGCAGTCTTGCAATATCATCCCAGATCGGCACATAGCAGCTTCGCCCCACCAGGCGCACGGGGAGCAAATCCCCGATTGCATTGCCGATGCGGTTGAAAACAGCCATAGTGGCTTCCTCGTCATAGGTCACCACGGGAAGATGGAACTGCTCGATGGAGTCTTCCTCTTCAAGCTGATCGTGGTACTCGTGGGAAATAATATGGTTGCGGCTGTCCTTGGCCAGCGTGTCCTCCTGCACCGTGAAGCCACAGCCTGTGGAATGGATGATTTTTTCCACCGGATAATACGGCGCCAAAATCATGTCCGCGGGAAAATGCTTCCATTGAAACAGCTTTTTCCGCAAATAGTCCTCTGCTCCCCGCAAAATGGGATCCTCGCACTGAAGCGTCAGAGAACCGTCAAAATTGATCTCATGAAAAGGAATCTCATCGATCAGAACCACAGGGCGAATCATCTGCAAATCGTTTACCGCCCGATGCAGGCGGCGGTTTTCCGTGTTGCGCTCCTGCGCAGCCGCTTCCGCGTAGGAGCGGGCAAGCCTTCTCAGAATCTGTACATCTTTTAACAAAAAAGGCACCTCTTTTCTTCAGATTTCAGGCACTTCGTTTTTTTCTTTTATCATATACTACTCCGAAAATCAAAGCAATCCCTATTTTTTGATCCTTGATCTGTTTTCCTTTCCCTGCTTTTCACACCAACAAAAGCGCCTGTGCATATCCTGTTGGAAGAGGGAAAGGACGGAACCGCTAGACACGGCCTGTCCGGGCTACGGCCCTCCGCGTCAAACACGCGGAACCCCGACCAAACCACAACGGAAGGATGGTTTTTGGAGTGAAAGTGTATCAATGCTCTCCCGATTGCGGGAGAAACTGCTGCATTCCTCCCTGCTGCCCCATTCCCGGCCCGGTAGGTCCCACAGGCCCGGCCGGCCCGACAGGACCAACCGGTCCGCAGGGACCGATGGGACCCATGGGATTGATGGGACCGCAGGGTCCCGCCGGTGCTGCCGGAGCCGCGGGTCCCGCCGGCGCAACAGGCGCGACCGGCCCGACAGGCGCGACTGGCGCTACCGGCCCAGCCGGCGGTCCGGCCGGGCCCACCGGTGCCACGGGTGCAACCGGCGCTACCGGAAGCATCGGCCCGAGAGGCGCTACGGGCGCGGACGGAGCCACCGGCGCGACTGGTGCAACAGGTGCCGACGGAGCCACTGGTGCAACAGGCGCAACAGGTGCAACGGGTGCCACCGGTGCGGACGGAGCTACCGGCGCAACGGGTGCGACTGGCGCTACCGGTACGGATGGCGCTACCGGTGCAACCGGTGCGGATGGAGCCACCGGCGCGACAGGCGCCACGGGTGCGGACGGCGCGACCGGCGCGACTGGTGCCACGGGAGCCACTGGCGCAACTGGTGCCACCGGCGCTACCGGCCCGGTGACGGTGGGAAGCGCCGTCACCAACCTTGCAACCCCAAACAGCGCGACCACGGAAGAAATCGCCACGACGCTGAACAGTTTGCTGGATTCTCTGCGCGCCGCAGGCATTATTTCCTCCTGATGTCCGGCATTTTTCCGGCTGATCGCTGAAAACGGCGCTTTCCCGGCTCACAAGACCACGGGAAAGCGCCGTCGTTTTTTGTCCGGGATCCGCTAAACCTGCAAAGTGGTTCAATACTATAAAAAAGCGGGATGATAATGCAAGCATCCAAAAAAAATTTGATGTAAGATGAAGAAAAAAGCGGATCACCCGCATAACCGGAAAGGATCACAGATCATGAAACTGCAATACAACAAGGACACCTTTCTTCTTGACGGAAAGCCATTCCGCATTCTTTCGGGAGCCATCCACTATTTCCGCGTCCCGCAGGCCTACTGGGAGGATCGCCTGCGCAAGCTGCGGGCCTGCGGCTTCAACACCGTGGAAACCTACTGCTGCTGGAACCTGCATGAAAAGCAGGAGGGAAGCTTCGACTTCTCCGGAATGCTGGACGTCCGCCGCTTTCTGGAGACAGCGCAGCGCGTGGGCCTGTATGCCATTGTCCGCCCGGGACCATTTATCTGCGCGGAAATCGACAACGGCGGCCTTCCCTACTGGCTGAACCGCTACCCCATGCGCCTGCGGTGCTCCGATCCGCTCTTTCTGGAAAAAACGCGGACGTATTTTGCCCGGCTGTTTGAGGAGCTTCGTCCCATGCTGGCGGAACAGGGAGGAAATATCCTGGCCCTGCAAATTGAAAACGAATACGGCAGCTACGGAAACGACGCGGACTACCTGCGCGCACTGGCCGAAATGTACCGCGAAAACGGGGCCGAGTGTCTGTTTTTCACCTCGGACGGACCGACGGACTTCATGCTGACCTCCGGCACGCTCCCCGAGTATCCGGCCACCTGCAATTTCGGAAGCCGGGGCGCGCGCGCCTGGGAGACTCTCCAGGCCCAGCACCCCGGACAGCCCTTCCTCTGCACGGAATTCTGGGACGGCTGGTTTGATCACTGGGGCGAAGAGCATCACACACGTTCCGCCGCCGACACCGTGGCCGCAATGGAAGAAATCCTTGACCAGAACAACGGCAACGGAAACATCAGCTTTTATATGTTCCACGGCGGAACCAATTTCGGCTTTACGGCGGGAGCCAACTTCGAGGAAGAGTACCAGCCCACCGTGACAAGCTACGACTATGACGCGCCGCTGAGCGAGTGCGGCGACATGACGGAAAAGTACCATCAAATCCGCCAGACGCTGGAAAGACGCTACGGAAAACAGGAAAACCTGCCGGAAGTGGAAAACAGCCGGAAAGCGGCCTACGGCACCGTCTCCCTGACAGAAAAGGCGGGGCTGTTTGAAAACCTGGACGCGCTCTCCTCCCCGGTGCGCTCCCCGCTCCCTCTGACGATGGACGAGCTGGGCCAGCCCTCCGGCTTTGTGCTCTACTCCACACAGCTGCGCGGCTCCTTTACGGGAGAGCACAAGCTTTCGCTCGACGGCCTGCATGACCGGGCGCTGATCTATGTGGACGGCGCTCTGCGCGGAATTCAGGAATCCTTCCGGCCGCGCCATGACGACGTGATTCTGTCGTTTGATCAGGAGCATGCTCCCCGGCTGGATCTTCTGGTGGAGAACATGGGGCGTGTCAACTTTGGCCGCCATCTCGGCGAACACAAGGGGCTGACCGGCGTGCGCGTGGGACAAGTGCACCACAGCGGCTGGGACTGCCGTCCCCTTCCGCTCGACGATCTCTCCGGCCTGCGCTTCACAGGAGCAACTCCCGGACAGCCCACTTTCTACCGGGGCAGCTTTACCATCCAGGACGAGCCGTGCGACACCTTTGTGCGTCTGGACGGCTTCACCAAGGGATGCGTATTCATCAACGGCTTCCACCTGGGCCGTTACTGGAACGAACAGGGCCCCCAGAAAACGCTGTATCTGCCCTCCCCGTTCCTGCGCCGAGGGAAAAACAGCCTGATCGTGCTGGAGCTGGAGAAAACGGATCGCGAATGGATCACCCTCACCGATCATCCCGATCTCGGATAAGGATGCGACTGACGAACCGTTAATGTGTCTGTCCGAACAGGAGCGGGGAATCCGCCGTCTGCCGAAGCGCGGCCAGGAGCGCCGCTTCCAGCGCCGCCGACATATCCCGGATTGCCATGGAGGGCGCGTTTGTCTTTTCCGCCGCCTGGGACACGGCATACGGGACATGGACGAACCCGCCCCGCACAGCGGGGAATTCCTGCGCCAGGAAATGCAGCAGGCCGTACAGGACATGGTTGCACACATACGTCCCGGCGGAATGGGAGAGGGAAGCGGGATACCCGGCTTCCCGGATCGCCTGCACCATGGCCTTGACGGGAAGGGTGGAAAAATACGCGGCGGGGCCGCCGGGCACGATGGGGACATCGACCGGCTGTGCGCCGTCGTTGTCCGGGATCCCGTAATCGTCCAGATTCAGTCCCACGCGCTCCGGGGTAACGCCGAACCGTCCTCCCGCCTGCCCCACGCAGAGCACCAGAAGCGGCGGTTTCTTCCGCACCGCATCGCGGATCCGGTTCACGGCTCCCTCCCCCGCCACGGGAAGGCACAGCCGCCGGATCTCCTGCCCGCCGACGCTCTCCGGAAGCCCCTTCACGGCCTCCCAGGCCGGGTTAATGGGTTCTCCTCCAAACGGCTCAAATCCGGTAACCAAAAGACTCATAATGGCTCCTCCTTTTAACGGGATGTTTTTGTAGGCCTGCTCGCTGTCCGCGTTCCACAGATCCACGCTCTGCCCATTCTTCACAAAGGGGCCAAACCGCTCGCCCAGGCCGTAAATAGATTCGCCCACGGAAAGCTCCAGCTTTTCGCGCGCATACGTTTCCCCCGTAGCCTGATCCAGAACATGCGCCATTCCCTTTGGGCCGGAAGAGGTCAGCAGCTTCCCCTTGTGCAGAAATTCCACGCGATATTCGCGCCCGGGATAAACCCGTGTTTCCAGATCGCCGCTGCGCAGAAACCAGAAACCATCCGCTTTCCCTGTCTCGGGCGTTTCGTTTCCGCGATGAAGCGGAAAGCCTGGCATCGTCTGCCGCGCCCCCATATGATTCACCAAGCGCACGGAAACCGTATTCACCGCTGTGGAAGTGATCCGCACGGTGAGAAGGCCGCCGTCAAGCGTATTGCCCCTGTGCTGCACCGCTACATACGGGCAGTAGAGCGTCAAGCCGCCGTCTTCCTCCTTCACCTCATAAATCTCCGCGGGCGTTTTCACGGTGAACCCCGCTTTGGTCATCCACATTCCATCTGTAAATTTCATATCAGCACTCCTCCATCACTCGGCCGCCCGGAAACGCCTTGCCGCGCCTCCGGTATTGCACGCCGGTTCGAGCTTTATTTTCTCACACGCGGGATCCCTTCGTCAACCCGCGGACACAGCGTCTTGCCCTTTTTTCTCCAAAATGCTATCATGAACACAATAAATTTTTATGACAGAGGAGGAATGACTGCATGGAGGAATTTCGTGTGGCTCTGTTGCAGCTGCTGCCCACGGGAACAACGGAGGGGAATCTGGAAAAGGGAATGGAGGCCTGCCGCCGTGCCGCGCGGGCCGGAGCGGATCTGGCCCTGTTTCCCGAAATGTGGAGCAACGGCTACCGCGTGGAAAGCCCGGAACAGCTTGCCGCTGAAGCCATCTGTGCGGACGGGGCATTTGTGACCGCTTTTTCCAACCTCGCGCGCGAGCTTTCCATGGCGATCGGCGTCACATTTCTGGAACAATACGATCCCGCGCCCCGAAACGCTTTGCGCGTTTTTGACCGCACGGGAAAACTGGTGCTCTCCTATGCCAAGTGCCATACCTGCGCGTTTGACAAGGAGCGCTTTCTCACCCCTGGAAACTCCTTCCCCACCGCCGCGCTCGACACAGGGCATGGAGAAGTGCAAATCGGCGCGATGATCTGCTACGACCGCGAGTTTCCGGAAAGTGCGCGGCTCCTGATGCTGGGCGGAGCGGAAATCCTTCTGGTGCCGAACGCCTGCCCGATGGAAATCAACCGCATTTCCCAGCTGCGCGCCCGCGCTTATGAAAACATGGTGGGGATCGCTACTGTGAACTACCCGCACGGCCAGCCGGACTGCAACGGCCATTCCACCGCCTTCGACGGCATTGCCTACCGCGAGGAAGAGCCGGGCAGCCGCGACACGCTGGTGCTGGAGGCGGGCGAAGCAGAGGGCGTGTATCTTGCAACCTTCCCCCTCGCGGAGCTCCGCGAATACCGCGCCCACGAAGTACATGGAAACGCCTGGCGGCGGCCCGCGCTCTATGGCCCGCTGCTGTCCACGGAAAAGCATCCGCCGTTTCTGCGCGGCGCGCAATAAACAGGAATTTTTTGGTTTTGTGCAATTATTTTGCGGAGCGACTGGAACAAACGGGGAAAACATGGTAAAATGGTGATATCGAAGAGTTTCCCTGCCCAACAGGCGGAACCGTAAGAATGGGAGGAATTATTCATGTTCAAAGCAACAGGGCGGCGGCTTCTGGCTGTGCTGCTGCCTCTGACAGCGCTGCTGTATCTCTTCGCCCCCGGGGCGCCAGCCACAGCCGCAACCAACACCCCCACCGTGGTCTTCGTGGGCGAAGCCGACGTCTCAGCCGGCGGCTACTGGCGAAGCAGCGGCGTGGAGGGCAATCAGAGCAATTACAACATCCGCTACGACGCGGGCAGCGGAACGCTGACCCTGCGCAACGCCGTGATTTCCGGCACCTCTTCCGACGCCGCGGAGCTGGCCTCCATCTACGCGAACGGCGATCTGAAAATCCAGCTGGAGGGCAACAGCGTTGTCACTGGCTCCTCCCGCTCCGGATGGGACTGCTACGGCATCTATGTGGCGGGCAACCTCTCGGTGTCCGGCAGCGGATACCTGCGGATCGCTTCCGGCTTGTCCAGCGGCTATCTGAGCTGCGGCACCTTCGCGCAGGGAAGCGTTCAGATCCAGGGCGCCACACTGGATACCTCCGGCGGCTCCTCCCTCAACGGAGAGAGCGTCGGTCTTTCCGCCGCGAAGGGTCTGACCCTTTCCAGCGGCACGCTCAAAGCCATCGGCGGCACGGCCAACATCAGCCAAGGCGTGCGCCTTGAAGAGGGTGAGCTTAAGGTTTCCGGCGGCAAGCTGGAAGCCTCCGGCGGCAAAGCCTCCGACGGGGAGAGCGCCGGTATTCATGTGCAGTATGACGTTACTCTGTCCAACGGCACGCTTTCCGCATGGGGCGGTCAGTCTACTGCAAGCCGCAGCTCCGGCATCTGCACGCACAACGGCGATTTCACCATGACCAACGGCACCCTGTCCGTTTCCGGCGGAACGGCCAAGGAGGAAAGCGCCGGTCTGTATCTCCCGAGCGGTGAATTCCTTGTGAAAAACGGAACGGTCAAAGCGTCCGCGGACCGTGCCTCCTCCAGCTTCGGCATCGCAGTCGGCAACGGCAGCGTGACGATGGAGAAGGGAACCATCGAAGCCATGAGCGGCACCGCCACACTGGCGGAAAGCGCGGCAGTTTACGCCGGGGATTCGGTTGTTCTGAACGGGGGCAGCATGAAGGCCTTCGGCGGATCGGCCACCAAAGGCGAGAGCTACGGCGTGCATGCGCAGGACGCTGTCTCTGTCAACTCCGCGGACGCTTCCCTCGAAGCCTCCGCAGGCGATGCTGTGGATGCAAGCCGCGGCGTCTGCTCCTCCACCAGCGGCATCACCCTGCTCGGCGGCACGCTCAAGGCATCCGGCGGACGGGCCACGTCCCGCACGGGAGAAAGCTGCGGCGTGTGTGCTCCGCAGGGAAGTGTGGAAATGGGCAACCTGCAGGGCACAGGCTCGAACAACAGCGGAACCAAGGGAATCGCTGTGATGGAAGCCAGAGGCGGCGTATCCTCCGGCAACAGCTACGGCGTTCACGCTGCGTTTGATGTGCTCGTTCGCGGCGGTACGCTGACGGCTACCAGCAGCAGCTCCTCCGGCAGCGCCGGTATCCACGCCTCCACCCTCTCCCCCGGCTCCGGCAACGGCGGCGTTGTCTACACGGATAAGCTGATGGCCTCCACCGTGGGCGGCTTCCTGCTGTTCACGAACGGCAGAGGCTCCGTTGTGGGCTCCGTCGAGCTCTCGCAGGATCTGGAAATCCCGTCCGGCTCCACGCTGAGCGTCGCGAAGGACGGCATGCTGACGGTCGCGGACAACGTTTCCCTGACCATCAACGGCGGCCTGCAAATCAATAACGGCGGTATATTCGTCAGCAGCGGCAAGACGACCAACAACGGCCTTCTGACCAACAACGGCACCTTTGAGACTCGTGTGAACACCACCTTCCTCAACAAGGGAACCATCAACAACGCCGCCGATATGACGAACAACGGCGACATTACAAACGACACAGGAGCCACCATCTCCAACAGCGGCATGCTGATCAACAACGGCGCCATCGCGAACAACGGCTCCATCTTGGTACGCTACAACAGCGACTTTGACAACAACGGAACGGTCACCAACAACGGCTCCCTGAGCAACAGCGGAACCATCGACAACTCCGGTGTGATCAACGGCACGCTCCCGAGCGGCGGCGGCATCGTCAACGGCAACCGTCCGGGCGGCACCGCTCCGCAGGTCTCCTTTATCAGCGATACCACCTCCGACGTGGCGATCAACAACTCCTACCAGTTCCGCATCACCTCCATGACGGGAGCGACTCCCGTTATGACGCTCAGCAACAACCATTTCCGCGCGGAGCTGGCTTCTCAGAGCGGGCGCGACTACTACTTCAAGGTCTATGTCGTCACCCCCGGACAGAGCGCGACCGTCTATCTCAACGGCAAAAAGCTCGTCAACGTCACCACCGCGCAGTCGGTGATCAGCGACACCACCTCCCCCTTCCAGGTGAAGAAGGGATCCTCGTATCAGTTCCGCATCACGGCGAGCAGCATGCCGACCTTCGTGGCCGGTTCTCCGTCGTTCCGTGCGGAGTATGCGGGAAGCAGCGGCAACAACTATTTCTTTAAGGTGTATGCCATCGGCAATCCCGGAGATGCGTGCGGCTTCTACATCAACAAGGCTCCCACCCCGGTAGCGGTGGGAACGGTTTCCTGATGCCCAACTTGATACAAAGCGCATCAAAAAAGCCCGTTCTGGTTTCTTCCAGAACGGGCTTTTCGTCTCTCTCAAAACTTTTTATTTTCTCCGGACCGCGTCCACCATCGTCAGACCCGTCTCATAGTCCAGCTGGCGTTCCTCGTAGTCGTTCTCGGACTGCCGGGTGTAGCCGGTGTCGCTCCACGTCGCGTCCGGAGCATCCTTCCGCCACGGACGGCGGCGCCAATAGTAGCCGCGGAACGGATCGCGCGTGCGGTTCATGTTGTCCAGAATCGCGTCATGCAGGCGGCAGATCCGCTCATAGCAAGCGGGATCGTCGATCCGGTTGACCATCTCCAGCGGATCCTCCTGCAAATCGTAGAATTCATCCTGCGAGAGCAGGTTCAGGCTCAGCTTATACCGGCCGTCAAAGACAGCGCGCATCGGCTGGAAGCCGCCGAACCCGTCATGATCCACCTCATAGCGTCCGAACTCCAGGAAGCAGAACTCATTCACACGCTCCTGTTCCCCGCGTGCCTGCGGCAGCAGGCTTTCCCCGGCAAACACGGGAGGCTGCGGGATACCGAACAGATCGAACACCGCCGGGGCCAGATTGATGTGGGAGACAGGCGCGCCGCTCACCGAACCGGCGGCGATCCCCGGCCCTTTGATGAAAAGCGGAACCCGTGTGATCTCATCGTAAGCCGCGGGACCCTTGCCGCTCAGGCAATGGGATTCCAGAAAATCTCCGTGATCCGAGGTATAGATGACCACGGCGTCCTCGCCCGCATAGGTATCCACCGCGTCGAGCACACGGCCAATCTGAGCGTCCACAAAGGAATTGCAGCCGAAATAATACGGCGCTTTGATCCGCACCTCGCTTCTGTCCTTTTCCTGTTTTCCGCCTGCCCAGACCTTTTGGTAATCGGGCTTTTCTTCCAGCGTATCCTCCACATTCCGGGAACGGGGAAATTCAAAATCGCGGTACTGCTCCCAGTATTCGCGCGGGCAGAGATAGGGACCGTGCGGCTCGTCATAGGAAACGCACAGAAGGAAATTCTCCTCCTGCCCGTGCTCCTGCAAAAAGCGCACGGCCCGATCGGAGCAGCGGGAAGCATAGGTGAACGAGGGGGCAATGTCCGTCGTCTCCATGGTCGAGGTACGGCGGGAAATCACCCGCTCCTCGGGAGTCAGCTCGTCAAGATAATTGCGCATGTCGTACCAGTAGGCGGGATCCCAGCCGTCCGGGCAATGTCCCAGCCCGAAATAGTCGCCGCCGTCCAGATGCCATTTACCGATGTAGGCCGTGTGGACTCCATGATCCCGCAGACGCTGGCCGATGGTATGCACATCGGCGGAAAGCGCGGAGGAATTGGTCCAGCTGTTGCACGAATGGGGATACATCCCGGTGAACAGAGCGCAGCGCGCAGGCTGGCAGACCGGCTGCGTCGTGTACGCCCGGGTGAAACGCATACCCTGCGACGCCAGACGATCCAGGCAGGGAGTTTTCAGGCCGGTGGAAACATTGGCGTTCACCATATCGTACCGCTGGGAATCCGTCATAATGAAAATTACTTTGGCCATGTTCTTCCTTCTTTCTTTTTGTCCCGCCGGAGCAGGCGGGAAATCCGCACCGAAGCTGTTCGGTTCAAGCGTGTTTTCTTTAAGAATAGCATAAGAAAAAATTTTCCACAAGCCGGAAATTTTCTATCTTTTCTGTGAATAAAAAGAGAATAAATCATGAACCTGCGATCCTTTTTTTGGCGTTCCACTCTTGACCTTTTTCTGGAATTGTAATAAATTATAAATTGATCCCCTCTTTATAGAACAAAATTGTGCTGCACGACAAACGACCGGTATCCGCCGGGTTTCACGGGATTTCATCCAAAAGGCAGGAGGTGCGCTTCATGCAAAGGCAAACGATACGGCGCCAGCTTAACACCGTAGCCGCTGTGGTGGTCCTCAGCTTCATTGTCGTGGGGATCCTGACCGCGCATTTTCTTACAGAGATCCTGATCAGCAAAAACGCGGAATATACGCAGTACACCACGGATAAATACGCACAGGAGGTCCGCTATATCCACAACAAGGCGCAGGCCGTCATGAACTTTCTGCAATACAGCGCGGAGATCCATTCCTATTTTGAACAGGAGCAGACCTCCAATGAATACGCCATTTACCGCGATATGGATGAATTTCTCACAAGCGTGTATCTGATTTACCCAGAGCTTGACGATATCGCTCTTCTGGGCAGAAGGCAGGACCGGACCAAGCTGCGCGGAGAGGATATCCAGATCATGCTGGAACGCTACAACGACAAGCAGCAAACCTCCTGCGTCGGGATCTTTGTCCAAAAGGATGACGGAAGACCCAGCACACCGTGGAAATACGAGGTGCTGGCCTTTGTCTCCAATCTTTACGGAACCTCCTTTGACAACAGCTACGCCAAGCCGGTCGGACAATGTATTCTGACCATCCGCATTGACGAGCTGATGTATGAGGATTTGGATCAGGGCGAAACCAGCTTTTTTCTGGTCGACAGCCATGGAGTAGCCGCTCCTCTCAACGCAAACGCCAAAAATCTGGAAACGCTGCCGGATGAAATCACCGAAGAATCCTTTGAAGGGGAAAAAAGCGTCGGACAGTATCTGCTGATCTCCAAGCAAATCGACGACTGCAACATCCGCATTGTGAGCTGCACCGACAAAAACAGCCTGCTCTCCGACGTGGGCTATATGCAGTGGCTGCTCTTTCTGATCTGCGGCATGTCCGTCGCTCTGCTGTTTATCACTCTGATTCTCATACACCGCAGCCTCGTGCGTCCGATCTACGCGCTGCACTACTATATGCACGAGATCACAAGCGGAAACTATACGCACATCAAAAAGAAAATCCAGGTCAACGGCAACTGCGAAATGCAGGAGCTTGCGGCCGATCTGAACGCGCTGATCGATGAATTTGAACTGCGATCCCATCGCTTGTTTGAAACGACCGAGCGCATGTACGGCTTGGAGATTGAAAAGCAAAAGGCGGAGATCTCCTTCCTTCGCAGTCAGATCAATCCCCATTTTCTCTACAATTCACTGGAAACCATCCGCGGCCTGTGCAACCGGGGCGGCCTATTCACCGCTTCCGGCATCGCCACGGCGCTCGGCAAGATCTTCCGCTACAGCATCAAGGGCGGAAGCACAGTCAAGCTGCGGGACGAAATTGACGCTGCCAAGGCATACATCGGCATCCAGTCGGCCCGTTTTTCCGATAAAGTGCAGGTGATTTACCATTTCGATCCCGATACCCTGGAGGTTCCCGTTATCAAGATGATCCTCCAGCCTCTGCTGGAAAACACATTCAAATACGCGGTGGAGCCGCGCAACGAGCAAACCACGCTGTATATTTCCAGCGCCCTGATCGACGGCGCTCTCGTGATCACGGTATACGATGACGGAGAAGGAATTTCCCCGGAACGCCTCGCGGAGCTTCGCGCGCAGCTGGACGCTGCCCAGACCTTCAGCGGCACAAGCGATCATATCGGCTTGTGCAACGTGCACCTTCGGATCCGGATGATGTACGGCCCTCCATACGGGCTTACCATAGACAGCACACCGAACGAGGGAACAAAGGTAACGCTGCGGCTGGCTCCAAAGCTGCCCGACACACCGCAGCTGCCGCAATCAGGAGGGGATACAGATGCTTGAGGAAGCAAAACGCATTGTTCTGGTGGACGATGAACCGGGGGTTCTGGAATCCATTCAAACCGGAATTGACTGGAAAAAATTAGGGACACGAATCTGCGGCGCTTTTACCGACGGTCAAAAAGCGCTGGACTATATCGAGGAAAACCCGGTGGATATCCTCATCACGGACATCACCATGCCCACGTTCAACGGTCTGGAGCTCTGCACGCGTGTGCAGGCACTGCGTCCGGAGGTTAAATTCATCATCATCAGTGGATACGCCGACTTTGCCTATGCCCAGAAATCCATCCGCTTCGGCGCGCTCGGCTACTGTCTCAAGCCCGTGGATTACGAAGAGCTTCAGGGATATATCCGCAAGGCGGTGCAGCCCTCCTCCAACGGGCAGGACTGTGATCCGGAGCTTGTGGAAGCTTTGTATGAAAACGATATTCCGCGCCTGCGCAGAATTCTGGAAAGCGAGGGCCTGGAGGAACCCATCTATACCGCCGTGTCCATCGGCAGGACTCCTCTCAAACAGCTTTTTGACGGCCTGTGCCAGCCGCTGGGCTACCACGAGCACCTTTATCTTTTCCGCCAGCCTCCCAGGGAAATTTCAGAAAAAATGCTGGAAGATTCGGATGTGGACGGGATCTCCGTCAGCACGCTTCCGGTGGAATTTGCCGATTTGCAGTCCACCGTCTTTCAAAATCTCTATGACAGCTGCCAGTTTTTCTTTCATCGGGAATCGCGCGTCTTTCGGACGCACGCCGCATATCTCGAAGGCGTGCAGCAGGAAATTGCCCCACTCCTTTACCAGCCCGCGGCCCTGCGCGCTCTCCTCTTCTCCTGGTCGGATCAGCTTTCGCACATCTCCCAGGCTCTGGATATTTACAATTATATTTTCTGCCAGCTTGGCATTGATCTGGAAATTTACAGTTATCAGCAGCTGCTCTCCACCTACCGCAGCTACGAGGAGATGGTGGCGGGAATCCTGGAAGCCATGACGCCGGACGTGGAAAAGGAGATTAACGAGGGCGGCTACAGCCGGGGCTTTTTGAAAATCATCAAATACATCCACGAAAACTATTCGACCGATATCTCCACTGCCGACATAGCCCGAGAATTCAACATGAACCCCAGCTATGTCAGCCAGCTTTTTAAAAAGGAAACGGGAAACACCATCGTCAAATATCTGACCTCCCTGCGCATGCAGAAGGCGGAAGAGCTCCTGCAAAACACGGATCTGCCCGTTTCCGCCATCAGCGACGCCTGCGGCTTCAACGACTACTTCTATTTCATCAAGCTGTTCAAAAAGCACACCTCCTGTTCCCCCAGCCAATACCGCAGAAAACTGGCCGGCGATCCAGACGGCGCCGAAGATTCAAAAGAATAACCGTATCCCACAATGGAACCCCCGTGACGAAATGGTTCTGAACGTCCATCCGTCACGGGGGTTTTTGTAAAGATTTTTCTAAAAAAATTCCGGTTTTCCATTTCTGAATTGTGACAAAACTATGAATAATACAACTTAACCCGGACTTTCTTTAGCATCCTTTGGGCGGGCTAAAAAATATCCATAAAGAAAATTTGTATTATAAATTAAAAAACCATACCTCTTTTTTTCGTGCAAATAGTATAATTTAAATAAATCAGAGAGGTGATGAATGTGAAAAAAGCTGCTGCGGTTTCTAACATGCCAACCAACAAATGGGCCCGCAAATGGAAACAAATTCGAAGCGACAAGCTGCTCTATCTTCTGCTTCTTCCCGTTATCGCATGGTACTTAATCTTCGCGTATCTTCCGATGGGCGGTCTGTCCCTCGCCTTCAAAAACTTCCGCTATGATATGGGACTCTGGGCCAGCCCCTGGATTGGATTTGAGCATTTCTCCAAAATGTTTGAGGACAAGGATTTCTGGAATGCTCTCAAAAACACTCTGGTTTTTGCTGCGGGCAAAATCTGCATTCTCTTCCCCATGCCCGTGATTCTGGCCGTTCTTCTCAATGAGATGAGAGCGAACAAAACAAAAAAGTTTTTCCAGACCGTCTTTACCTTCCCGCACTTTATCACCTGGGTTGTGCTGGCCGGTATTCTCATCAACATGTTCGGCAGCAACGGTATGGTAAACGCTTCTCTCTCCGCGCTCGGTTTTCAGAAAATTTCGCCCCTTTCCGATTCGAGCATGTTCCGCCCCTTCATCTGGCTCTCCGCTCTCTGGAAAGAAATCGGATGGGACTCCATCATTTATCTCGCGGCCTTTGCCGGCATCGATCCCGGACTGTATGAAGCGGCCAGCATCGACGGCGCAAACCGCTTCCAAAAAATGATCCACATTTCCTGGCCGGGCATCCGTGGCACCGTCGCCATCATGTTCATTCTGGCTGTCGGCAGCCTGATGACAAACGGCGCAAGCTTCGATCAGGTGTTCAACCTTTATTCCGAGCCTGTGTACAATGTGGCCGACACACTGGACACTTTTGTGTACCGCAGCTCCTTCAGCATCGGCACCAACTTTGGCTATACCACGGCTGTCGGATTCCTCAAATCTGTTATCAACGTGATTTTGATCACGGTCACCAACAAGATCGTGACAAAAACCGGTGAATCCGGACTGTTTTAAAGAAAGGGGAGTTCGGCGTGAAAGCATCCAAATCAACCCGCATAAAGCGCGGCATTACCGCGTTCGACGTCATACTGATTATCATTCTCGGCCTGATGAGCCTGATCACCATTTATCCGTTCTACTACGTCCTGATTGTGTCCTTCTCCAACGTCAATTCCTTCGGAAACCACGTTCCCTATCTGCTTCCGTATGTGATTGATTTCGAAGGCTACCAGGTGATTTTCGCGGATTTTTCCTTCCTGCAAGCCTTCTTTAACTCCGTTTTCGTCACCGTGGTCGGTTCCCTGCTCAACATGCTGCTGTCCATCTGCGGCGCTTACGCGCTTTCTAAAAAACGTCTGGTGGGCCGCGGGGTCTTCCTCTCCCTCATCCTTTTCACCATGCTGTTCAGCGGTGGTCTGATCCCCTACTACCTGGTAGTCAGCGGAATGGGCCTGACCAACTCCGTCTGGTCCATGATTCTTCCGACCGCCATCAATACCTTCTACCTGATCATCATGAAGAATTACTTCATCTCCCTGCCCCCCAGCCTGGAGGAAGCGGCGAAGATTGACGGAGCGCACGATCTGACCATCCTGTTCCGCGTTATCCTCCCCATTTCGATGCCGTTTATCGCCACCTTCTTCCTCTTCTACGCCGTGGAGCGCTGGAACGAGTGGTGGAACGCGCTTCTGTTCATCAACGAAAAGGCAAAACAGCCCCTCCAGATCTACATGCGCGAGCTTCTCGTCAGCTTCAACAGCACGCTGGCTCAGCAGGCAATCTCCGTGATTTCCCAGAACCAGAAAGCAAACTTCCAGTCCATCCAGATGGCTACCATCGTGGTATCCACCGTTCCGATCCTGTGCGTGTATCCCTTCATCCAGAAGCACTTTGTCAAAGGTGTGATGGTCGGCTCCGTTAAGGAGTAATCCTTCCTTAGTTCCCCGGCAGATTTGCTTTATGATACTTCCCGTTTCAGAAAAAGAAATCTTATTTGCAAAGGAGAATTTGCTATGAAAGTCAAAAGAGCAACCGCAGCGATCCTGTGCGCCCTCCTGGCCGCCTCCGCCTTCGGTGCATGCACCTCGCCCGCTCCCGCCTCCTCTGGTACTACCCCTGCTTCCGGCAGCACCTCTCAGGACGCCGGCGGATCCGGCGATACAGCTTCCGGTGAACCGACCGAAATCACCATCGCTTACTGGGATGTGGAAAAGGGTCTCTCCGGCGGCGAAAATGACAAGCTCCTGCAAAAGATCCAGGAGGATACCAACACCATCCTGAAGCCTCTGAACATCACCTGGGACGACTACCGCCAGAAAATCCAGCTGTGGGCTTCCTCCAACCAGCTCCCCGACGTATTCGCAATCGACGTGATCGGCTCCTCCTTCTACTACAACTGGACCGAGCAGGGCGTCGTGGCTCCGCTGCCCGAGGATCTCTCCGCTTATCCGGCTCTTGAAGAGTACATGTCTTCGCCCGATATTGAGGCTCTCCGCAAAGAGGACGGAAAGTTCTACACCATCCCCCGCACCACCTGGGCGGAAATCCGCCAGAGCGCAACCGAGCGCAAGATGTTCTACCGCTGGGATCTCGCGCAGGCGGCAGGCGTTACCAAGGAGCCTGAGACCTATGAAGAATTCCGCGACATGCTGCGCAAGATCATCGAAGCCGATCCGGAGGGCAAGTCCATCACCGGTATGACGGTTTCCATTCCCCAGCTGCTTGACAGCTTCTTCATGCCTTACGGCGTGCCGCTGGGCATGGGCGACGGCTCCGGCAGCGACTTCAAGTGGGTCGAAAAGGACGGCCAGTATATCCCCGCCTATTTTGCAGGCGACCTGAAATCCGTTTTCCAGCTTGCCCGCGACATGTATCAGGAGGGAACCATCGATCCCGATATCGCGCTGGCCAAGCAGCAGCTCTCCGAGGATAAGTTCCTCCAGGGCAGCGTGTCCGCCTACTACGCCAACCAGCAGTCCGACAACCTCGCCCAGAAATGGAACGAAGTCAATCCCGATAAGAAGTTTGAGGACTGCGTGAAGCTGGCCAAGCCCTTCCCGGGCCTTGACGGCAACACCACCTGCCCCGTCTTCAAGACCTACTGGTCCGAGTCCTACATTTCCGCACAGTCCGCCGACAAGATGGACGCTATCCTGAGACTGTACAACTACTATCTGGAAAACGACGAGATGGTGCGTTACGGCTTTGAGGGTGAGGATTGGAAGAAGGACGGCGACACCATCGTTCGTCTGAATTCCGACGTCAACAACACCTATCCCGTCACCAACATCGGCGGTCTGGTACAGTACGCCAACTGGTACAACCTCGAGCTGACCGGCGACGCGGAGCGCGACGTTTACCGTCAGATCGATATCGACTACTGGAACCTGATCGACGAAACCTGCACGGTTCCGGAGTATGAGCCGAGCTACACCAACATTTCCACCCCCACCAAGAACGAATTCATCATCAAGCCCGCTGAGGATCTGCTCACCATCATGACCGGCACGGAGTCTGTTGACAAGATGTATGACGATCTGATGGCTTCCTACGAGAGCGACGGTCTCTCCAAGATGATCGAAGAAGTGAACGCCAAGATTGCTGAATAAGAACAAGCTGAAAGCATCCTCCTAAAGAACAGTGCGGGCCGGTTTCCAGTCCGCACTGTTTCCCTTAACCATCTGTTTTCTTTCCTATTTTCTATTTTTGATGAGGTGTTGTTATGAAAGGTTTCTGCACGGCACAGGAAGAGTGGCTTTTCCCGGATCAGGAGCTGAGCGAGCTGCCTGAAAGCATGGAACTTCACATGGCGCAAAACGGCAAAGAGGCCCTTCGGCTGCTTCTCCCGCTGGAAAGCGGTTCGCTTTCCCTCTCGCTGGAAGGCGCGGACGAATTTGACGCGGAATGGTTTGAAATGATCGACGTGGGCGTCGGGTACAACGAGACGGAAAAGGAAGAGCAGGACGGGATGTTCGTTATCACGGAAAAGGATTACGAAAAGCCCGACTACTGCACCCGCAAGGCTCCCTTCCGCGTCTACGAAGCTTTGCGTCCCCTGCACAGCCTCAGCATGGAGCCGCGCGGCGGCCGCTGTGCCCTGTATCTCACCCTTTCCCCCAAGCCCGGCACGGCTCCCGGCACGCGGAAGCTGACGCTGCACGCCGGGGAATATTCCCTCGCCCTGACCGTGCGGGTCTACGGCGTGACGATCCCCGAGGAAACGCTGAACGTCACAAACTGGTTCAACCTGGACAACATTGCGCTGTTCCACGGCATCGAAATGAACACGCCCGCCTATTTTGACATGCTGCGCAAGTATGCCCGCGCCATGCGCCGCACCCGTCAGACGCATTTCTTTATCTCGTTCGATCCGAAAAAAGCGCTGGTTTCCAAAAATCCCTACCGCTTTGACTTCTCCTACCTCAAACCCATTATCGCGATCTTCTTTGAGGAAGGCTTCCGCACCATGGAGTTCGGCAACTTCGGAACGAAGCACGACAACCTGTTCACCGACGAAATCAAATGCGCGGCGGATCCCTCCGTTCCGCTTTCCTCCGACGAGGGCTACTATCTGACGCTTGCCATGGCGCAGTCCCTGGCCTCCTTCCTGGGAGAAAACGGCTGGCGGGACAAGACCATCTTCCACATTTTCGACGAACCGGACGTCCATATCTCCTCACCCGAATCCATGGAAAAGCGCAAGCAGCAATACCTGCGCGTCGTCAGCATCCTGCGCCGGTACTTCCCCGGCTGCCGCACCATCGAGGCGGTCAAGACCACGCAGTTCAAGGGCGCGGTGGATATCTGGGTGCCGCTGACGGCCAATTACGAGGAGTTCCGCGAAGAGTATGACAAGATGTCCGCTCTCGGAGACGAGATCTGGTGCTATGTCTGCTGCGTTCCCACCGGCCGCTGGCTCAACCGTTTCCTGGACATTGATCTGCTCCGCTCCCGCCTGCTGTTCTGGGGATGCTCCCGTTTCGGTCTCAAGGGCTATCTGCACTGGGGCTTCAATTACTGGCCGCAGAAGGATTTCGATCCGTTTGAGGAATCCAACGCGCCGAACGAGCCGTTCAACGGCATCTATCCCGCGGGCGACGCTTACATCGTCTACCCGGGCGGCGAGGACGGGCCCTGGCTCGGCAACCGTCTGGAAGCGCAGAGACGCGGCGCGGAGGACTTCGAGCTGCTGGCTCTGCTGAAGGAGAAGAATCCGGACGCTTACGAAAAGGTCATGCAGAAAACCTTCCGCACCAACACCGATTACGAGCTTTCCGCAGAGCACTTTGAGGAAACGCGCCGCGAAATCCTTGCCCTCCTGGAAGCTTGCTGACCATTTTCCAAACTCTTTCCACACAAACCTCCCAGCTGAAAAAATCCCCCGCGCCCACCGGAGCCATGTCCGGCGGCACGGGGGATTTTTCATGTTGTTTCCAGCAAATGCAAAAGGATTTCACGGGATAATTCCGGATCCGCACGTCCCTGCGTGCGGCGCATCATCTGGCCGATCAGAGCCTGGAGCGCCGCCGTCTTGCCCGCGCGGTAATCCTGCGCCATGCGGGCGCAGCCGCCGATCACCCCGCGCGCCAATTCATCCAGCGCGGCGCGGTCGGTGATTTTTCCGAGTCCCAGACGCTTTGCCAGCTCCACGGGATCCGCATCCTCCTGCCAGAGACGTTCCAGTAGCTCCTTCGCGGCCGCGTTCCCGACGGCTCCGCTTCCCAGCAGATCCGCAAGGGCGGCCAGGTGGTCACAGGAAACCGGGATCCGCCCCGTTTCCAGACGGGCCGGATCGGCGGCGAGCAGCACCGCAAGCTGCTTCGGATATTTCGTCCGTCCGGCAGCCTTCTCAAAGCTGTCCGCCGCCTCCCTGGATGTGGTGAGGGCTTCCGCCGTCTCGCGGGCCAGCCCCCAGCGCTCCTGCCAGCGCTCCCGGCGGGAGGAAGGCGGCTCGGGCAGCTCGCTTCTCCACCGCTCCACCGTCTCCTCTGTGAGCACAATGGGCGGCAGATCCGGCTCCGGGAAAAAGCGGTAATCCGACTGGCTTTCCTTGCGGCGCATGGAGAACGTGGTGCCCGTGCTCTCATCAAAGCCCCGCGTTTCCGGGAACAGCGCGCCGCCCGCGTCCAGCACGGCGGCCTGCCGCTCCGCTTCGTATGCAATTGCCTTGGCCGCAAACTGGAAGCTGTTGAGATTTTTGATCTCCGCCCGCTCGCCCAGGTGCTTTTCCCCGACAGGCCGGATGGAAAGGTTCACGTCACAGCGCAGCGATCCCTCGTTCATGCGGCAGTCGGAAATACCCGCAAAGCGGATGCGCTCCCGCAGCTCCCGCAGATACGCCGTCACCTCCTCCGGACCGCGAAAATCCGGCATGGTCACGATCTCAATCAGCGGTACGCCGCAGCGGTTCAAATCCAGCAGCGTCCCGTTTTCGGTGTGCAGCAGCTTCCCCGCGTCCTCCTCGAGATGGATCCGCTCGATGCGGATTCGCTTCGTCCCTTCCCCGCTGGGGATTTCCAGCCATCCGCCGGTGCACAGCGGGCGGTCATACTGGGAAATCTGATACGCCTTGGGGAGATCGGGATAATAATAATTCTTTCGATCCATCTTCGACCAGAGGGAAACGCGGCAATGCAGCAGAAGCCCCGCTTTCACCGCAAGCTCCACCGCTTTCGCGTTCAGGACGGGAAGCGCTCCCGGCATTCCGGTGCAGACGGGACAGCAGTGTGTGTTCGGTTCATCCCCGTACACGGCGGCGCAGGAACAGAAAGCCTTTGTCTCCGTTTTCAGTTCGATATGGGTTTCCAGACCGATCACGGTTTCATAGCGCGTGTTCATGCTTTCCCCTCCTCCAGCGCATGGGCGGCGCGGAACAGCTCCTTTTCCCCGAACGCGCGTCCCACCAGCTGCACGCCCACGGGCAACCCCTGATCCATCCCAAATGGGACAGAAAGAGCGGGAAGGCCCGCGATACTGGCCGGAACCACAAAAAGATCGCTGCGGTACATCGCGACCGGATCGCGCTTTTCCTCCCGCTTCCACGCCACCTCCGGCGAGGTGGGCAGCAGCAGGAAATCGTAATAGGAGAGCGCGGTGCGCAGAGAGGCCGAGGTTTTCCCCTTCAGCCGTCTCGCCTTTTCGTAGCAGGGGCCGTACTGCTCCTTGGTCAAAACAAAGGTGCCGAGCAGGATCCGGCGCTTGACCTCCCGGCCAAAGCCACGGCTGCGGCTCTCCCGGATCCGCTCCTGCCAGTCCGTCGCGTCCGTCGCGGAAAAACCGTAGCGAAGCCCGTCAAAGCGCGCCAGATTGGAGGACGCTTCGGCGGAGGAAAGAATGTGGTACGCCGGAAGCATATCCCGCAAAAACGGCAGGGACAGCTCGTCCACCCGCGCCCCCAGCGATTCCAGACGGGCGGCGGCGCGCAGAAGCTCCCGCCGCACACCCGGCGAGGATTCCTCCAAGCTCTCCCGCACCAGGGCCGCCCGCATCCCGCGCACGCCTTCCCCGATTCCCGTGAGGTAATCGTCCACGGGGACGCGGGAGCTTGTGGCATCGCGCGGATCAAAGCCCGCGACGGCTGAAAGCACCGCGGCGCAGTCCGGCACATCTCTCGTCACCAGGCCAACCTGATCCAGCGAAGGGGCAAAGCCGGTCAAGCCATACCGCGAGATCCGGCCATACGTCGGGCGCAGGCCGACCACACCGCACAGCGCGGCGGGCTGGCGCACGGAGCCGCCCGTGTCGCTTCCCAGAGCGAACACCGCTTCCCCCGCCGCGACCGCCGCCGCCGAGCCGCCGGAGCTTCCCCCCGGCACGCGGGAAACGTCAAGCGGATTGGCTGTGGGGCCGAAGGCCGACGTCCCCGTATCGCTTCCCATCGCAAATTCATCCATGTTCAGCTTACCGAGCAGCACGGCGCCCGCCTGGTGCAGCCGCTCCGCCGCGTCCGCGTCATACGGCGGGATGAAATTTTCGAGCATCCGCGACGCGCAGGTGGTGCGCACGCCCTTGGTGCAGATGTTGTCCTTGATCGCCATCGGGATTCCGGCCAATGGGGGAAGCTCCTCCCCCGCCGCCCGGCGCGCGTCAATCCGATCGGCGGCGGCGAGGGCTTCGTCCCGCGTCACCGTCAAAAAGGCGTGCACCTCCGGCTCACAGGCTGTGATGCGCTCCAGGCAATCAAGCGCCGCCTCCCGCGCGGAGCATTCCCCGGCGCGCAGAGCGCGGGCCAGCGTCTGAACCGTCCACTTCTCCCCGTTACGCATGCGCTTTCCCTCCCATTGCACGAGGAAGGGCAAAGCAGCCGTCCCGCATCGCCGGAGCATTTTGCAGCGTCTCCTCCTGCGTCAGCGAGGGAGAAGGAACATCCTCGCGCAGGAAGGGCAGATCCTCGGGATCGTGCGCCGTCCCCTCCGGCTCCTGCATCTGCGCGGCAAATTGCAGAATTTCCTCAAAATCGGCGCGCAGCTCCTCCGTCTCCTCCGGCGTCAGGCGCAGATTGGCCAGATTGGCAATCTCCGTGATTGAAAAATCCATAGTTTCTCCTCTTGTCAATATTCCTCGCCCGCGTCCAGCAGCGCGACCTCGTCCGCGCTCAGCGAACAATCCAGCGCCTCCGTCAGCTCAAGAAGCTGGCGCATACCGGAAACGGCCGCGATGGGAACAGCGGGAAAAGGCTTCCCGGCCATCCATACCAGAACAAGGGCGGCAATCGAAACGCCGCGCGCTTCGGACAGCTGCCGCAGAGCGGCAAGACGGCGATCGTTGAGCGCACAGCGGTATTCCCGCAGAGCCCCGTCCCGCAAGGTTCCGGCGGCCGCCTTGGTGAAATACCCCTTGCCCATCGCGGAAAACGCCATGGTGCAGAGGGTATCGGGATGCTCCTTCAACAGATCGTACAGCGGCTGATCCATGCAGACGAGCGTGCGATCCGCCAGCTTTTCATGATCGGCGCGCGCCAGGCTCCACTGGTTCTGCACGCCGCAGAAACCGTCATACCCGTGCGCGGCGGCCGCTTCCGCCGCTTCCCGCACGCGCTCCGTCGTCCAGTTGGACACGCCGTAGGAGAGCAGCTTTCCCTCCCCGCGGAACTGTTCCAGCAAGCCCAGAAGCTCCTCCACCGGCAAAGTGGGATCGTCCCGGTGCAGCCAGTACAAATCCACATGATCCGTCCCCAGCGAGCGGAGACTGCTTTCCAGATCGTACCGCAGTTCCTTTTCGTGCAGGCGGCTGGCGGTCATCGCGTCAAAGGGCGGATGACCTCCCTTCGTGGAAATCACCAGGTGGTTCCTGTTCCCGTGCTGTTTGAGCCAGCGCCCCAAAATCTGCTCGCTGACATTTTCCCCGTGCGGCAGCCACCGGCCATAGCAGTTCGCGGTGTCGAGCAGATTTCCTCCGCGATCCGTGTAGACGTCCAGAAGCTCGCAGGCTTCCTTTTCTCCCAGGGAATCCCCAAACTGCGCCGTGCCGAGACTCACGGGGGAAACCGGAAGCGGCACACCGGGCAAACGCTTTTCCATCATAGCCTTTCTCTCCTTTTCCTCACGGTCTGTTTCCACGAAATCGTTCCCGGACAAAAAATCCGAACCCCATGCGCTGCACAGGATTCGGATTCATCTGGTTTGGTGGGCCATCAAGGACTCGAACCTTGGACCGACCGGTTATGAGCCGGCTGCTCTGACCAACTGAGCTAATGGCCCGTGAAAAGCGAGACTCCAAAACAGAATTATTTTACCATATCCCCCGCCATTTCGCAAGATCTATTTTTGCCCATCACCTGTTTCACACAGATATGGAAAAAGGAGCGGACGTTTTCCGCCCGCTCCCCGTTTTCCGCACTTTTGCCTATGAAAGCTATCAGCAGCTCGCGCCGCCAACCGTTACCTGCTCCAGGATTTCTTCCTTGCGCTTGAGCAGATTGTCGGAAATCAGCATCTTTTCCACCTTTTCAACGCCGAGACGGTCCACCGTGCTGCCGAAGCGCTCGCCTGTCTCGCCCTTGCTCTTGAAGAGCAGGATGGCCTTCTCCACCACGTCCAGCACTTCCTCGCGCGTGAACAGACGGTTCAGCGGCGTGCCGACGCGCGTCTTTTTGCCCCAGCGGCCGCCGACATAGACCTTATACAGGGTCTCCGTCTCCTCCATCGCGCCGAACGGGCACGCCTTCAGGCAGCGGCCGCAGTTGTTGCAGATCTCGCTGTCGAACACCGGCTTGCCGCTTTCCACGGCGACGCACTTCATCGGGCAGCCGGACTCCACGGCGCACTTGGCGCAGGAGCGGCATTTTTCGGGGTTGAACTTCGGCACGCGCTGGCCGACGATGCCCAGATCGTTGAGGTCGGGCTTCATGCAGTTGTTCGGGCAGCCGCCGACCGCGATCTTGAACTTGTGCGGCAGCGTCACACCGGCATAGCCGACATAGAAGCGATCGTGGATCTCCTTGGCCAGCGCCTGGGTGTCGTACAGGCCGAACACGCAGGTCGTGCCCTTACAGGCCACGACGGGACGCACGCGCGAGCCGGTTCCGCCCGTCACCATGCCCTCCTGCGCCACATAGGCCTTGAATTCCTCGATCTTCTCAAAGGGGATGCCGGGCAGCTCCACCGTCAGGCGGGAAGTGAAGGTCAGCGTGCCGTTGCCGAACTTCGCGGCGGCTTCGCTCAGGCAGCGCATCTGCGCCGCGGTCAGCACGCCGTTCTCGGTGATAATGCGGCCCGAAAAATTGTCGGTGCCGCGGTTGAGCAGAAAGCCCTGGCCCTTCACGCGCTTGATCTCATTGGGGGAAACAGACATTGGATAATACCTCCATCCATAAAATACGCAGGAGGCCGCCCCTCCGAAGGCGGCTTCTTGCAAAGCGGGAAAATTTCGTGTATCGTAAGAAGGGAAGCCCCTTCCGGGATATGGCTTACTTCGTGCCGTAGCAGGGATGCTCCATCGCCTTCTGCTCCTTGACGACCAGGCTGTAGAAGCGATAGCCGCCGGTGAGATTCCAGCAATCGAAGCCGTAGCCCGCGAGAATCCGGCACGCGATATAGCTGCGCAGACCGCTCTGGCAATGCACATAAATCGGTTTCTTCGGATCCAGCTCGCTGATATGCTCGCGCAGCTCGTCCACCGGGATGCCGATGAAGCCCTCGATGGCTCCGTTCTCGCGCTCGGCGGGAGTGCGCACATCCAGCAGCGTCACGCTGCCGTCGCGCGGCAGGGAAGCGACCTCGTCCCAGTGGAAGGCCTTGATCTTGCCGGTTCGGACGTTTTCGATCGCATAGCCCGCATAGTTGACAGGATCCTTCGCGGAGCCGAACGGCGGGGCGTAGCAAAGCTCCAGCTCCGTCAGGTCGGACGCGGTCATCCCGGCGCGGATTGCCACAGCCAGCACGTCGCAGCGCTTGTCCACTCCATCGTAGCCGATGAGCTGCGCGCCGAGCAGGCGGCCCGTCTTTTTCTCATAGAGCACCTTCATCGAAATGCCGTGCGCGCCCGGATAATAGGAGGCGTGGGACTGATTGAAGGTATACATTTTGTCGTAGTCCAGACCGGCTGCTTTGGCGGCACGCTCGTTCACGCCCGTCATGGCGATGGTCATATCAAACAGCTTGAGCACCGAGGAGCCCTGCGTCTGCTTGTACTCGCTCGGGATACCGCAGATGTTGTCCGCGGCAATGCGCCCCTGCTTGTTGGCCGGGCCCGCCAGCGGGACATAGGCCTTCTGCTTGGTGACGAAATCCGTCACCTCCACCGCGTCGCCCACGGCGTAAATGTCCGGGTTCGAGGTGAGCATGTGGGAGTCCACCAGGATCGCGCCGCGCGCGTTCAGTTCCAGCCCGGCCTGCTTGGCCAGCACGGTGTCGGGACGCACGCCCACGGACAGGATCACCATGTCCGTCTCGATGGATCCGTCGTTCAGCTTCACCGTGATTTTGCCGCCGTTGTCCTCAATCGCCGTCACGCCGTTTTGCAGCACGAGATTCAGCCCCTGGCTTCTGGCGTACTGGTGTACCTCGCAGGCCATATCGTAGTCCAGCGGGGCGATCAGGTGGTCGCTCAGCTCCACAATCGTCGTCTCCACGCCTGCTTTTTTCAGGTTTTCCGCCATCTCCACGCCGATGTAGCCGCCGCCGATCACCACGGCGCTGTCGGGGAATTCCTCCTCCACATATTCGCGGATGCGCTCGGTGTCCGGGATGCTGCGCAGGGTAAAGACGCGGCTGCCGTCCGCGCCCGGAAGCGGCGGAACGATCGGGGCCGCGCCGGGGGAAAGGATCAGCTTGTCGTAGGCTTCCGTATATTCGCCCTCCGCCGTGCGGACGGTGACGGTTTTCGCCGCGGGGTCGATCGACGTCACCTCATTGTTGACGCGGACCTCCACGTTGAAGCGGGATTTGAAGCTCTGCGGCGTTTGCAGCGTCAGAGCGGATTTCTTCTTAATCTCCCCGCCGATGTAATACGGCAGGCCGCAGTTTGCGAACGAGATATACGGCCCGCGTTCCAATACGATAATTTCCGCCTTCTCGTCCAGCCTGCGCAGACGCGCCGCCGCGGATGCTCCGCCGGCCACGCCGCCGACAATCACTACCTTCATGAGAAAAGCCTCCTTTTTTATAGGGCTTCCATCCCGAAGCCCCCTGATTTCTCTTACCATAAGAGTACCATCTTTTCATGTTTTTGTAAAACGAAAACCGCAAAGATTATCAATTCGTTCACAGAGTGACAGAAAGGAGGGTTCGGATGAACCAGGATCTCTTGGACCGCCTGCGTAAAATCACCGCCGAGGAACGCGCGCTTTTGGAAACGGGCGGCGGGATCCGCCGCGAGCGCTACTCCTCCGAGGGAGAATTTACCGTGGACAGCGACCGCGTAATCGGCCCCGGACGGCTGATGGATGTTTCCACCCACACCCGCTTTGCTTATTTTCCACAGCACCGCCACAATTATGTGGAAATCATGTACGTCTGCGCGGGCAGCATCACCCATATTCTCAACGGGGAAAAGACCGTGGTGCTGCGCGAGGGAGATCTGCTTTTCCTCAATCAGTCGTGCCGCCATGAGATCCTCCCGGCGGGGGAGGAGGATATCGGGGTCAACATCATTGTGCTGCCGCAGTTTTTCCACACCGCCTTTGGGATGCTGGGGAAAGGCAACAGCATGAGCGACTTTCTCCTGCACTGTCTGACGCAGGAGGATCCCGCGCCGCTGTCGCTGCAATTCCATACCGCCGGGCTGCTTCCGGTGCAGAATTTGATCGAAAACCTGATCTGGTCCGCCGTCTACCACGACGATCCGGACAGCCGTCTGAACCAGCTCACCATGGGACTGCTGCTCCAACAGCTGCTCCGGCACGCGGAACGCCTTTCCACCGACAGCGCCGGGATGGACAAAATCGTTCTGCGCGCCCTGCGCTACATCGACGACCACTACGCCGACGCGAGCCTGGAGGAATTTTCCCGCGCCGTGCACCGCCCGCTGGCGGAAATCAGCCGTGCCGTGCACCGGGAAACCGGCAGCACCTTCAAAGAGCTTTTGCAGAAAAAGCGCTTTCAGGAAGCCGCCTCCCTGCTTCAAAATACGTCGCTCCCCGTCTCGGATGTGGCCTATGCCGTCGGCTACAGCAACACCAGCTATTTTCACCGCCGTTTCCGGGAAATCTTCGGCGTGAGCCCCCGGGAATACCGCGAAATCCCCGCTTCCGATCCTCACAAATAAGGACGCTGTTTTTTCAAGCAGCGTCCTTTTTTTCTTGTCTCTCCCCGTTTACAATGGAAGCAGGAACCGGAGCGGGAAACGCCCGCGCCGCCCGCCCGTAAGGCGGAGAAGGGAGAGGAATGATGGAACGGTATTATCTGGCGGTCGATATCGGCGCGTCCAGCGGAAAAATGGTACTGGGTTGGATGGAAGGGGAAACACTCCGCACCCAAGAGGTGTGGCGCTTTCCCAACGGGGCTCAAAAAGTAAACGGCCGCCGCTGCTGGGATCCCGACGCACTGTTCCGGGAGATTTGCGCGGGACTGCGCCGCTGTGCGGAGATCGGAAAAATCCCGTCGAGCATGGGTGTGGACACCTGGGGCGTTGATTTTGTCCTGCTCGACGCAAAAGGAAACCGGCTGGGCGACGCTGTGGCCTACCGCGACAGCCGCACCGCCGGGATGGACGAGGTTCTGCGCTCGTATCTCTCCGAGGAGGAGCTGTACGCGCGCACGGGAATTCAGAAGCAGATCTTCAACACCATTTATCAGCTGATGGCTGTGAAAACGCAGGAGCCCGAGCTGCTTGAACAGGCGGAGCATCTGCTGATGATCCCCGACTACCTGCATTACCTGCTGACGGGAAACATGGCGATGGAATACACCAACGCCAGCACCACCCAGCTGCTTGACGCGAAGACGCGCTCCTGGGATTTCGAGCTGATCGATCGGCTCGGCCTGCCGCGCCGGATCTTCTCCGAACCGAAGCAGCCCGGCTTTGTGCTCGGTTCTCTGCGTCCGGAGCTTCAAACGGAACTCGGCTTTGACTGCCGCGTGGTTCTTCCGCCCACACACGACACCGGCTCCGCCGTGCTGGCTGTCCCGGCGCAGGAGGAGGATTTCCTGTTCCTCAGCTCGGGCACCTGGTCGCTCTTCGGCATGGAGCGCCGCGAAGCGGACTGCTCCGAAGCCAGCCGCCTGGCCAACCTGACCAACGAGGGCGGATTCGGCGGCACCATCCGTTATCTGAAAAACATCATGGGACTCTGGATGCTGCAATCCATCCGCGCGGAGCTGGGGGACGAATATGACTTTGCCCGACTGTGCAGTGAGGCCGAGGCCGTTGGAGAATTCCCCGCGCAGATCGACGTGGACGATTCCTCCTTCCTCGCCCCGCAGAGCATGATTGAAGCGGTACGCGGCTACTGCACCCGCACCGGCCAGCCGGTGCCGCAGTCGCCGGGAGAACTGGCTTCCTGCGTTTACCATGGACTGGCGCGGCGCTACCACGACGCGGTGCGGGAGTTGGAAACCCTCACCGGGAAAACGTGCCCGCGCTTGTACATCGTGGGCGGCGGCAGCAAAGACGATTACCTGAACCGCCTGACCGCCCGCGCCACGGGCAAGGAGGTCTGGACCGGCCCCTCCGAAGGGACGGCGGCGGGCAACCTGCTCGCTCAGATGATCGCGGACGGCGTGTTTGCAGACGCGGCTCAGGCGCGCGCCGCTGTGCGCCGATCCTTCCCCATCGGAACAGTTCAATAAAAACGAAAATGGATACAGACGACACATGAAGGAGGTATTTTCCTATGAAAAGCTATGAGGAAGCAAAAGAACGGTACGCCGCCCTGGGAAGCGACACGGAAGAAGCCATGAAGCGGCTGGCGTCCATCAAAATTTCCATGCACTGCTGGCAGGGTGACGACGTGAAAGGCTTTCTGTTCCGCGATCGGGATCTCTCCGGCGGCATTCAGGCCACGGGCAACTATCCCGGAGCGGCCCGCACGCCGGACGAGCTGCGCGCCGACATGGACAAGGCCTTCTCCCTCATCCCCGGCAAACACAAGGTCAATCTGCACTCCACCTACGCGGACACGGAGGAATCCATCGATCTGGACGCGATCGAGCCGCGCCACTACGCTTCGTGGGTCCAGTGGGCCAAAGAGCACGGTCTGGGCCTGGACTTCAACCCCACCTGCTTCTCCCACGAGAAGGCCGAGAGCGGCTACACCCTTTCGAGCGCGGACGAGGGAATCCGCCGTTTCTGGATCGAGCACTGCCGCCGCAGCCGCCGCGTGGGCGAATATTTCGGAAAAGAGCTGGGACAGAAATGCGTCACAAACGTCTGGATCCCGGACGGCAGCAAGGATGTTCCGGTGGACCGCTACGCGCCGCGCCTGCGCCTGAAGGAATCGCTCGATGAAATCTTCGCCGAAAAGCTGGATCCCGCCGCCAACCTTGACGCGGTGGAAAGCAAGCTGTTCGGCATCGGCTCGGAAAGCTATGTTGTCGGCTCGCACGAATTCTACATGGGCTACGCGATGAAGAACAACGTCGCCGTCTGCCTGGACGCGGGTCATTTCCACCCCACGGAGGTCATCAGCAACAAACTCTCCTCCCTGCTCCTGTTCAGCGACGAGATGCTGCTGCACGTCTCCCGCCCCGTGCGCTGGGACAGCGACCACGTCGTGGCGCTCGACGATGAATTGCAGGAGATCGCCAACGAGGTGATCCGCAACGGCCTTGCGGACCGCATCCACATCGGTCTGGATTTCTTTGACGCGAGCATCAACCGCGTGGCCGCCTGGGTTATCGGTATGCGCAACATGCAGAAGGCGCTGCTGCGCGCCCTTCTGGAGCCCACCGCCGTCATGAAGCAGCTGGAGCTCGATGGCGACTACACCGCACGCCTCGCGTATCTGGAAGAAATGAAAGCCATGCCGTGGCAGGCTGTCTGGGACGAGTTCTGCGAGCGTCAAGGTGTTCCGACTGGCCTTGCGTGGCTGGACGAGGTACGCGGCTACGAAGCAAACATCCTGGCCGAGAGAGTTTGAGAGGAGATCATCACCATGAACAATATCTTTGAAGCGCCCTTTGTGCGTGAAATGTGCCATATCACCGCCAACATGTACCGCATGGGCTGGGATGAGCGCAACGGCGGCAACATCAGCTGGCTCCTCGAAAAGGAAGCCGTGGAGCAGTATCTTGACCCCGCCGCCGTACTCCGCACCCTGCCGCTGAGCTTCGACGCTTCCGCTCTGGCGGGCCGTTATCTGATTGTGACCGGCACCGGCCGCTATTTCCGCAACGTTGAGCGCTGCCCGCAGGACAACATGGGCGTGATCCGCATCGGCGCGGACGGGAAATCGTACGACATCCTTTGGGGATTTGAGCACGGCGGCCGCCCGACGAGCGAGCTTCCCACCCATCTGATGAACCACATCGCCCGCCTGGAAGCGGATCCGCAGCACCGCGTCGTCATGCACTGCCACCCGGCGAATATCCTCGCGATGACCTACGTTCACGACCTCGACGACCGGGCGTTCACCAAGACGCTGTGGCAGATGTGCACCGAGTGCATCGTGGTGTTCCCGGAGGGCGTCTCCGTGCTGCCATGGATGGTCTGCGGCACCAACGCGATCGGGGAAGCCACGGCGGAAAAGATCCGCGACACGCGCGTTGTCCTCTGGGCCGCGCACGGCATCTTCGGCACCGGCCGCGATATGGACGAGACCTTCGGGCTGATTGAGACAGTCGAAAAGGCCGCTGAGATCTACATCAAGATCCAGAACGTCCCGTGGAAGCAGTCGATCACAGACGCGGAGCTGGCCGCTCTGTGCGAGGAATTTGGCCTGACCCCCCGCGCCGGTTATCTCGACGTGTAATGCTTCCGTTTGTGTGTTTTTCTCCCATTTAGAAAGAAATCGAAAGAAAGTATTGACGGGATCTCAAAACAGGTGTACGATCAGCCTTAGAAAGGGCGGATTGGACAAAGGGCCGCTCCGCCCTTCTTGCATACGCCGCCTGGAGCGGCAGCAATGGGAGGAGAAAACAATGATTCTTTATGTCAACGCAAACGCGGGCCGTGACGGAAACGGCTCGAAGGAAATGCCCTTCCGCCGCATCGGTGACGCAGCGCGGATCGCACAGCCCGGCGACGAGGTTCTGGTCGCCCCCGGCGTGTACCGCGAATACGTCGACCCGCAGAACGCCGGCACGCCCGACGCGCGCATTACCTACCGCAGCACGGAGCCGCTGGGCGCGGTGATCACCGGCGCGGAGGAGGTCAAAAGCTGGAAGCCGTACAAGGGGAACGTGTGGGTCTGCCGCATTGATAACACCATTTTTGGCGGCTACAACCCCTACACCACCTATGTCTACGGCGACTGGTATTTTGCCGGAAAGAGCAAGCACACCGGCGCGGTGTACCTGAACGACAAAATGCTCTATGAGGCGGCATCGCTCGACGCCTGCATCGAGGGTGCGGTCTGGGAGTACTCCTGGGAGCCGGAAGCCTCCGTTTACAAATGGTACGCGGAGCAGGACGGCGGAGAAACCGTCATCTATGGAAACTTCCAGGGCAAGAACCCGAACGAGGAGAACGTGGAGATCAACGTGCGCCGCGAGTGCTTCATGCCCTCGAAAACCGGCGTGGGCTACATCACCGTGAACGGCTTCTCCATCTGCAAGGCGGCCACGACGTGGGCTCCGCCCGCCGCATACCAGGACGGCATGATCGGCCCGCACTGGTCCAAGGGCTGGATCATTGAGGACTGCGAGATCAGCAACAGCAAATGCGCCGGTATCTCGCTGGGCAAATACCTCGACCCGGACAACGACCATTACTTCACCGTGAAGCATGTAAAAAGCCCGACGCAGATGGAGCGCGACGCGGTGTGCCGCGGACAGTATCACGGCTGGCTCAAAGAGAAGGTGGGAAGCCACATCGTGCGCCGCTGCAACATCCACAATTGCGAGCAGGGCGGCATCATCGGCCGCATGGGCGCGGTGTTCTCCGTGATTGAGGACAACCACATTCACCACATCAACAACATGATGGAGCTTGGCGGCGCGGAGATCGCGGGCATCAAGCTGCATGCCGCGATCGACGTGACATTCCGCCGCAATTACATCCACCACAGCACCATGGGCATCTGGTGCGACTGGGAAGCCCAGGGCACGCGCATCACGCAGAACCTCATGCACGACAACCAGCGTCCCGAATTCGCCAAGCCGCTCAAAGGCGGCATGATGAGCCAGGATATCTTCGTGGAGGTCGGCCACGGCCCCACGCTGATTGACAACAACATTCTGCTGTCGGACGCTTCCCTGCGCATCGCGACTGAGGGCGTGGCCATGGTGCACAACCTGATCTGCGGCTCCTTCACCTGCGTGGGCGGCGGCACGGGCACGCGCTACACGCCGTACCACATCCCGCACCGCACGGAGGTTATGGGCTTCATGACGATCCTGCACGGTGACGACCGCTTCTACAACAACATCTTTGTCCAGAAATGGCCGTCCGCTCCTTACGTCACCCTGCGCGACAGCAGCGAGGGACAGGACGAGGACAACCGCGAGGTCGGCACGCATGTGTTTGACGAATACCCCACCTACGACGAGTGGATTGCGATGTTCGACATGGACACCGACGTTCCCGACATGATGAAGCTGGCTCCCGCCCACGAAAGCCATCTGCCCGTTTGGGTGAAGGGCAACGCCTACTTTGCCGGGGCGAAGGCATACAAAAACGAAACGGACCATCTGGTTGACGACAGTCACGAGGTTCGCGTGGAGCTGGCTTTCCGCGACGGCAAGCCCGTTCTCGAAACCAACCTGTATGAATACCTGAAGGAATACCGTACCGGCATGGTGAACAGCGATATCCTCGGCTATGCCTTTGAACCGGAGGAGCGCTTTGAGAATCCGGACGGCACAGAGATCGTGTTCGACCGCGACTACTTCGGCGGTCACCGCGGTATCGGCGTACTGCCCGGCCCGTTTGCCGGCGCGCAGGACGCAGAAAAACCGCTCTGGTAAATGTAAAGTTTTAAAACTTGAAGTTTTCGCTCAAGCCTTTTTCAAAAGGCTTGTCGGGGTGAAGGGGGTGAAACCCCCTTCGAATCGCCACGCGAAGCCCCAGAAAGCCAGAAAAAACAGCGAAGCGCCTTTTTTCGGACGTTCCGCACCCCCAGCCGCAACGCATTTGCTTTCCTGCGGCACCCTCTTTTCGATAAGCTGACGGGCCCCCATGCCGATGATAGTTGCATCAGCATGGGGGCCCGTTCCTTTTATCGAATCTTCCGTTTTATTTCACAGGGTTCAGCACAACGACTCCATAAGCCGGAAGCGAAAGCGTCTCTTCGCACGCTCTTCCAGTTTCCGCATTCACAAAGCTGCCGGGGAGAGCGATCTCCACAGCGGAATCCGAGAAGTTCTGCACGAAGAAGAATTCGCGTCCCGTGGAAGCGTCGCGGCGCAGCGAGACCGTCACATTGGCGGGCAAATCCATATCCAGATTGCGCAGACCCAGATCGCGGATCAGCACGCCCAGGAAATCATTCAGGAAATCCTGACCGGTGCGGCAGGCGATATAGTAAGCGCGGCCATTGCCGAAGGAATTCACCGTCAGAGCCGGGGTTCCGGCGTAGAACTCCGCGCCGTACTCCGCCAGCGTGCGGGCCGTCGTGACGCGCACCAGCTGGCACAGATCGCCCGTCTGATATTCGCGTGCAAGGCCGTGCAGGCCGCTGTCCGGCAGCAGACGCAGGGAATTTTTGTCGTGCGGATACAGTGCGTCGATCTCCGTCTGCTCCAGCCCGAACACCGCGTCGAGGCCCTGTCCCGGCGTACCGCCGAGGAAGCACAGATCGTTTTCATCCACCACGCCGGTCCAGTAGGTGCCGACGAGAACGCCGCCGTTTTCCACAAAGCGGCTCAGCTTCTCCGCGATTCCGGCGCGCAGCAGATAGAGCATCGGAGCGACCACCAGCTTATACGGCGTGAAATCCGCCTCCTCGTCCACCACGTCCACGTTCACGCCCTGATCGAAGAACGGGCGGTACATGGCAAGCAGATCCTCCATAAAGCCCTTCTGATACTGGGTGTTGTGCAGGCCCTTCATCTCGCCCAGCGCCCAGCGGTTCTCCACATCGTGGATCACGGCCACACGCGCCGGGAACACCGTGCGCACCGTATCGGTCAGCGCGTGCAGACGCTCTCCCACCCGCGCCACGTCGCGGAACACGCGATGATCGGCGGAACCGTCATGATCGACAACAGCCCCGTGGAATTTCTCCGCGCCGCCGCGGCCCTTGCGCCACTGGAAATACTGGACGCTGTCCGACCCGTGGGCCACAGCCTGGAGGGAGGCCAGCTCGTGCATACCCGGACGGCGAAGGCGCGCCACAGGCTGCCAGTTTGTCGCGCTCGGGGAGGATTCCATCATCAGGAAGGGCTCTCCCGGTTTGAGGGCGCGCATCCAGTCATGCGCCATGGCGATATACGCGGGCAGAGACTCCTGACCGTTATGCCAGTTCGGGTAGTTATCCCAGGAGATCACGTCGCAGACCTCGCGGAATTTGCCGTAGTTCAGACCGTCGTAAAAGCCCATCATATTGGTGGTGACAGGCACCTCCGGGGAGAAGGTACGCAGCGCGTCCTTTTCCGCCTGCATGAAATCCACGGCCTGATCGGTGGTGAAGCGCTTCCAGTCCAGAATCAGGTTGTGATGCGCCGTTTCGCCGATCCCCTCGATGGAAGAAGTAATCTGATCCCAGGAGGAATAGCTGTGGCTCCAGAAGGAGGACCAGTAAGTATGGTTGAGGTTCTCCAGCGTACCGTATTTCTTTTTGAGCCATTCCCGGAATGCCGCCTGGCACAGCTCACAATGGCACTCGCCGCCGTATTCGTTCGAAATATGCCAGAGAACCACGGCGGGATGCTTGCCAAAGCGCTGTGCCAGCGCGCTGTTCATCTGGCGCACCTTTTCCCGGTACACGGGGGACGTCCAGCAGTGGTTGTGACGCTCGGCAAACAGGATTCTGCGGCCGTCCGGATTGACGCGCAGCACCTCGGGATATTTTTCGGCCATCCAGGCGGGACGCGCGCCGGAAGGCGTGGCCAGCACGGTATAGATGCCGTTTTCATACAGGTTGTCTATGATCTGGGCCAGCCAGTCAAAGTCATACTTTCCCTCTTCGGGCTCCAAACGCTCCCAATCGAAGATCCCGACAGACATGGCGTTGCAGCCCGCCAGCTTCATCAGGCGGATGTCCTCTTTGAGAATTTCCGGATGATCCAGCCACTGACCGGGGTTATAATCGCCGCCGTGAAGCAGCGCATTCCAGTATTTCATTTTCAGTTCCTCCCTGTTTTTCTCCACCCGCCCGGTATAGCGGGGGATTATTTCCTTTGTAAGGATACCATACTCTTCAAAAATGTAAATGGAAAAATGGAGGAAGTTTTGGGAAAAATCAGCTTTTTACTCAGTGAGCCAACAGAAAATACAGCGCAATTCCAACCGCCACGACAACACACGCTCCCACCGCCCACCAGACGGCGTAGGACTTCTTTTTCTCCTCCCGTTTGACGTAAACGTAGTCGTCATCGTCCTTCTTCGGCGCCTCCTGCTTGATCTTGGAAGGCGTTTTTTTGATTCTCTCGTAATCCATGATCAGTCTGATATTTTCATCCAGTGGTTCTCCACACTGCTCGCAAAAATGGCGTTCATCGTCATTCTCCTGCCCGCAGCGCCGGCATTTCTTTGACATGTACAACTCTCGCTTTCTTTGTTTTTAAGGGGGCAAAAACTCTTTCCTAATAAAGCGGGAACGGCATGACCGCAGTCAGGGCCATGCTGTTTGCTCAAAGCGTCGATTTTATTCTCTCAGCCTCTCTTGTTGGAACGTCTCCAGATGTGCATTTTCTCCGCCTGGCTAATCAGCTCGTCGCGGAACTGCGGATGCGCCACGGAGATAATGGCCTCCGCCTTCTCCCAGGTGGACAGGCCCTTGAGGTTGACCATGCCGTATTCCGTCACAAGATAGTGGACGTTCGCGCGGGTATCGGTGACGATGGAGCCGTTCGCGAGCGTCGGCAGAATGCGGGACTGCAGGTTGCCCTGCTTGTCTGTGAAGGTCGAGGAGCAGCAGATGAAGCTCTTGCCGCCCTTGGAAAGGTACGCGCCGAGCACGAAATCGAGCTGGCCGCCCGCGCCGCTGATCGGCTTGGTTCCGGCGGACTCCGCGTTCACCTGGCCGAACAGGTCGAGGTTGACAGCATTGTTGATGGAAATGAAGTTATCCAGCTCGGAGATCACGCGGACGTCGTTGGTGTAATCCACCGGCGCGACCATCAGCTCGGGGTTGTTGTCCATGTAATCATACATCTTCTTCGTGCCCGCGCCGAAAGCGTACACCTGGCGGAAACGGTTGTGGCTCTTGTTCGCGCCGGTGATCTTTCCGGCCTTCGCGATATCCACAAACGCGTCCACATACATCTCCGTGTGCACGCCGAGATCCTTGAGATCGGACTGGGCAATCAGCGAGCCGACGGCGTTCGGCATGCCGCCGATGCCGAGCTGCAGGCAGGCGCCGTTCGGGATCTGCTCCACAATCAGCTTCGCCACGGTCTCGTCGACCTCGGTAGCAGCTCCGCCGCCGCCCATCTCGGCGATCGGAGGATTCTGTCCCTCCACAATGCCCGTCACCTTCGAGATGTGGATTCCGTTTTCCGTGCCGCCAAGGCAGCGCGGCATGTTGGTGTTAACCTCCACATAGATCTGCTTGGCACGCTCGCACACGGCTCCCATGTGCGACGCGCAGGGACCGAAATTGAAGTAGCCGTGCTCGTCCATCGGGGCGACCTGGAACACCGCCACGTCGATCGGGCCCATGTTTTCGCGGTAATAACGCGGAAGTTCGGAATAACGGATCGGGGCATAATAGGCCAGACCGGAATTCACCGCGTGGCGCTCAATGCCGGACATATGCCAGGAGTTCCAGACAAAATGCTTCTCCGGCTCCGGGATCTTATAGATTTCGGGCACGCGCATCAGGATGCCGCCGCGGATCTTCACATCCTCCAGCTCTCCCATGCGGGCCGCCAGGGCACGGTCAATCTCCTGCGGCGTGGCGACGCACCAGCCGTAATCCACCCAGTCCCCGGATTTGACGGCGGCCGCCGCCTGCTCGGGCGAAACCAGTTTCTTTTGGTATTCCTCTGCAAAACTCATCGTAAAAAGCCCCTTCCACAAATAATTGTCCGCAGCGCGGGGAAAAACAGCTCCGGCGCACCGGAGCCTGTCCTGATCCAGTATTTCATATTTATCATTATAATATGACGCCGCACGGGGGTCAAGCGGAACATTGCAAATTCCGATCCGCGCGGCCCCGGCTTGTGTTCCACGCACACCCATGCTACAATAAGAGCAGAAATGCGAAAGGCGGGATGGCAAGTGGCAATCAACCGATATATGAAGGCCGCGCTGCGGGCGATGTCCCACGCGGAAATTGATGTGAAAAAGAATTACCGCCTTCTGCGAACGGCGGAAACGGCCGCCAAGACGCCGAAGCTCAAAGGGCTTTACCGGACCTGGGAGCACCGCGTCATGAACGGGGAGCACCAGGTCCCGGTGCGGATCTTCCTGCCGGGGCAGGAAACCAACCGGAGTCTGCCGGTGCTGCTGTTCTTCCACGGCGGCGGCTGGGTGACGGGAAACATGGAGAGCTACAGCCCGGTGTGCCGCGCGCTCGCGATAGCCGTGAACTGCATTGTCGCGTCGGTGGATTACCGGCTCGCCCCCGAGCATCCCTTTCCCGCCGGGCTTGAGGACTGCTACTGCGCGGCGCAGGAGCTGCTGAAAAACCCCTGGCTGCTGCGCGCCTCGCGCGAGGATATCACGATCATCGGGGACAGCGCGGGCGGCAATCTGGCCGCCGCCGTCTCCCTGCTGGCCCACGATCGCGGCGGGCTCCTGCCTGACCGGCAGATCCTTCTCTACCCCGCCACGGCGGACGACCACAGCGAAAACTCTCCCTTCCCCTCCATTCGGGAAAACGGGAAGGATTATCTTTTGACGTCCAAGCGGATCTGCGACTACATGGATCTGTATCTGCCGGACGCGGAGCAGCGCAAAAATCCGTACTGCTCCCCGCTGAACGCGCCGGATCTCTCCAGCCAGCCCCGCACGCTCGTCATCACGGCGGAATACGATCCCCTGCGCGACGAGGGGGAAGCCTACGCTCACCGCTTGCAGGAAGCGGGCGTGCCGACGGAGCTGTTCCGGATGCCGGACGCGCTGCACGGCTTCTTTTCCCTTCCGCCGCGCTTTTCCCAGGTGCGGAAAACGCACGAGAAGATCCGTGAGTTTCTTTCCTCCACAGCCCAGGCAGAACCGAGGTGACCGGACATGAATCCAAAGACGTCCAAAACATGGAACCGGCTGGACAACGCCGCCAAGATCTTCCCTCCCACCAGCACCCGCCGGGATCCGAAGGTGTTCCGCTTTTCCTGCCGTCTGACGGAGGAGGTGGATCCCGACTTGCTGCAAAAGGCGCTCGACGGGGCAATCCGGGAATTTCCGGGCTTCTGCTGCATCTTAAAGCGCGGCGCGTTCTGGTATTACCTGGAGGAAAGCCCGCTGCGCCCCAAGGTGCGCGAGGAGACAGAGCCGCCTTGCAGCACGCTCTATAAAAACTCCAAAAAACTTTTGTTTCAGGTCATGTACTTCCGGCAGCACATTGTGCTGGAGGTGTACCACGCGCTGACGGACGGCACCGGCGCGATCCAGTTCCTCAAAGAGGTGGTGTGCCGCTATCTGGCCCTGCGCCACCCGGACACGCTTGGCGGCAATCCGCCCGTCTCCGACTACGACGCGTCGTTCACCCAGAAGATGAACGACAGCTTCGATCAATACTATAATAAGAAGAACAAGCAGCGCAATCCGGGAGATCCCCCCGCCTTCCAGCTTCGCGGCCTTAAAAACCCGGAAGGGATCCTCACCGTCATCGAGGGACTCTGTTCCAGCCGGGAGGTTCTCTCCGCCGCCAAGGCACGCGGCGTGACGGCCACCGTTCTGCTCACCTCCGTGCTGCTGCGCGCCATCGGGCTGGACATGCGGGTGGCGGATCGCAAAAAGCCTGTTGTGCTGACGATCCCCGTCAACCTGCGCAACTATTTCGATTCCCAGTCCGCGCGCAACTTTTTCAGCCTGATTCCCGCCGTGATGGAATTCCGCGACGGTGTGCCGCCGCTTGACGACATTTTCCCTCTTGTCAAGGAACAATTCACCTCCCGTCTGACAAAGGAATATCTGCAAAACCGGCTCGACGGGCTGGCGGGGCTCGAACACAACCCTATTTCGCGGATCGTGCCGCTGCCGATCAAGGATTTGGCCATGAAGGCCGCGTACCATATTTCGGAGCGCTCCGCCACGGCGGCGTTGTCCAACGTGGGAATTATCCGGATCCCGGAGCCGCTCATGCCCTATATTGAATTTTTCGACGTCTTTACCAGCACGCCGAAATTGCAGCTCTGCGTGTGCTCCTGCGGCGATCGCATGACGCTGTGTTTCTCCTCCGCCTTTGCTTCCCCGGATGTGCCGCGCCGCTTCTTCCGAATGCTGACGGAAATGGGGATCTCGATGACCATTATCACAAATTTGAGCGCAGAGGAGGAAACGGCATGAAGCATTGTCCAAAATGCGGTGTGTTTGTCGCGGGCAACCGTTCCCTCTGCCCGCTGTGCCAATCCCCCTTAACGGGGGATTGGGACGGGGAAGCGCCGGATTTCCCCGCTCTGCCCTCCGGCTTTCCGAGACGCGCGCTTGCCCTTCGGATCCTCGCCTTTCTGACCTTCGCGGGCCTTGCCGTCTGCGCCGCCGTGAATTTCTCCATCCCGGAGCACGGCTGGTGGGTGCTTTATGTGGCGGGCGGACTTGCCAGCGCGTGGATCCTGCTGCTGCTCTTCCTGAAGAAAATGCGGTCACCGCTGAAAAATCTGATCTACCAGACGGGAGCCGCCGCGCTGCTGTGCGTGCTGTGGGATCTTGCCACCGGCTGGCACCGCTGGTCGCTGGATCTGGCTCTCCCCATTGTTTTTCTGGCCTGCATGGCGCTGATGCTGGGAATTGCCGTGATTCGCCGGATCCCGCCCGCGGACTGTCTGCTGTACTTTGGCGAATCCATCCTGCTGGGACTGGTCCCCGCCGTTCTTCTGCTGTGCGGCGTGATCCAGCTGCCGCTGCCGTCCCTTATCTGCGGGAGCGCTGCGGTAGTCTTTCTGGCCGGTCTTGTGATGTTCTTCTGGGGGCCGTTCTGGGCGGAAATCCGCAGAAGGTTTCATATTTAACCCCGCGAATTTTCCACCGGATCCTCCCGAATTCTTGCCTGAATGGAAAGAGATTTCCGACCATGTGTAAAAAATCCGTCATCTTTCACAACAATTATAAAGTTTAGAGCAAGATTGAGATTGCATTTCCTGGTGTTTCCTGTATACTAAAAGTACAGAATCAAGTTCGGCAATATGGAGATTTTGTACAGAAATTTCCCGATCGCCGTCTTGTTACATTCAACGGGATGTAATACCAATGAAAAAGGTTCTGAGTACCATACTGGCCGCCCTTCTCGCCGCCGGCGCACTGAGCGCCTGCCAGTCGGCTCCTGCTTCTTCCGGCACGGAGAGCACAACAGAGAGCAAGGCGGAGGAAAGCACCGCTGAGGAGAGCAAGGCGGAAGGCGGAGACGCCGCCACCAGCGACATCACGCTGACCTAAACTGCCTGAGCCTGGAGGATATGGCCGCGGCTGTCGGCTATGAGGATTATGCCGTTGCCGCTCTGCCCGCCGCTGTGCGCAACTGGGCCGGCGAGCTGATCGCCATCCCCTCTTACTCCGAGCATCCGCAGGAGGCTTTCGACCTGATCACGAAGATCCCCTCCGGCGAGTTTGACGAGAAAATGGCTATGGCCAGCAACGGCATTCCGGCCGACACCCGCAACGAGGAGTGGCCCGAGATGCTCGCAGGCGTTCACGAGGCGTTCAACGTGCAGACCGGCGTGTATGACTGGAACTGCGGCCTGAATGAGAACGGCGACCTCGGCACCGCTTTCCAGGATCCCGCCGCGAAGCTCTTCGAGGGCTCTCTGGACGGTCAGGGCTTCGTGGAGGCCATGGACGCTCTCTACTAGAAAACCAACCAGGAAGGGGCGCGCAAGCCCACCCGGCCCGCGCCCTTTTCCACACCAAAAAGAAAGAAGGCAGGAATCCATGGACGAGAAAAGAACCACCGGCCGTGTTACCATCCCTACCAACCTCGACGTTGTTCCCGAAACCATTGAGATCCTCAAAAAATGGGGAGCCGACGCCATCCGCGACTGCGACGGCACCGAATTCCCCGAAAAGCTCACCGGTGTGGGCGCGAAAATCTACTCCACCTACTACACCACCCGCAAGGACAACGCATGGGCCAAGGCCAACCCGGACGAGGTGCAGCAGTGCTACATCATGACGGGCTTCTACACCGCCCGCGAGGGAGAGACGCTCTCCATCCCGCTCATGAAGGGCATTTCCCCCGAGCTGATGAAGGTCAACACCCACGACGACATCCGCCGCTGGTGGGAAGTGATCGACCGCACGACGGGCGAGCCCCTCTCCCCGGACGCATGGCGCTACAACGAGGAAACCGGCTGCGTGGAGATTCCCTCCCCCGCCGCGTTCCACGATTACACCGTCAGCTTTCTCGCCTATCTGATCTGGGATCCGGTCCACATGTACAACGCCGTCACCAACGACTGGAAGGACTTTGAGCACCAGATCACCTTCGACGTGCGCCAGCCCAAGACGCGCAAGTTCACCATGGAGCGCCTGCGCAAGTTCATCGCGGATCACCCCTACGTCGACGTGATTCGCTACACCACCTTCTTCCATCAGTTCACGCTGATGTTTGACGAGCTGAAGCGGGAAAAATATGTGGACTGGTACGGCTACTCCGCGAGCGTTTCCCCGTACATTCTGGAGCAGTTCGAGAAGGAGGCCGGCTACCCCTTCCGCCCCGAGTACATCATCGACCAAGGCTACTACAACAACCAGTACCGGATTCCGAGCAAGCAGTTCAAGGACTTCCAGGCCTTCCAGCGCCGCGAGGTCGCGAAGCTGGCCAAGGAAATGGTCGATATCACCCACGAGCTGGGCAAGGAAGCCATGATGTTCCTGGGCGACCACTGGATCGGCATGGAGCCCTTCATGGACGAGTTCAAGACCATCGGTCTCGACGCTGTCGTCGGCAGTGTGGGCAACGGCTCCACGCTGCGCCTGATCAGCGATATCCCCGGTGTGAAATACACCGAGGGCCGCTTCCTGCCGTACTTCTTCCCGGACACCTTCCATGAGGGCGGCGATCCGGTCAAGGAGGGCAAGGAGAACTGGGTGACGGCCCGCCGCGCCATCCTGCGCAAGCCGATCGACCGCATCGGCTACGGCGGCTACCTCAAGCTTGCCCTGGACTTCCCGGAGTTTGTCGATTACATCGAAAGCGTCTGCAACGAGTTCCGCGAGCTGTATGAGAACATCAAGGGAACCACGCCCTACTGCATGAAGACCGTCGCGGTGCTCAACTGCTGGGGCAAGATGCGCGCCTGGGGCTGCCACATGGTGCATCACGCGCTCTACCAGAAGCAGAACTACAGCTATGCGGGCGTTATCGAAGCGCTGAGCGGCGCGCCGTTTGACGTGAAATTCATCAGCTTTGACGATATCAAGGCCGATCCCTCCATCCTCGACTCCATCGACGTTATCATCAACGTCGGAGACGGCGACACCGCCCACACCGGCGGCGTTATCTGGGAGGATCCCGCCATTTCCAGCGCCATCAAGCGCTTTATCGCGAACGGCGGCGGCTTCATCGGCGTCGGCGAGCCTGCCGGACACCAGTATCAGGGCCATTACCTCCAGCTGGCGAACGTGATGGGCGTGGAAAAGGAAACCGGCTTCACGCTCAACTACGACAAGTACAACTGGGACGAGCATCCGGATCACTTCATCCTCCAGGATACCACCGGCCCGGTCAACTTCGGCGAGGGCAAGAAGAACATGTTCGCGCTGGAGGGAGCGGAAATCCTGGTGCAGCGTGAGAAGGAAGTGCAGATGGCCGTCAACAGCTTCGGCGAGGGCCGCACCGTCTACATCAGCGGTCTGCCGTACAGCTTCGAAAACAGCCGCCTGCTGTACCGTTCCATTCTCTGGTCGGCGCACGACGAGGAGAATCTGCACAAGTGGTTCTCCACCAACTTTAACGTCGAGGTTCACGCCTATGTGAAGAACGGCAAGTACTGCGTGGTCAACAACACCTATGAGCCGCAGCACACCACCGTTTACAAGGGCGACGGCTCCAGCTTTGATCTGGATCTGGACGCGAACGAAATCAAGTGGTATGAAATTTAACCCTTAACACAGGCCTGTACCGGAAGGATTCGTCCTCCCGGTACAGGTTCTGTCATTTTAAAGAGAAAAGAGCGTGATTTTCTTGGCAGAACGTCCCAACATCCTTTTGATCATGACCGACGAACAGCGCGGAGACTGTCTTGGCTACGCCGGGCATCCGGACGTCAAAACGCCCTATCTGGATTCGCTGGCCGCCGATGGCGTTTACTTCCCCAACGCCTGGTCCTCCTGCCCCACCTGCGTTCCGGCGCGCGCGATCCTGCACACCGGCCTGAGCCAGCGCCACACCGGAAAGGTCGGCTACCAGGACCGGGTGGACTGGAATTACGGCTGCACGATGGCGGGCGAGCTGAGCCGCGCGGGCTATTATACGCAGTGCGTGGGAAAAATGCACGTCCATCCCCTGCGCAATTACCTGGGCTTCCACAACGTGGAGCTGCATGACGGCTATCTGCACGAATACCGGTTCGCGGGCGTGGACCACTATGAAAATCAGCTTTTTGCGGACGATTACTTCTATTGGCTCAAAAACGAGCTGGGCGTGGAGGCCGACGTAACGGATTCCGGCATGGACTGCAACGGCTGGACCGCCCGCCCCTGGCCCTATGAGGAGAAATATCACCCCACCAACTGGGTGGCAAGCCGCACCATTGACTTCCTGCGCCGCCGGGATCCGCGCCAGCCCTTCTTCCTGATGGCCAGCTTTGTGCGTCCGCACGCTCCCTACGATGCGCCGCAGTGCTATTTCGACCTTTACAAGGACAAGCCGCTTCGCCCGCCCGTGCACGGGGACTGGGATGACACGGAGCTGCTGGAAAAGCGCGGTATGGTGTTCAACTCCTGCACCGGCCCGCGCGATCCGGAGCTGATCCGCCAGCAGCAGATCGGCTATTACGCCTGCATCACTCATGTGGATCACCAGATCGGGCGCATCCTTCAGGCGCTGATCGAGCACCGCCTGCTGGACAATACCGTCATTGTTTTCACCTCGGACCACGGCGAAATGCTCTCCGACCATGGCTGGTGCCGCAAGTCCCTGCCGTACAACGGCAGCGCCCACATCCCCATGTTCATCAGCGGCCCGGAGCGCTTTATCGGCCCGCGCGGACGTGTGGAGGATTCCCTTGTGGAGCTGCGCGACGTGATGCCCACGCTGCTCGATCTGGCGGGAGCCCCGATCCCGGAGCATCTGGACGGAAAAAGCATGCTGCATCCCATCGACCGCGAATATCTCCACGGCGAGCACACCTTCTCCTTCAACCATTGGTCGAGCCAGTTCATCGTCACAAAAACGGACAAATTCATCTGGCTCAACGAACGGAACGAGGAACAGTATTTCGATCTCGTTCACGACCCGGACGAGACGCACAACGCCATCCACGATCCCGACAAGCAGGAACGGATCGCGTATCTGCGCAATCTGCTGATCCAGGAGCTCCGGGATTCCGAGGAAGGCTATTCGGACGGAACGCGCCTGATTCCGGGCCGTACCCCGGTCAACTGTCTTTCCAACGCCACACTTCCCAACTGTTAAAGAAAGAATCCTTATCGATCGCCACGCAGCTGCCGAAAGGTACTGCGTGGAGATTGTTTTATATCTGGTCATTTCATCAAAATGCGGGGAGAAATTTTTTGTGTTTTTTTAGAAGTTGAACAATTTGACAAAAAGTTTTATAATGTTTATTATGATAAAAAATGGAAATGGCTTCTGAACGAACTTTTTCACTGCGCCGGAAACGCTGCAAGGAGGTCGATTTATGAATTCCACTCACTATATCATGCCCTCGCCGGATCATGCCGTGGAGGAGTCGAGCGCAAAGCTTCTGTATGTCAGCTGTGCTCAATACAGCCAGGAATGGAATTCCACTCTGCACACCCACTCCTGCGCGGAGCTCTTCTTTGTGACCGGCGGACGCGGCCGCTTCCGCCTTCAGGAGGAAAGCTTTCCTGTGGCCGTCGGAGATTTGATCGTCGTCAACGCCAACGTTCCTCACACCGAGCTCAGCCAGGAAGGAAGCCCTATGGAATACACCGTGCTGGGCATCGATGGGCTGGAAGTGCTGGGGGATACAGGAGGCTTCGCGCTCCTGCATTTTGACGCCGGGTGGGAAGAAATTCAGTGGTGCCTGCGCCTGATCACACAGGAGGCGCGCCTGGGGCAAAGCGGTTATCAGGATTTCTGTCAGCATCTGCTGCAAGCCATGCTGATCCGTTTGCAGCGCCGGGACGGCTTCTCCCTCACCTCCGACGAGCCGGAACGCAAAATCAGCAAGGAATGCAGCCTGGTGCGCCGGTATATTGACAACCACTTCAAGGAAAACCTTACCCTCGATCAGCTGGCCGACGTGGCCCACATGAACAAATACTATCTGGTGCACGCGTTCCGGCGGGAATACAACGTCTCCCCCATCAGCTATCTGATCTCCCGGCGGACACAGGAAAGCCGTTTTCTGCTTTCCAACACCGACCACACCCTTTCCCAGATCGCGCAGATTCTCGGCTTTTCCTCTCCCAGCTACTTTTCGCAGAGCTTTCGGAGGATTGAGGGCATCAGCCCGCAGGAATACCGGAAGCTTTCACGGCTTGCCGCGGAGAATGAAAAGCCCGGCCGCTGAAGGAGGCCGCCATGCCCTATTCCGCATTGCGCCCCTCCAAGCCCCTGGCCGTTTCCGCTCTGTACACGGTTCATTATTTTGAATACTCCGGCAGCTACGCCTTTCCGGGGGAATCGCACGATTTCTGGGAATTCCTCTATGTGGACAAGGGGATCCTGCGTGTGACCGCCGGCGACCACACCTGCGATCTCACAAGCGGGCAGATGATTTTTCACGAGCCGGGCGAGTTTCATGCGCTCTCGGCTCTGGGCGTCGCGCCCATTCACTTTTCGGCAGCGAACAGCTTATCTGCGCCGCTTTGGAGGAGCTTCTGATCCGTCTGACCACCGGCATGACGCCGAGCGAGTACGCGCGCAGTGTCAAAATGCTGGCGGAGTTTCCCGGCGCTTCTGCGGACGATTGTGCAAATAATGGATAAGATCGTCTATTTTCTTTCCCGTCCCATAGGACTACAATGGAAGCAGACGAACAGGAAAACCAACCATCCACCGACATTCTTTTTGGAGAGGAAGGATTATTTATGAGCAAACCGGTTCTTGTTGTGATGGCCGCCGGCATGGGAAGCCGTTACGGAGGACTCAAACAGATCGATCCCGTGGGAAACCACAACCAGCTGATCATTGATTATTCCATTTACGACGCACGCCGCGCCGGTTTCGAGACGGTTGTTTTCGTGATCAAGCACGAAATTGAGGAGACGTTCAAATCCGCTATCGGCGACCGTCTGTCGAAAATCATCCATGTGGAATACGCCTATCAGGAGCTCGCGGATCTGCCCGAGGGCTACGTGATTCCGGAAGGCCGTGTGAAGCCCTGGGGCACCGCCCACGCCATTCTCGCGGCCCGCAAGGTCGTTGACGGTCCGTTCGCCGTCATCAACGCGGACGACTACTATGGCCCCGACGCATTCCGCAGCATCTATGAATATCTGGAAAACCATCCCGACCAGCCGGACTGCTACGAGTTCGCAATGGTCGCCTATCTGCTGGGCAACACCGTCACCGAGCACGGCCATGTCGCCCGCGGCGTCTGCGAGGAGGATGACAAGGGCTATCTCGTGCGCGTCACCGAGCATACGCACATTGAAAAGGACGGCGAAAACGCCCGCTACACCGAGGACGACGGCAAGACCTGGACGAATCTGCCCGGCAGCACCATCGTTTCCATGAACCTGTGGGGCTTCACCAAGAGCTTCCTGGCCGAAGCAGAGAAGCGTTTCCCCGCTTTCCTCGATCAGGCGCTTGTGGAAAACCCGCTCAAGGGAGAATACTTCCTGCCCAGCGTGGTCACACAGCTGCTGGAAGAAGGAAAGGCGCGCGTGAAAGTTCTGCGCAGCACGGACAAATGGTACGGCGTGACCTACCGCGACGACAAGCCTGTTGTCGTGCAGGCGATTGCGGATATGACGGCAAAGGGGCTCTACCCCGACAAGCTTTGGGAGGATTGAAACATCATGGAACAGGCGGAAAAGTATTTGCAGAACGCGCTGGACGCGTTTGACTTTGGCGGAGGCGAGGTTGTCGGCGCGGTGCGCTACGGCAAGGGACATATCAACGATACCTTCTGTGTGCACACGCAGCCGGGCGAAAACCCCTGCCGCCGCTTCATTCTCCAGCGAATCAGCGCCGGAGCTTTCCACCATCCGGAGCAGCTCATGGCAAACATCGTGGGCGTGACCTCCTACCTGAGCAAGGAGATCGCCGCGGCGGGCGGTGATCCCACCCGTGAGACGATGCAGGTTTGCCTGACAAAGGACGGAAAGAGCTTCTATGCGGACGAGGAGGGCGGCGCATGGCGTGTGTATCCCTTTATCGAGGACACCATCTGCCTTCAGGCCGCGGAAACGCCGGAGCTGTTTGAAGCGTCCGCGTTCGCGTTCGGCAATTTCCAGCGCATGCTCAAGGATTACCCGGCCGATACGCTGTATGAAACCATCCCGCACTTCCACGACACCGAGGACCGTCTTGCCAAGCTCAAAGCCGCTGTGGCCGCCGACGTGATGGGACGTGTGAAGGAGGTCAAGGCGGAGCTGGATTTCGTCGCTGCCCGTGAGGCCGACTGCTCCGTTGCTTTGCAGGCGCTGCGCGAAGGCAAGCTGCCCCTGCGCGTCACCCACAACGACACCAAGCTGAACAACGTGCTGATTGACCGCGAGAGCGGGCGCGGTATCTGCGTTATCGACCTGGACACCGTCATGCCCGGCCTGTCTATCAACGATTTCGGCGATTCGATTCGTTTCGGCGCCAACCACAGCGCGGAGGACGAGAAGGATCTGTCCAAGGTAAATTTTGATCTCTCTCTTTTCAACGTTTACACACGCGGCTTCCTGGAGGGCGCGGCAGGCGCTTTGACGGATGCTGAGCTGGATTACCTCCCGTGGGGCGCAAAGCTGATGACGCTCGAATGCGGCATCCGTTTCCTGACGGATTATCTGGAAGGCGACCACTATTTCCGCACGCACCGGGAAGGCCAGAACCTCGACCGCTGCCGCACACAGTTCAAGCTGGTCTCCGACATGGAGCAGCAGTGGGATGACATGAAGGCTGTCATCGACCAGTACAGGAAATAAAAAGATGAGTGGGGCTCCGCCCCACACCCCGCAAGCTTTTTGAAAAAAGCTTGTGCAAAAACTTTCCGTTTTCGTGTTCTTTTTCCCATCAGAAGAAAATCCCCCGCAGACTGTTCCGGGAGCTTCCGGAAAGACTGCGGGGGAATTTTTATGTTTGCTGAAAAAGATTAGTACGCTTTGCCCCAGTACACCATGGATTTCGCGGGCTTGCCGCAGCAGACACAGACGTCGGAGAGCTGCTCCTGCTCAAACGGGATGCAGCGGGAAGAAACGCCCGCGTCGTCCTTCAGCTTCTGCTCGCAGGCCTCGTCGCCGCACCACATGGCCTTGATCAGGCCGGGCTTGTTGGCGGCGATGTCGATCATTTCGTCGAGCGTGCGGGCCTCATACGTCATGGACTCGCGGCGGGCCAGCGCCTTGTCGAACATCTGCTGGCGCACGATGGAAAGCTGCTCCTGAATGGCTTCCTCGAGATTGTCGAGGGAGACAAAAATCTTCTCGCGGTCGGTGCGGCGCACCAGCACGCACTGATTTTTCTCGATATCCTTGGGACCGATTTCCAGACGGAGCGGCACACCCTTCATCTCATACTGGGCAAACTTCCAGCCGGGGCTCTGCTCGCTGTCATCCAGCTTGACGCGGAAGGATTTTTTGAGACGATCCCGCAGCTCAGCGGCTTTGTCGAGCACGCCCGGCTTATGCTGGGCAATCGGCAGAACCACAACCTGAATCGGAGCAATGGCGGGCGGCAGGACAAGGCCATTGTCGTCGCCGTGCGTCATGATGATACCGCCGATGATGCGGGTACTCATGCCCCAGGAGGTCTGATGCGGATACTGCGGCTTGTTGTCGCGGCCCTGGAAGGTCACGTTAAAAGCACGGGCGAAGCCGTCTCCGAAATAGTGGCTGGTGCCGCTCTGAAGAGCCTTTCCGTCGTGCATCATGGCTTCAATGGTATAAGTAGCCTCCGCGCCCGCAAACTTCTCCTTGTCGGTCTTGCGGCCCTTTACGACCGGAATGGCCAGCTGCTGCTCGCAGAAGTCGGCATAGACGCGCAGCATCTGCTCCGTCTCCTGCATGGCCTCCTCGGCCGTCTCGTGCATGGTGTGGCCCTCCTGCCAGTGGAATTCCACGCTGCGCAGGAAAGGACGCGTCGTCTTTTCCCAGCGCACCACGCTGCACCACTGGTTATACAGCTTCGGCAGATCGCGCCAGGAATGAATCACGCGGGCATAATGATCACAGAAAAGGGTCTCGGAGGTCGGACGCACACACAGGCGCTCCTCCAGCTTTTCGGAGCCGCCCATCGTCACCCACGCCACTTCAGGCGCGAAACCCTCAACGTGATCCTTCTCCTTTTGCAGAAGGCTCTCCGGGATGAACAGGGGCATCGACACATTCTCATGCCCCAGCTCTTTGAAACGGGCGTCGAGGAAATGGGTGATGTTCTCCCAGATGGCATAGCCGTATGGCTCGATGACCATGCAGCCGCGCACGCTGGAGTAATCCATCAGCTCCGCTTTTTTCACGATGTCGGTGTACCATTGGGCGAAGTCCTCCTCCATGGGAGTGATGGCTTCGACCATTTTTTTCTGTTCAGCCATGAGAGTCTCTCCTCTTTATGAATTCCCCGGCAGGAGCCGGAGGATGATTACTTTTCCTCGCTTTTTCCCGAGGTCACACGGTTGAGAACGGCGATCACGATCCAGATCAGGATCATCACGATCAGGATGCCAAGCATACCGAATCCCATCAGCTTGAGGGAATTGAAAACCTCCTGATCCGTCACATCCCCAAGAACGCTCTGAAAGAGCACGGACGCCGCAAAAAACAGATTGTTCATCATCGCACATCCATCCTTTCCTTACATACCCAGGAACTGCGGAGCCAGCGAAAGAATGATGCCGCCGGCCACAACAGAACCGATCTGACCCGCGACGTTCGCGCCGACCGCATGCATGAGCAGGTGGTTCTGGTTGTCCTCTTTGAGGGCCATCTTCTGGATCACGCGAGCGGACATCGGGAACGCGGAAATGCCCGCGCCGCCGACCATCGGATTGATCTTCTTGTCCTTGGGCAGGAAGATGTTCAGCAGCTTCGCAAACAGCACGCCGCCGATGGTGTCAAAGATGAAGGCAAACAGGCCGAGGGCCATGACGACGAGCGTGCCCCATGTCACAAAGATCTCCGCGCGCATCTGATAGGAAATCGTGATGCCGAGGAAGATGGTGATGAGGTTCGCAAGCGGTCCCTGCGCCGTCTGAGACAGACTGTCGAGGCAGCCGCTCTCACGGATCAGGTTGCCGAACATCAGGAAGCCCACGAGGGCCACGGAATCGGGAGCGATAAAGCCCGCGATGATGGTAACAATGATCGGGAACAGGATGCGGGTGGTCTTGCTGACCTTCGCCGGGTTGTAGGGCATGCGGATCATGCGCTCCTTCTTGGTGGTCACAAGACGGATGCACAGCGGCTGGATCACCGGCACAAGGGCCATGTACGAATACGCCGCCACCGCGATAGCGCCCTGATAACTGCTTCCCAGCTTCTGGGAAACCATGATGGAGGTCGGGCCGTCCGCCGCGCCGATGATACCGGCGCTCATGCCGTCGTTCATGTCAAAGCCGAGAAGGACCGCCAAAACGACCGTCAGGAAAATACCGAACTGCGCCGCTCCGCCGAAGAGAAGCATCCGCGGGTTGGAAAGCAGAGGGCCGAAATCGATCATCGCGCCGATGCCGATGAACAGCACGAGGGGAAACACCTCGTATACATTGATCCCCTTTTCGAACAGCCAGGTGATGATGCCGTGTTCCCCCACCACGCCCGAAAGCGGGAGGTTGACGAGGATCGCGCCGAAGCCCATGGGCAGCAAAAGGGCCGGTTCAAAGTCCTTTTTCACCGCCAGCCAGATGAGCAGGCCGCCGATCACCCACATGAACACCATCTGTCCTGTGACGTTCTGGAACCCGTTGATCAGAAATTCAAATTCGCTCAGCAAGTGTTATTTCTCTCCTTTTCTTTTTTCTATCCGCCCGAAATCTGTGCGGAGAACCCTCCGCTTTGCCTGGACCTACATTTTCGCATGGCGCCCCGGAGCGGCCGGGCGCGCGGCTTCAAGAAAATCCCGCGGCTGAACCACACCGCAGGAAAAGCATCTTATATTATAATGGAAAGCATGTCCCATTGCAAGCCAAAAAATTCCGAAAAAAATCCCCCGCCAAAGCGGGGGACAAAATACGGAAATCAGGTATGATCCTCAATATACTGGACCAGATCGCCGACGGTTTTGATGTTGTCCGTCTCCTCGTCGGGGATTTCGAGCTCAAACTCGTCCTCGATCGACATGAGCAGATCGACCACGTCAAGAGAATCCGCGCCCAGATCGCCTTCGATCATCGTATCGGGAGTGATGGAATCCTCTTCCACATCAAACTGATCGCTCAGAATCTTCTTCACTTTTTCCAGAACCATGCGTTTCCCTCCTATCTTCACATGAAATCAGAGACGTCAGGCGCGGCACAGCACCCCTGCCGGTGGACAAACGGCGGGCGGTTGTGCTACAATACGAGGCGTGACAGAACCACTGCCGCACCCTGCCTATCCACATATTATTAGTTATCCGGCCCTTTGTCAATCATTTTTTTGGAAATCCCTCCCCTTTGCGGGAAAATTCCATATTCCTTATGTATCTTTCCGGAAAGGATGTCCTGCCATGTCCACCGCAAAATTTGCCCTGCTCGGCCACCCGCTCGCCCACTCCATGTCCCCGTTCCTGCACCAGAAGCTGTTTGAAGCCGCCGGCGTACAGGCGTCGTATGAACTGCTTGACGCCGCTCCGGAGGAGCTTGACGCTGCTGTGGAACGCCTGCGGGAATTCGACGGCTTCAACATCACCATCCCATACAAACAATCGATCCTGCCCTATCTCGACGAGGTGGACGGGACAGCCTCCTTTTTCGGCTCCGTCAACACGGTGAAAAACGAGGGCGGCAGGCTGATCGGCTGCTCCACGGACGGCGACGGCTTTCTCTTCGCTTTGCGGGCGGCGGGCGTATCCTGCAAAGGAAGCCTGCTGCTGCTCGGCTGCGGCGGGGCCTCCCGCGCAATGGGCGGCACCGCCCTGCTGGCCGGAGCCTCCTCCATCCTCGTCGCGGCGCGTCATCCGGATCGTGCACAGCCCCTTCTCGCGGATCTGCGGTCACTGGCAAAGGAGCGCGGTCTTTCCTGCGAGATCCGCGCGCAGTCCTTTGACGAATTGGAGAACGGCACGCAGGAGCACTGGGATCTGCTTGTCAACGGTACGCCCGTCGGGATGCACCCGCACACCGACGGCTGCCCCGTGTCGGAACAGGTGGTGAGCCGGTGCGGCGCTGTCTTTGACGCGGTGTACAATCCGGATGAAACCGTGCTGCTGCAAACAGCGGAACGCCTGGGGAAAACGGCGGTACATGGGATCGGGATGCTGTGCGGCCAGGCCGCCGTCTCCGAGGAGTTCTGGGGCCTTCCCGCCTGTGACACGGACAGCCTGCTCCGCCTGTGCCGCGAGGCCGTGGAGGAAATGAACCAGCGGTTCGGGGAGGGTGCGTGATGGAAGAAAAACGCAATCTCATTCTGTGCGGCTTCATGGGCTGCGGCAAAAGTACCGTCGGCCCCCTTCTTGCAGGAATGAGCGGCCGGCGCTTCGTGGATATGGATTCCTACATTGAATCGCAGGCCGGAAAATCCGTCTCGGCCATCTTTGCCGAGGAGGGTGAAGCGCACTTCCGCGCTCTGGAAAAGGAAGCCTGCAAAGCCCTCTCCCATGAACAGGGACTCGTGATCGCCTCCGGCGGCGGCACACTGATTCAGAAAGGAAACGATGAAATTCTGCGTGAAACCGGCGTGATTGTTCTGCTGGATGTGCCATTCGACACGCTTCTGGAACGTCTCAAAGGGGACACCTCCCGCCCGCTGCTGCAAAAGCCCGATCGCGGCGCCGTGATTCAGTCGCTGCTCGCGGAGCGCCTGCCAATCTACCGCGCCGTTTCAGATTATGTAATCCCGGCGCAGGAGTCTCCCGAAGCGGTGGCGCGGCGGATCCTCTCCGCACTGGGGGAAACGCCCTGCACAGCTTTGCCCACCATCTAAAAGCTATATTCGCGATTCGCGGCTTGTCGAAAAAGGCTGGCGAAAACTTCCTGTTATCAGGTTGGTTTTTGCAAGAAAACGAAATTTTCCTGCAAAAATTCGCTTCCCTCTGAAATTTCCGGTTGACAAACCGAAAAAAGAACGGTATGATAAAAAAGATTTCAAACGGGAGCCGTCCGGGTTGCCGCGGAACAGGAGATTTTCCTTATGAACGCAATTCTCAGCGCACGATTTACAAGCTTTGGCTATCCCCGCTATTTTATGGCGCGGGATTTTTGTGCATGCGCTGATTGCTGTGGAAACTCCATGCCGCGCAGCAGACGGAAGGGCTTGTAATCGAAAAAGAGCCTGTGCTTTCGGGATACCGGGAGCACCGCGATGCTGCTGACGATCAAACGGCGGAGCTGGAAACAGCCCCGCCGTTTTTTGTTGCCCTTTTCCCGCATCTCCCCGCACTTTCATCATTCGAAGGAGGAATTTCCATGATTATCGTATTAAAGCCGAACTGCACCGTTGAACAGCTCAACCATTTCACCGAAGGACTCAAACATGACTATGACGTCAAGGTCAACACCTGGGTCGGCACACAGAGCACAGTCCTCGGCCTGATCGGCGACACCTCGGCCATTGACATCGACTACATTGCCGCGCAGGATTTTGTGGAGAGTGTCAAGCGCGTGCAGGAGCCGTATAAAAAGGCAAACCGGAAATTCCACCCCGACAACACGGTGATCACCCTGCCGGGCGGACAAAAGATCGGCGACGGTTCTCTGTCGATCATCGCGGGACCGTGCTCTGTGGAGACGGAGGATCAGATCTGCGAGGTTGCCGAGCGTGTAAAGACGGCGGGAGCACAGTTCCTGCGCGGCGGCGCGTTCAAGCCCCGCACCTCCCCCTATGCGTTCCAGGGCTTGAAGGCGGACGGCCTGGAGCTTCTGCGCGAGGCCCGCAAGAAAACAGGGCTTCCGATCGTCACTGAGATCATGAGCGCCGCCCATCTGCCGCTCTTTGAGGATGTGGATATCATCCAGGTCGGCGCGCGCAACATGCAGAATTTCGAGCTGCTCAAAGAGCTGGGCAAAATTCGCAAGCCCATCCTGCTCAAACGCGGCCTTTCCAGCACCATCGAGGAGCTGCTCATGAGCGCCGAATACATTATGGCGGGCGGCAACGATCAGGTCATCCTCTGCGAGCGCGGCATCCGCACCTACGAGACGTACACGCGCAACACGCTTGACATCTCCGCCGTGCCGATCCTCAAACGCCTGTCGCACCTGCCCGTGATCGTTGACCCGAGCCACGCCTCCGGCATTGCCTGGCTGGTGGAGCCGCTCGCTATGGCCGCCGTCGCCGCCGGTGCGGACGGACTGATCATCGAGGTGCACAACAACCCCGCCAAGGCTCTCTCCGACGGCGCGCAGTCGCTCACGCCGGATCAGTTCGACCATGTGGCAAAGCGTGTCTTCACCGCGGCAAAGCTGCTGCGGACGGAGGGCTGAGCCGTGGAGGAGGAGCTGTCCCTGCGCGTTGGGATCGTCGGGCTGGGATTGATCGGCGGCTCCCTCGCGAAGGCGTTCCGGGAATACACCAACTGCACCGTCTGGGGCTTTGACCGCGACCCCGCCGTCCTCGACAGCGCGCTCTCGTGCGGAGCGATCGACTTTGCGGGAGCCTTCGACGATCTGGGGCGGCTGGATCTGCTGATCCTCGCCCTCTATCCGCAGGCCGCCGTCGCCTTTGTGCGGGAGCACGGCGCGAAGCTTTCCCGCTCATGTTTGGTGACCGACACCTGCGGCATCAAGACAAAAGTCTGCGCCGACCTCTCCGCTCTCGCGCGGGAATACGGCTTCCGCTTTGCCGGGAGCCACCCGATGGCAGGCCGCGAAAAGGTGGGCTTTGCCGCCAGCGAAGCTTCCCTGTTCCGTGGGGCAAGCTATCTCATCACACCGTGCGGCGCTTCGGAGGAGGACGTGGCCCTTCTGCGCCGCACAGCGGAAGCGCTCGGCTTCGGGCGGTGCGTGGTCACCACACCGGAGGAGCACGACCGGATGATCGCCTTCACCAGCCAGGTGCCGCACGCACTGGCCTGCGCCTACGTCCTGAGCCCGCAATGCCCCGGCCACAAGGGCTTTTCCGCGGGCAGCTACCGCGACGTTTCCCGTGTGGCAAACATCAACGAAACGCTGTGGACGGAGCTGTTTCTGAGCAACGCGGAACCGCTGGCTCAGGAGCTGGACACGCTGATCGCCAACCTCTCCGCCGTGCGCGACGCGGTGCGGGAGGGAGACGGGGAGCGCCTTTCCTCGCTTCTGCGGCAGGGACGGCTCGTCAAGGAAGCTCTGGGAGAATAAGCGGATGACAAACCGTTACCCGGTCAATATAAAGGTATTATCGAAAAGAAAGGAGCTCCGCACAGGCAGCCGCCTGACGCGGAAACGGATTCGATCATGCAGCTGACAGTCAACACCTCAAAACCGTATGAAATCATCATCGAGCGCGGCTGTCTCGACGAGCTGGGCGCACGCTGTGCCGCCCTGTTTCCCGCCGGGGCGAAAGCCGCTGTCATCAGCGACAGCAACGTGTTCCCGATTTACGGGGAACGTGCGCTGGACTCCCTGCGTGAAGCGGGCTTTGCCCCCTCCTCCTTCGTGTTCCCCGCCGGAGAGGGCAGCAAGCAGCTCTCCACTGTGGGAGACATGCTCGGCTTTCTCGCACAGCAGGGGCTGACGCGGAGCGATTTCCTCGTTGCCCTCGGCGGCGGCGTGACAGGCGATATGGCGGGCTTTGCCGCCGCGTGCTACCTGCGCGGCGTTTCGTTCGTACAGGTTCCCACTTCTCTGCTCGCGCAGGTGGATTCATCCGTGGGCGGGAAAACGGCGGTGGATCTGCCGCAGGGCAAAAATCTTGCCGGAGCCTTTCATCAGCCCTCCCTCGTCCTCATCGATCCCGACACGCTCGGCACGCTCCCGCCGCTCTTTTTCTCGGACGGTATGGGGGAAGTCATCAAATACGGCTGTATCCGCAGCCGCGCCCTGTTTGAAACGCTCCGGGACGCGGCCGATCTCACACCGCAGATGGAATCCATCCTGTTTTCCTGCGTGGACTGCAAGCGGGAGATTGTGGAGCATGACGAGTTCGATACCGGCGAACGGATGGTGCTCAACTTCGGCCACACGCTCGGCCACGCGCTGGAAAAGGCGCACGGCTACACCGGCCTGACACACGGAGCCGCCGTGGGGATCGGTATGGTGCTGATCGCGCGCCTGGGAGAACACATGGACCTGACGGAGGACGGAACGGCGGAACAGATTGCCTCCCTGCTGGAAAAATACGGCCTGCCCGTTTCGGACAGCGCGCCGCTTGACCAAATTGTGGAAGCCACCGCGCTGGACAAAAAGGGACTGGGCGGCGATCTGCGGATCGTTCTGCTGCACACGATTGGAGACAGCTTCGTCCACCGCCTGCCGCGCGCGGAATTTGCCCGCCTGTGCCGCGAAACCTTCGCGCAATGGGAAGGGCGGTGAAGGTGATGGACGCGGACCGCGTGACGCTCCTGCCCGGGTGCCTGAACGGCTGCGTGGATGCGCCGCCTTCGAAAAGCGCCGCGCACCGGGCCATCCTCTGCGCCGCACTCGCGGCGCTCTCCTCTCCGGAGGAAACGGAAAGCATCCTCTCCCCCCTCGCCCTCTCCGACGATATCCGGGCGACACTGTGCGCCTCGCACGCGCTCGGTGTGCGGGCCGTCCTCAAAAACGGCGTGTGCACCGTCTCCGCCGGGACGCGCCCAGAGGGGACCGTCTCACTTGACTGCGGGGAAAGCGGTTCCACGCTCCGTTTCCTGATTCCAATCGCCGCCGCCCTCGGCATTCCCGCCGTCTTTACCGGGCACGGCCGCCTGCCGGATCGGCCCATCGGCATTTACACGGAGCTGCTGCCGCAGCACGGCGTTTCCTGCCGGACACAGGGCGGTCTGCCGCTGGCGATTGAGGGACGTTTGCAGCCCGGCTGCTTTTCCTTGCCCGGAAACGTCAGCTCCCAGTTCATCACCGGCCTGCTGCTCGCCCTTCCGCTCCTGCCGGAGGACAGCAAAATCCGCCTGACCACGCCGCTCGAAAGCGCCGCCTACGTTGCCATGACGGTGCAGACGATGAACGCGTTCGGCGTTCAGGTGGAGCGCACGGCGGATGGGTGGCATATTCCCGGAAAACAACGATACCAGCCCCGCCGCCACACGGTGGAGGGCGACTGGTCGCAGGCGGCGTTCTTCCTCGCGGCCGGGGCGCTCGGCGGGGACGTCTCCGTCCGGGGCCTGCGGGAGGATTCCCTGCAAGGAGACAAGGCGATCGCCGATCTGCTCGCACAGGGCGGGGCTCGGCTTGCCTGGGAAAACGGAGCGCTGCGCTGCACGGCGGATCAGTGGCACGGGATCGCGATCGACGCTTCCCAGATCCCCGATCTGGTTCCGATCCTCGCCGCCTCCTTTTCGCTCGCGGAGGGGGAAACCGTCATCCATCATGCGGAGCGGCTCCGTTTGAAGGAGAGTGACCGTCTGGCCGCGATGGCCGAAGGGCTGACCGCGCTCGGCGCACAGATAGCGGAAACGCCGGACGGGCTGATCCTGCACGGCGTGCCCGCCCTCACGGGAGGAACCGCCGAGGGAAAGAACGATCACCGTGTGGTGATGGCGATCGCCGTCGCCGCCCTGCGCTCCGCCGCGCCGTGCACCGTCACGGACGCCGGAAGCATCCGCAAAAGCTACCCTGATTTCTTTCAGGATTATCAAATGTTGGGAGGGACTGCACATGGCAGCATCATCCGTCTGGGGGACGAACCTCAGAATCTCGATCTTCGGTGAAAGCCACGGCCCGGCTGTCGGCGTGGTAATCGACGGTCTGCCCGCCGGGGAACCGATTGACCGCGACGCTCTGCTCGCCCAGATGGCGCGCCGCGCGCCGGGCCGGGACAAGAGCTCCACACCCCGCAAGGAAGCCGACACACCCGAATTTCTCAGCGGCGTACTGGACGGCCACACCACGGGCGCGCCGCTGTGCATCGTCATCCAGAACACCAACACGCGCTCGGGCGATTACGCAAACCTGATGCAGGTTCCGCGCCCCGGCCACTCCGATTATCCGGCCTACATTCATTACCACGGCTGCAACGACGTGCGCGGCGGCGGACATTTTTCCGGGCGGCTCACGTCCTGCCTGTGCGCCGCCGGAGCCGTCTGCCGCCAGATCCTTGAACGGCGGGGAATCCACATCGGCAGCCATGTGACCGCCGTCGGGCCGGTGCGCGACGCCGCTCTGCCCGGGCCGGAGATCCCAGAGGAGCTGCTGCGCCGCTTGTCCGAAGCGTATTTCCCCGTCATCGGGGAGGGCGTGGAGGAACAGATGCGCGCCGTGATTGAGGAAGCCCGCATGGCCCGCGACAGCGTGGGCGGCATTGTGGAGTGCGCCGTCACGGGCCTGCCCGCCGGTCTGGGAGGCCCTCTGTTCGGCGGCGTGGAATCGCTCTTTTCCTCCATTCTCTTCGGCATTCCCGCCGTGAAGGGCGTGGAGTTCGGGGAAGGCTTCGGCGCGGCGGCTCTGCGCGGCAGCGAGAACAACGATCCGTATACCGTCGCGGAAAACGGTGAGATTCGTACCGTCTCCAACCACGCGGGCGGGATCCTCGGCGGCATCACCACCGGCATGCCGCTGGTGTTCCGCATTGCTGTCAAGCCCACCGCGTCAATTTCGCAGAAACAGAGAAGCGTCGATCTGCAAAGCCGGAGCGAAACCGAGCTGGAAGTGCATGGGCGGCACGATCCCTGCATCGTCCCGCGCGCCGCGCCTGTCGCGGAGAGCGCCGCCGCCGTGGCCGCGCTGGAGCTGCTGCTCTTAAACGGAGCGCTTCGTATCTGAGAACAAGGAAAGGAACGAAATCACGATGACACTCGAAGAAATCCGAAAAAAAATCGACGCCATCGACGCGCAGCTTCTGCCGCTGTTTGAAGCGCGGATGGACTGCGCCCGCGAGGTGGCGGCGGTGAAAAAGGAAGCTGGACTGCCCGTGCTGAATCCGGAGCGTGAGAAAGCCATCCTGGACCGCGTGGCGGAGCAGGCGGGCGATTACGCCGGGGCGGCGCGCGTCCTCTATTCCACTCTGATGGAGGTCAGCCGGGGACTCCAGCACGGCCTGCTCGACAGCGGCGCTCCCCTGCGCGCGCTGGTGGCGGAAGCCAAGCCGCTCCCGGAACAGGTAGGGCGCATCGCCACCTTCGGACGCCCCGGCTCGTTCTCGCATGCCGCCGCGCAGCGTCTCTTTCCTGGCTGTACCCCCATCACCTTCAACAGCTTTTCGGAGATCTTCCGCGCCGTCGAATCCGGAAACGCGGAATTCGGCGTGCTCCCGGTGGAAAATTCCTCGGCGGGCTCCGTGGGGGAAGTCTACGATCTGATTTTGCAGTTCCGCTATTTCATCGTGGGCGCGGCGACGCTCGGCGTGCACCACTGTCTGGCCGCGCGGCCCGGCGCGGCGCCCGTGCGCGTCTATTCCCATCCGCAGGCGCTGGCGCAGTGCTCGGAGCGAATCGCCGCCCTGCATTTGCAGCCCGTCCCGTGTGAAACAACCTCAGAGTCTGCGTTCACCGCCGCACAGGAAGCGGATGCCGCCGCCATCTGCTCCGAGGAAGCCGCCCTGTCCGCCGGACTGACCATCCTCGAGCGTGGGATTCAGAACACGGAGAACAACTGCACTCGCTTCATTGTCATCAGCCGCACGCTCTTTCTTCCCACGGACGCGGACAAGATCAGCCTGTGCTTCTCCCTTCCCCACCAGACAGGCTCGCTTCACGCCGTTCTCTCCCGGTTCGCGCAGGCGGGGCTGAACCTTACGAAAATCGAAAGCCGTCCGATCCCGGGCCGCCGGTTTGAATACGATTTCTATCTCGACTTCACCGGAAACGTTCAGGACCCGGATACGCTGACACTTCTTGCTTCTCTCTCCGCTGAGCTTCCCCGTTTTTCTTTCCTTGGGAACTATACAGAACGCGAATAATGTGATATAATCAAAACCGAAAACGTAAGTTTTCGGTTTTTTATTTTTCATTTTCGTAAGTTTCGATAGGAAACATAAGGGAGGATTGTCTGTCATGAACATTGACGTCAGCGAGTTTGCCAAGCCCTGTCCCTGCGGTCATACACATGAAATCTCCGTGCGCGGCATCTACATCGAGCCGGGAGCCATCCGCTGCCTGCCCGCGCTGCTGAGCCAATCCGGCTATCAAAACCCCGTCATTCTCTGCGACGAAAACACCTATGAGGCAGCGGGAAAGGCCGTGCATGAGCTTCTGCCCGAAAGCGGCCTGATTGTTCTCAACCCGGACAATCTGCACGCAAATGAGCACGCTGTTGGGATGGCGGAGGAAAAGTTGGACGCTTTGCCTGCAAAACCGGACGTATTGCTTGCCGTCGGCTCTGGCACGATCCACGATATCACACGTTTTATCGCGCACAAGCGGGGTCTGCCCTTCCTCTCCGTGCCGACTGCCGCCAGTGTGGACGGCTTCGTCTCCACTGTGGCTGCCATGACGTGGAACGGCTGCAAGAAAACCTTTCCCGCCGTGGCCCCGGTGCTTGTCGTCGCGGACAGCGACATTTTCTCCCGCGCGCCGCACCGCCTGAACGCTTCCGGCTTCTCCGATCTGCTCGGCAAATACACCGCTCTGGCGGATTGGAAGATCTCCCATGCCGTCACGGGCGAATACATCTGTGACCGCGTCTGCCAGCTCGAATATGATGCGCTCAAAGTCGTCTGTGAACGGCTTGATGCGATCCGTGAGGGCGGACGCGAAGCCTGCGAGGAGCTGATGTATGCCCTGCTGCTCTCCGGCCTGGCGATGCAGATGGCCGGCAACTCCCGTCCGGCCTCCGGCGCGGAGCACCACATGTCCCACCTGTGGGAGATGGAGGTCATCAACGGCCATGTCGGTTACTATCACGGCGAGAAGGTTTCCGTCGGCCTGGTGCTCGCTTCCGGCATTTACCACCGCGCCGCCGAGGAAATCCGCCGGGGTGCGTTCACCATCCGGGACCATATGCCGCTGGAAATGGATCTGCTCGAATCCAGCTTCCGGGACAAGGCCATGCTGGGGGAAATCATGGACGAAAACCGCGTCAACCCGCTCGACGCGGTCAAGCCGGACGCGCTGCGCGCCGCCCTGCCGGATATTCTGCGCTTCATTGAGGAAATCCCCACGCCGCAGGAGCTGACGGACATGCTTACCCGCGCCGGAGCCGTCAAGAGCCTGGCGGAGATCGGCCTGCCCGACTCCATGCGCGCCCCCACCGCCCGTCTCTCCCCCTACGTCCGTGCGCGGCTGACCTTTATGCGGATGCTCAAACTCTTTTCCTTCGATCACGATATCCTGTAAGGAGCACGGAACCCGTTTCCCATGCAAACGCCCCCTGGCGCAGCGCTTTCCTTTGCCTGCGTCAAGGGGCGTTATCTCTGTTATTGGTTCTCCTGTTCCTTCCTTGGATTCATCCCTGTTTGCCATGGGAACCGGACAGCAGCCGCCGAACAGGAATTTGTCCTTTTTCTCCGCGCAGGAGGCGTTGACCTGCTCCACGTCAAAGGAAAGCAGCTCCTCGGGGATATGCACGTTCCCCACGTCCGCCCAGTCGTCATCCACCACGATCGGATGCTTGACCTCGCCGATCACGCCGCCATGAATGTTTGTGAACACGCAGCCCCACTCGTCCGTGTACTCGCCTATGGCATAGGGGTCGCCCTGTGTGGGTGCAGCTGCCTGGTACTGTGCCTGGGGGCCGTCAAAGTCCCAGACAAATTCCTGTTCCAGCTGCTTCATGGTGTCGGGATAATGCTCCGTGTTTTTCTATGGCCGCCCCGGCCGGATACGGCAGCCGGTTTTGTTGTGGCGTGCTCACAGAGACTTTCTGCTTTTCAGTAGTCATCACGAAAAAATCCGCAAAATTTTAGTGATCATTTCAAACAATTTTCGGATCCAACAGAAGAAAAATGCGGTATATTGTAAAGCAAGGGGAACGAGCGGAGGAAAGCGTTATTTCGCGCCACCGTAGGTGCCGGAGGTATCCGCCACGACGGCGGTGACGTGTTCCTTGCGGCGGGATACCGCAATGCGCTTTTTCAGCTCCTCATAGAACAAATCCTCGTCAAACGGCACTTCAACCGGATGGCCAAGCCACGCGGAAAGGTGCATGGCATTCGAGATGGTAAGGCCGAAAATCCCCTCCGTGCCGGAAGCGATCAGCGGCTCGTCCCGCAGGATAGCGGCGGCGAAGGCGTTGAGCACGCCGACGTGCTGCTCCGATTTGCCGTCCGTCTCCACCTGGATTTTCTCCGCCTTCGGGCAGCCGAACGGGATGGTGTTGGTGCGGGTAAACTCCGGCTCGGGGACGTCGAGCTTCCAAAGCGTCAGCTCGCCGTTCTCCGCGACAAGCTTGCCGCCATCCAGAGTGATCTCAAAGCGGTTTGTGCCGGGGGCGTCGCCCGTTGAGGTGATGAAGGTTCCCGTCGCGCCGTTCGCATACTCCACATATGCCGTCACGTCGTCCTCCACCTCGATATCGTGCCATTTGCCGAAGTGAAGCTTCGCGTCGACACGGACCGGCATCCCGCAGATCCACTGCCACAGATCCAGGTTGTGCGGACACTGGTTCAGCAGAACGCCTCCCCCTTCGCCGCTCCATGTCGCGCGCCACGCGCCGGAATCGTAGTACGCCTGCGGACGGTACCAGTTCGTGATGATCCAGCTGGTACGGCGGATTTGCCCCAGGCTGCCGCCCCGCACCAGCTCGCGCATTTTGCGGTAGATATGGTCGGTGCGCTGGTTGAACATCAAGCCGAATTTCACATTGGAATTTGCGGCGGCTTCATTCATCTCCCGCACCTGCTTGGTGTAAACGCCCGCGGGCTTTTCCACCATCACATGGATATTCCGTTTAAAACATTCGATGGCATATTTCGGGTGATCGTAGTGCGGCACGGCGACGAGCGCCGCTTCGACAAGTCCGCTGTCCAGCATCTCCTCCGCCGTGGAAAAGACGGGCAGATCACCGCCGAGCTGTTCGCGCGCCCATTGAAGGCGCTCGGGGTTGATATCCGCCACAGCGGCAACCTCCAGCTCAGGGCAGAGCCCCTCCTTGATGTTCTTCAAATGGCCCGAGCCCATGTTGCCCACGCCGATAATGCCAAGCTTTACCTTTCTCATGCTGTTTTCCTCCCTTGTTATGCGCTTTCGCCGAGCAGCTTCCGCAGCGCGGCGGCAGCGGCGGCAAACGCTTCACGGTTCGACGCGTACCGATACGTCGGCACGTCCGACCGCGCGCCCTCCTGCTCAAGCGACTGAAGCCCTTCAAAAACGGCCAGATGCGGCTCGAGCGTCAGCACCTTTCCCTGATACCATTCCAACAGCTCCGGCAGATGCCCTTCGCCGCAGCCCGCCGGAACAACGCTGCCGTCCGAGAGAGCGTCCTTGATGTGCATATATTCCACATACGGTGAAAGAAGCTCCCAGGCCGGAAGCGTCGGCTGGCCGGACTGGATGAAGTTGGCCGGGTCAAAAACGGCCCTCAGCTCGGGCAGAGCGCGGTGAATCTCCGCGCAGCGCGGGGCTATGTCGCCGTAAATTCCTTTCTCGTTCTCGTGACACAGCACAATCCCGCTTCCCTTTGCCGCTTCGCAAAAGCGGGAGAGACGTTCCAGCACCTCGTCACGGAACAATTCCGGCGCTTCGCCGTGCGGCAGATAAAAGCTGAACAGGCGGATATGGGACGCGCCGAGAGCCTGCGCAAGCTCAATGCCATGCCGGAATTCATCAAGACGGGAGCCAAACGCTTCCGTTATCTCGGACTTGCCGTATGGCGAGCCAACCGACCAGACGGCGATCCCCTCGTCCGCAAGGCGGGCGCGCAGCGCTTTGGCCTCCGGCACCGTCAAATCAGCGACACTTTTTCCGTCCACACCGCGAATTTCAAGGAGCGAAATCTGTTCCGCCCGCATGGCCTCGATCTGGCCGGATATCTTCGCGTCGGCCTCGTCGGCAAAGGCCGCAATCTGATAACGCATGGTAGCTTTCCTCCTCTGGATTGGAATGGATTGGATGGGTGAGAATACCCGCATAAACCAAAATCAAAAATTGGATTGTCTCCAATTGCTCTACATCATAATAGCACATTTTTTATGAATTCCCAGTGGTTTTCATGAAAATGTCAGTTTTTTTCCTTCAAAATTATTCATACATTTGCACAGTCCGCCGGGAAGCTTTCCGCACAACGTGAAAGCAGGAAAGGCGGAAAAAATGAAAAGAAAGAGAGGAACAGAAAAATGAAAATGACCTTTCGCTGGTACGGAGAAAACAGCGACTCCGTTACTCTGACGCAGATCCGCCAGATACCCGGCATGACGGGGATCATGGGTTTTCTCGATTACAAGGCCGCCGGAGAGGTGTGGACGCAGGAGGAGATCTCCCGCTACATCTCCCTGGTGCAGTCCCACGGTCTCGCGTGCGAGGTGATTGAGAGCGTCAACGTCCACGAGGATATCAAGCTCGGCCTGCCGTCCCGCGACCGGTACATTGAAAACTACAAAACCACCATCCGAAATCTCGCCCAATACGGCGTGAAGGTGATTGTCTACAATTTCATGCCGGTGCTGGACTGGCTGCGCACCGATCTGGCGCGCCTGATCCCGGAGGACGGCTCCAACAGCCTGTACTATGACGAGGAGGAGCTGGGAAGCATGACCCCGCTGGAGATTGTGCGGCGGACGGCGGAGGGTTCCAACGGCTTCTCCCTGCCCGGCTGGGAGCCGGAGCGTCTCGCGGAGCTGGAACACACATTGAAGCTGTATGAGAGCGTCGATGCGGACAAGCTGCTCGAAAATTATGCCTACTTCCTGCGGGAAATTATCCCCGTGTGTGAGGAGGTAGGTGTGCGCATGGCCTGCCATCCGGACGATCCCGCCTGGCCGATCTTCGGCCTGCCCCGTATCGCGCATACAAAGGAAGGGTTCGATAAAATCATCTCCCTGTATGACAGCCCGGCAAACGCGCTGTGCGTGTGTACCGGCTCACTTGCCAGCAATGTGGAAAACGACGTGCCCGCCATCCTGCGGTATTTCGGAGAAAAGAACCGTGTGGCGGCCGTGCATGTGCGGAACATCAAGCACCTCGGCGCTCCCCGCCGTTTCCGTGAGAGCGCGCACCTGTCCAGCGAAGGGGATCTGGATATGTATGCCATCATGAAAACCATCCACGACGTCTGCCCGGACGTCTACATCCGCCCGGATCACGGCCGGATGATCTGGGGTGAGACGGGTCGTCCCGGTTACGGTCTCTATGACCGTGCGCTGGGAGCCTGCTATCTCAACGGGCTCTGGGAAGCCATCGAAAAAGACTGCTGAACAGAAGGATACGCGGCTGTCTGAAAGCAATCTCAGAAACAATGACACAGAACAATAATGACAGGAAACAGAGGCGTTTTACCATGACAACACCATCCGTTCGTATCGGCCTGATTGGAATTGGAAACATCGGCAGCGCGCATTTGCGCTGGATGCTGGAGCACCCCGAGAGCGGCCTGTCCGTCGCGGCCCTGTGCGACATTGACCCGCAAAAGCGTGAACTCCTGCGCCGCGAGACTACGGGCATTCCCGTTTTCGCCACCCATGAGGAAATGCTCGCCTCCGGCTTGACAGAAGCGGTGATCGTCGCCGCTCCCCACGAGATACACCCCATCGCCGCCGTGGATGCGTTTCGGGCCGGCCAGCATGTGCTGATCGAAAAGCCCGCAGGCGTATCCGTACGCAGTGTGCGCCGCATGAACGAGGAGGCGGAAAAAAGCGGGAAGGTCTTCGCCATCATGTTCAACCAGCGCACCAACCCGCTTTTTGCCCGGGCACGGGAGATTGTCCAAAGCGGGCAGCTCGGCGTGCCGAAGCGTCTGGTGTGGATCGTGACAAACTGGTACCGCACGCAGGCCTACTACGATTCCGGTTCCTGGCGTGCCTCCTGGAACGGCGAGGGCGGCGGCGTACTGCTCAACCAGGCCCCGCACAACCTCGACTTGTGGCAATGGATTTTTGGGATGCCGAAACGCGTCTTTGCGTTCTGCTCGTTCGGCAAATACCACCGGATCGCCGTCGAGGACGACGTAACCATCCAGGCAGAATATGAAAACGGCGCGAGCGCGACGTTCATCACCACCACGGGCGAAACGCCCGGCACCAACCGGCTGGAAATCTCCGGCGATCGCGGCCGTCTGGTGCTCGAAAACGGCAGTCTGCTGTGGCAGAAGCTGGCCGCCCCGGAGCGCGAATTCTGCTTTTCCGTCAAGGAGGGCTTCTATCAGCCGGAAATGCAGGAGGAACGCTTCTCCGCGCCCGAGCCGGACGGCCACCCAATCATTCTGCAAAACTTTGCGCGGGCGATTCTTCACGGGGAGCCGCTGATCGCGCCCGGCTCCGAGGGGATCCGCTCACTCTCGATCTCCAACGCCGCCTATCTCTCCGCATGGACGAACGGCTGGGCCGATCTGCCGGTGGACGAGGAACAATTTGAAAGCTTCCTCACACAGCGCCGCGAGGAGGAGCGTCTGTCTCCCCGCCGGGCTGTGCAGGCGGAAAAGATGAGCGAATCGTATCAGACGCGGTGGAGCGTGCGCTGGTAAAGCCAGGGCCTGTCAGCCAATCTCATACACGGAGCAGACGGACAGACTCTTTTCCAGCATCTGTGAGCTGATCACTTCCCCGGAGGTCCCAATGACGCCCACCGTCACACTGTCGCCGGTCAGATCAAAATAGTTATCCGTAAAGCGAACCGGAAGATCGCCCGCTGAGAGACGCACGCCGCGCGCGTAGGCAGAAGCGGACACGCGGACTGAAAGCGCTCCTTCCTCGGAAAGCACCTCAGCTGTAAGGCAAGGATCGAGGAACTCAAAATGCTTCGGCTTGACAAACAGCGCTGTGTCGCGGGACAGGAGAGAACCGTTTTCGTCCAGCAGCTCACAGTAGAAATAGCAGGAATATCTCTGCTCCTCTGTGAGGGTATCCACCGGCTGCACCAGCACATCCAGACTGGAAAGAGCGTCCACGGTGCAGCTCTGCTCCAGGGAAAGCACCTCCTGGTTGGCAGCGGTACGAATTCCGGCCCGCACGGTTCCCCGGAACGCGTTTCTTGTTTCATTCGAGACATTCAAAACAGCCTTGCCATCTCCCAAATGGATGGAGAGCAGAACCGGGGCAAAGAAACGCTTCGCGGCGTAGTGCAGTGCCTTCCATCTGCCGTAATAGTCCACGCTGGCCCAGGACGGCCCCGGCCAGATATCATTGAGCTGCCAGTACACGGCTCCCATGCAGCGTCCACGGAAACGCCGGAAATGCTCCACCCCGTATTTGATAGCGTCCCTCTGCAAAAGCTGCGAAGCATAGACGAAGTTTTCAAAACTGGACGGATAGCGGTATTCTCCCGCGAGATAATTCAGTATTTTCTGGTTTCCGCCCGCGCATTTCTGGTGGCTCTCCATCACGCGGGAAAACGGGTTCATATCCTTTTCTTCCCCGATCCCGCGCAGCGTCTCGCAGTCCGGGAAGGCTTCAAAGCCAAATTCGGAGCAGAAACGGAAATAATAGTTCCGGTAATCCTCGAACGGCTTGCTTCCGTGCCACACATCCCAGTAGTGCACGTCGCCGCCGTCAGGGGAATTCGGGTTATCAAAACCACCGTTGGTGGAGGGGGAAGCGGGCCAGTAAAAAGTCTGCGGAGCGTACTGCCTGACGAGGCGCGGGAGCAGCCGCTCATACAGCTCCAGATAATCCATCCGCAGCGTTTCGTTTTTCGGCAGCCCCCAATCGACCCATGCGACCTCCATCTCATTGTTGCCGCAGAAAAGCCCCAAACTCGGGTGATGGCGCAGCCGTTTGATGTTATGAATAAACTCCCGTGTGACACTCTCCCGGAAGGCGTCGGTCAGCCGGTAGACCGCACAGGCAAACATGAAGTCCTGCCATACAATCAGACCGTTTTCATCGCAGAGATCAAACAGCGTGTCGTCCGGATAATAGCCGCCTCCCCATACGCGCAGGCAGTTATAATTCGCTTCCACACAGGAGCGGATCAACGCCGCCGTGCGCTCGGGCGTTACCCGCGGGATCAAATTGTCCTCAGGGATATAGTCTGCGCCCATGGCGAAAATCTTGACGCCGTTCACCACAAAGGCAAACTCGCTGCCCCATCGATCCTGGGCTGTGCTGACGGTAAGCGTGCGCAGGCCGATCCGTTTCGACTGCTCCCCCTGCTCTCCCGCACACACCGTCACCGTATAAAGCGGTTGGCCTCCATAGCCGTGCGGCCACCACAGGCGGGGTGCTTCGATGGGGAACGACGCTTTGCCGCCCTTCAGCGGGACATCCATCCGCCCACCGTCCGGATTTTTCACCGATACAACGCCATTGTGCGGCGCGCCATCCGAAAACTCGGCTGTCACCGTCAGTTCGACGCTCCCGTCCTTTCTGTGATCCTGCAAGACCAGAAAATTCTCCAAACGGGCCCCATCATACGCCAGCAGTCTGACACCGCGATAGATTCCCATATCCGGAAGCTGCGGGCCCCAGTCCCAGCCGAACATGCAGTGCGCCTTGCGCAGATGCTGGTAGCCCCGCATGGTCATCCATTCCTCTTGTCCCCAGAGATGATCGGCGTCCTGCGCCTGTTCCGCACACCGGATGGGGGAATCGATCTCCACACGCAGCGTGTTCGTTCCTTCCCGTGCGGCAAAGCCGATCTCGAAATCCCATGCGGCAAACATATTGTCCGCCCGACCCACTTGGACGCCGTTGACAAACACCGTGGCAATGGTGTCAATGCAGTCAAAGCGCAGGATCAGATGCTCCTTTTTCAGCTCCTCCGCGGTGAGGGAAAAGCTTGTGAAAAAGACGGAATCGTTTCGGCTCAGTTCCCGGACCGGGAATTCGTTCAGCCCATAAAAGGGGTCCGGAATTTTTCCCTCCCGCAGCAGCACCGTGTAAACGGAAGCTGGCAGAGAGGTTGTAAAGGTTCCGTATGGTTCAAATGTCATGTTCCAGTTTTGATTCAAATTTCTTTCCAAGGTATACCGCCTTCCTTTCCAGGACTTGTTGAAAAAACACCCTGCGGGTAGCATAGCGCGCAGGCAGCTTTGTGATTGATGGACTCTCCGCTGCTGTTCCTGCACAGCGCATCCTGGTGATCGGGACAATTCCACATCGGAACCGTCTTCAAAAGATGGATGGGATCACATATCCCTGATCCGACTCCTGACGGACGCAGTATTGCAGATCTCCCACCCCCATGAACTGAACAAAGTGTTCCAGATCCGCCTGTTCCGGCACCGGGACGGGCGGTTCTTGCTGTTCCTGGAATTTTTTGATTTCCTTTTTTCTCTCCTTCAGAAATCCCGCGCTGCTGTCGCAGAGAAGCACGGGAGCCGGTCCAGACCGTCCCGCGCTGGCGGGCTGACGCTCTGCACCGTGCCAATGCGCGGGCCGCTGCGTGCAGACTCAGTCTGCCTGCGGCTATTATACCACACCTGCGGTGGCATTTCATGCAAGACGGCTCCGCCGTTCCGGCTATGTGGATCCGTGTATTTGGTATTCCGCGCTGCTGCCGCAGAGAAACACGGGAGCCGGTCCAGACCGTCCCGCGCTGGTGGGCTGACGCTCTGCACCGTGCCAATGCGCGGGCCGCTGCGTGCAGACTCAGTCTGCCTGCGGACATTATACCATTTTTCACCCATCGTGATTGTCGTTGACGGGCTCGCGTCCGTCATCCAACAGGCAGAGCAAAAGGCCGTCGCGCGGCTTGAAGTGTTCATCCGGCTTGGCGAAAGGATCGGCGTGACGGTCATCGGCGCAGACACCGCACAAAATGTGGAGCTTGCGTACTATTCCCAGAATATTCTGATGGAAACCCTCCATGAGGGGCCGCTCCTTCTGATGGGCGGCAAAGCAGATGATCACAGGATTGCCGACACACAGGCGCTTGCCAGACAATTTCCGGACGCGTTCGCCCCGGATCAGATGGTGCTCGATCGCGGCGGAACCTTTACCGGAATCAAACGGATGCGCGCCGACGGCTGACGGCGGCGGAAAGGAGAAGCTATGGCCCACACCTATCAGGAATCCTTAGAAGATATTTCCCCGGCTCAATGGGACAAGCTCTCCACACTGGACGAGTACCCAAGCGACAGCTTTGTGTTCTCGGCCTTTGGTTATGACCTACATATCCGGGATGAGCTGGTGGCGGGAGCCTTTGCCAGCCTGCCGGAGCAGGAGCAACAGATTTTAATTCTGCACTGCGTCGTGGCTATGGCAGACGGCGAGATCGGCGGCCTTGTTGGAATGTCAAAAAGCGCCGTCCAGCGTCACCGCACAAAGACTTTGAAAGAATTGCGGCAGAGATTGGAGGACGATGGAGGGAGGAAACAGACATGAAGCAGCCTACATTTCACGGCAGGGTGCTTCTGCCCCTGTCAGTCTTTGCTGACGCCCGCGCCGGTGATCCGCTGGCAATGGAGCGCATCTTGCGGTACTATGACGGCTACATGAATAAGCTGTGTACCCGGACGCTCTACGAGCTGGACGGAACGCCTCATGTGCGGGTGGACGAGTACATGAAACACCGCTTGCAAAACAAGCTGATCCGGGCCATCCTAAAGGATAGTCTATAAGAAAACGCCAGACGCAGGGCCAGCAGACCGCCGCGTCCGGCGCTTTCTTATGGGTTGTTTTCTACGCATTTCAAAGCCAGCTTCGGCGGGGATTGGATAATCTGTCCCGCCTGCCCGCCGACTGTGGCGGAAAAGCCTTGATTTTCATGGGCTTCTATTCCCCTAAATGCGTAGAAAAGAGATTGTATTTGTGTTATTCTGCCCCTGTATAAAAAGCACAATGATTGACAAACCGTGTTCCCCGTAGTATTATTAAAAACAGAGGTTATACCTCTCAAAAGGAGAGAAAGGCATGAACATGAATTTTCATTTAACCGATCAGCGTAAAAAGAAAATCAGCTCTGTACAATCCATACCGATGAAACATTGTGCAGAGTATAGCGTATAAATGACGCATTTCGATTTCATCGGGAAGCCATA
>DVGZ01000053.1 GCA_018712435.1 Candidatus Caccousia avicola
ATTATAACGGAATCTTCCCGGGATTGCAATGCGTTTCACTCTCCTTTGCCGTCTTTCCCCCGGTGTAGCTGTGCTTCCAACGATTGCTGCTCCTGCTCCAAAAGACGAATTTGAGAAAAGCATTCCGAAAAGAGAGGTTCCGCCTCCTGCCGGTATTTTTCCCAGCAGCACTGCCCTATTTGCATATACAGCGCCCGGATTTCACGACGAATTTGCCACAGTCTCCCCTGCGCGGACGCTAAATCTCCCCATTTTTTCATCTGGAACACTGCTTTCTGACTTCCCTGTTCCGCCATCCGTCTCAACCGATTCCATCTATCATCCATCAAATGCTCTCCTCTCTCTGTAAAACTTGTGAAAACCGGTCAGAAAAAACGTCCCTGCTTCAACAGCAGTCCTGCCAAATAAAAAGTAACCAGCAGCAGAGAAATATTATAACGGGAGCGAAAAAGGAGCAAAAACGAACACGCCGCCAAAGGAACCAGGATAAAAAAAGAAATCCATTGGACAACGCGTGCCGCACGCTCCACACCAAAGCGAAAGCTGAAAAGAGAGAATAGCAGCTGGCCTCCGTCAAAGGATTCTACCGGAAGCAGATTCATCAACGCCAACAGCAGATTCCCCTGAAAAAAGAGCGTATGTCCCGCACCAACCATCCAGCACAGACCGCAAAGGACAAGATTTGCCAGAGGTCCGGAAGCGGAAACGATCGCATCCTGCAGATAGCCGGCCTGTCTGCTCTCCTCCCGAACCATCGCAACGCCGAATGGAGTGAATCGAAATTCCTTGACAGGAATCTCCAGCAAGCGCATAGAGACGAGGTGCCCCATTTCATGACAAAACGCAGCCGCAAGCCCCGCAAGAGCCGCTCCTTTTTCATCGCAAAACAGCAAAAATGCCAGCAGTGCGGTAAACAGAAAATCCACTGTGACACGTCGGCCGAAAAGAGAAAATTTCATGAAGAAACGGTCCCGTCACTTTCCTGATCGGCGGGAATCAAATCCAAAAAGCGTGTCTCCACTTCTTCCCAATCCTCCTGTGCCACAATGCTGCTGTTCAGATGCTCCCAATACCAGCTTTTGACCGTATCCAGCACTTGACCTCCCATCAAACGCAGAATCAGCACAGCCGCCAAAACAATCCCGCAGGCGGTAAGCTGCACCAGCAAAAGAAGCGAACCCGTTTGATGAGAGGGACGCTTTTTCTTTGGAGTCCGCCGCATTTCGTGATATTTTTCATCCCATTCCATTTCCTGTTCATGCTGCATCTCTTGAATCATCCAAGACCCTCCATCCTGTATTTTCAAAGCATTGTTTTTTCATGCCCTGTCATATGGATATGCGGAAAAATGGAAAAAAGTCTTGTAGCAACAAAAAAAGACAGGCACGGCAAGCCGTACCTGTCTTTCCTTGAAAAACTGGAATTATGCGTTCTTGGATTTGATGTATTCATCAATGGACTTGGCAGCCTTCTTGCCGCCGCCCATCGCGAGAATAACTGTCGCAGCGCCGCTCACAGCGTCTCCTGCCGCATAAACGCCCGGCAGGCTGGTGGCCATGGTTTCCTCATCAGCCACAATGCAGCCGCGGCGGTTTACCTCAAGGCCGGAAGTGTTGGCGGGAATCAGCGGATTCGGGCTGTTGCCGATGGCAATGATCGCACAATCCACGGGAAGCTCAAAGTTGGATCCCTGCTTCTCGATCGGACGGCGGCGGCCCGAAGCGTCCGGCTCTCCCAGCTCCATTTCCACGCATTCAATCGAACAAACCTTGCCGGATTCGTCTCCGTGGATGGCGACCGGGTTCGTCAACAGACGGAACTCGATTCCTTCCTCCTTGGCGTGATGAATCTCTTCCGCACGGGCAGGCATTTCCGCTTCACTGCGGCGATAGACAATGTAAACATGTTCCGCGCCGAGACGCTTCGCTGTACGAGCCGCGTCCATGGCAACGTTGCCGCCGCCAACAATCGCGGCATTCTTCGGGCGCAGGATGGGAGTATCGTACTCCGGACGGTATGCCTTCATCAGGTTCACACGCGTCAGAAACTCATTGGCGGAATAAGTTCCCACCAATCCCTCTCCGGGAATATGCATAAAGTTCGGCAGACCCGCGCCGCTTCCAATAAAGATCGCTTCAAAGCCGTCGGCAAACAGTTCATCAAGGGTAAGTACTTTACCGATCACCATATCGGTCAGGATCGTAACACCCTTGGCACGCAGTCCGTCAATTTCCTTCTGTACAATTTCTTTAGGGAGACGGAACTGCGGAATGCCATACATCAGAACGCCGCCCGCCGTGTGAAGCGCTTCGTATACCGTGACCTCATATCCCATATTGGCAAGATCGCCCGCGCAAGTCAGGCTGGCCGGTCCGGCTCCAATCACAGCCACCTTGTGACCATTCTGCTGAGGCTTTTTGGGGGCTTCCTTGCTGTTGGCCATATGCCAGTCCGCGACAAAGCGCTCCAGACGGCCGATTCCCACCGGTTCCCCTTTGATTCCACGCACACATTTGCTCTCGCACTGTGTTTCCTGCGGGCAAACACGGCCGCACACAGCCGGCAGCGAAGTGGCCTTCGTCAGGACCTGATAAGCTTCCTCAAACTCGCGCTTTGCCACATGAGCGATAAATTCCGGGATCGGCACCATGACAGGGCAGCCGGTCACACAGGGCTTATTCTTGCAATTCAGGCAGCGCTGGGCCTCCCCCACCGCCATTTCCTCTGTGTAGCCAAGAGCCACTTCTTCAAAATTATGGTTGCGCACGTCCGGCTTCTGCTCCGGCATCGGCGTCTTTGTCATCGTCATATTCGGCATTTCTGTTCCCTCCGCTTACTGCTCGGCCTGCTGCATCAGACGGCAATTGAATTCACGGGTAGATTCCCGTTCCAGCTCCGCATAGGTCTTGGCGCGCTTCATCACTTCATCAAAATCAACCAGATGCCCATCAAAATCGGGGCCGTCCACACAGGCAAACTTGGTCTCTCCGCCAACCGTCACACGGCAGCCACCGCACATTCCCGTGCCGTCGATCATGATGCTGTTCATGCTGATGATCGTCTTGATCCCGTATTCCTTCGTCAGATTGCAGACCGCCTTCATCATCGGCAGCGGCCCAATCGCCACAACAAGATCATATTTGGCTCCGGCTTCTATGTTCTGCTTCAAAGCATCCGTAACAAAGCCCTTGTGCCCGTTGGAGCCATCGTCCGTCATCAGATAAAGCTGATCGCTTGCCGCTTTCATCTCATCCTCCAGGATAATGATATCCTTGCTGCGGAAACCGGCGATCATGTCTACCTTTGCTCCCAGAGCATGAAGCGCCTTGGCCTGCGGATACGCGATCGCGCAGCCTGCACCGCCTCCGATCACAGCCGCATAATGATAGCCTTCCAGCTCAGAAGCCTTTCCGAGAGGGCCGATGAAGTCGAGAATAGAATCCCCTTCCTCCAAAGTGTCCAGCAGAAGCGTGGTTTTTCCTACCTTCTGGAAAATAATATCCACCGTGCCGGCTTCTCTGTCGTAATCCGCAATTGTCAGTGGAATTCGCTCTCCATATTCGTTGACACGCAGAATAATAAACTGACCCGCCTGCGCCTTCTTGGCAACATAGGGAGCCTGCACGCGCATCTGCGTCATGCTGTCATTCAAACGTTTTTTCTGAACAATCTGAAACATCTGTCAATTCCCCCGTTATCCCGATCGTATTCTGATAGATACCATCCTGTTTATTATACGGGGAAACCACCTGTTTTGCAAGATCTATCTGAAAAAATCCTTTTTTCCGTAGAATACGACGATTTTTCAAGCTTGAAAACGCAATGTTTTCAAATAATTGAAGGATAATCTTCCTTATCCTTCAAAATAAAGGCTTCTCTG
>DVGZ01000054.1 GCA_018712435.1 Candidatus Caccousia avicola
GTCGAGTGGCCTTGCGCAACTCGCTGATAGCAGCGCTGCGGCCCATAGGGCGGACGGCGGATCAGGCCGTTCTTGTTCCCCTTGTACTTCTCCCAGCCGCCGATGCGCATCAGCATGCCGAAGATGTCGTAGGTGTCGCTGCGCTTGATCTGGCTGGGATCCTTGCCAAAGCACTCCGCCCAGATCTCCACCGCGCTGACCACCGTGCGGCGGACGGTGCCGGGCTTGTCCCCGCCGCTGAACTGGTCGTTCCGCAAGAAGCCCCGGCGCTCCGCCAGATCCATCCTGTCCCAGTCCTCCGGCAGCAGCCGTTCGAGGTATTCCTCGACCACGCCTTCGCGGGCGTCGCTTTCCAATGCGCCGCTCTGCTCCGCTTCCGCCAGGCGCTCCACCTCCGGCGTGAGGTACAGCGGCTCCCCGTGCTGATAGAGCATATACGCCTCCGCCCACAGCTGTTCCACCACGTCCGCCACCTGCCAGGGCCGGTGTGCGCCGCCCGACGCGCAGGTCACCGGCCAGAAGCGCCGGTTGCCCGTGATGTCCCGCAGGAAGCCGTCCTCGTTGTTCGTGCTGCCCACAATGATGCACTGTCTCGGATGATCCTCCACGCTGTAGCCGTAGGAGTGGCGGAACTTGTCATCCTGCCGGGTGATAAACGCCTTGACCGTCTCCACGTCCACCTTTTTTAGGCCCGCCAGCTCGCCCAGCTCCAGTATCCACTGCCCCTGCAGCTTCTCCGGCGCGGCCTTGTCCTTCATGTCGCCTATGGTGAGAGAATCGCTGAACCACTTCCCGCCCAGCTTGGCGAAGAACGAGCTCTTGCCCATGCCCTGCGGGCCGTTGAGCACAACTACGCTGTCGAACTTGATGCCCGGCTGGTATACGCGCGCGATGGCTGCCACCAGCATCTTCCTCGCCACGGCGCGGGTGTAGGCTGTATCCGCCGCGCCCAAATAGTCCACGAACAGCGTATCCACTCTGGGCACGCCATCCCACGCGGGCAGCGATTCGATGTAGTCGCGGATGGGATGGTAGCTGCGCTCTGTGGCGATGGCCAGCAGGATGCTCTTGAGCTTTGCCGGCGTGTAGAGCGTGTACACGTGATCGAGATAAATCAGCAGCGACCCGAGGTCGGACTCGTTCCAGCCGGGCTTGATGGGCGTCCAGGGCAGCGTGGTCCTGCCTTCCGCATCGCGCCGGATGTCGATGCCGCTGCGGTGAATGTTGTAGGCGATGTCCTTGAGCCGCGGGTCGTTGCGCAGGATGAGCGCCAGATTGCCCAGCGTGTCCTTGACGCGGCCCTGCTTGTCCACCTCCAGTTTTTCCTGCCAGTTTTCATCTGTGAACTGTGCCTGCGCAGGCTGTGCTTCCAGCGCGGCCAGATCGCCAAACTCCAGCGCGGCCTGTTCCCGGCGCTCCTCGGAGAGCGTGCGGCGGGTGGCCACGTCCTGCGCGGCGTATTCCTGCATCCGCCGGATGGAGGCGTTCTCATCGCCCACGCGGGAGCCGTCCGGGGCCGTGCCGCCCGGCGTGAACAGATGCCAGCGCACCAGATCGAATGCGTTGCACAGCTTGCCGCCCGCCGGATCGGTCGCGTGATGGGAGAAGGCGTACTTGTCGTCGTACACGACCAGCCCGCCCGTGGTGCTGCCGCCCACGAAGGTGTAGCGGTCGTCCTGTGTGGTAGAGGTGTACCTGTCGGAGAGGACGTTTTCGAGGATGTCGGTAATAGAATGCGCCCGGCAGAACGCCCCGATGATGCCGCGCTTGGTCAGCGGGTCTTCCTGCTTGGAGACCGAGCGGCGCATCTTTGCCTCCACCGGCTGGGTGGTGGGCCAGAGGGAGGCGTCCTGCCAGTCGGCATAAGTGGCTAGCACCTCGTCCGGATCGAGAAACGGCTGATCCGCGTACCGGAAGACAAACTCCCCGTCCTCGGGCGTGCTGGGCCAGTACATGAGCCGCGCGGGTTCAAAGGTCGTGGGGTCGAAGCGGGCAAGCGTCAGGTCGTCTGCGACGCGGCGGGCGATGGCCGCATACTCGTCCGGCGTGACGGTGCGGGACAGCGGGATGATGAGCCGCAGGCGCATCTTCTCCGGCGTGTGGCTGTGCGTGCTGTAGAGCGCGTAGGCGTTGATGAACGTCATGTCCAGATCGTCCAGCAATCCGGTGTCCGCATTGTCCGCGTCGAGACAGATGAGGCAGCGGTTGACCGCGCTGGCGCTGCTGCGCCTGCCGTTCTTGAGATAACCGCCGACAAAGCCGCCGACGTCCTTGACGTTGTCGCGCTCGGCCTTGGTCATGGCGGCGTAGTCGTTCACCGTCTCGCGGGTGCGGGTCGTGTTGGCGAGCTTGTCCAGAAACTCGCTCCAGAGCATCTCCCTGTTCTGCCACTGCGCCGCCTTGCGGCTGCGGCCTATGGCGATGAGCAGCTTCTTGTCGTGGGTGACTTGCATGGGTTGGCCTCCTTTACAGCATGAGTGCGTTGTCATTCCCTGCATTTGCAAATATTCGCTTGCATTTGCAAGCAAAATTGGGTATACTATGGGTGTGAGAGAAAAAGGAGGAGGATCGATATGGCGAATACCTCTGCCGTTTACGCGCGCATTGATGCGCAGCTCAAGCAAAACGCCGAGGCAATTCTGGCAAAGCTCGGCATTACACCATCCGCGCTCATTCAGATGACCTATAGCCAGGTTGTGCTCAACAATGGCCTGCCATTCGATGCGCGCATTCCTGAGAAAAAGCCAACTGCCATTGGCGCTATGAGCCGGGATCAGCTCAACGCGGAATTGCGCAAGGGCGTGGAGTCCTTCAGCCAGGGCAGCTTCACGGCGGATGACATCGATCGCGCGCTTGCGAAGGAGTTTGGCATTTGATGGATGTTTACAGCGTGCTATACTCGCCCGCAGCCAAAGACGATTTGTTTGGCGTATATTCCTACATAGCAACAGAACTTCTCGAGCCGGAGATCGCGGCGAAGCAGACCGACAGAATCCGCAAGGCGATTCGGAATCTGGAACATTTACCCCTCCGCCATGCTCATGTCAACTGGGAGCCTTGGCTTTCCATGGGTATGCGCAAGCTGGTTGTGGACAACTACAT
>DVGZ01000055.1 GCA_018712435.1 Candidatus Caccousia avicola
TGCTTGACGGATCCTTCATGGATTCCGTGGAAAGCTATATTGGCGATCACTTCCCTCTGCGCAAGCAGTTCATCTCCCTTTACAACGCCACACAATACGGAATGGGAAAGCGCGACGTGGGCGGCAACTACTCGTCCACCCCCGCGGAGGGCGGCGTTTACTTCGGACGCGACGGGCATCTGTACGAGGTGCTTCTGCCGGACCGCACCGGGATCTTTGAAGAGAATGCGCAGGCCCTTGTCAACTTCGCCAAGGCCGTGGACGTACCGGTATATATCCTCCCCGCCCCTTCCGGCAGCCAGGAGCAGTCGGAAAAGCTTCCTCTGTTCGCACCAAACCACAGCCAGCGTGAAGAACTCCAACGCCTGCGGGAGCTGGCCGGAGACGAGGCGGTGGTGGTTGACACGTTTGACGCGCTGAGCAGCATCAACGGAGATTACTACTACAAAACGGATCACCACTGGAACACCTTTGGCGCATATGCTGCCTATCAGGTGCTTTGCAGCGAAATGGGCCTGACCGCCACTCCGATGGACAGCTATGATTTCCGTACCGTGACGCAGCCGTTTTACGGTACGTTGTATTCCAAAGCCGTGTCCTGGTTCCAGCAGCCGGACCGCATGTATCTGCCGGAGCTCAAACAGCCGCAGCAGATCACCCAGTATGTCAACGGAACCGAACCACGCGAAGGAATCTACTGGGAGGAATATCTTGACCAAAAGGACAAGTATTCCGTTTACCTCGGCGGAAACCGCGGCGTGGATGTGGTGAAAAACGCGGATGTGACAAACGGCCGCAAGCTTCTGATCCTCAAAGATTCCTATGCGAACAGCATGATCCCCTATCTCAGCACGAATTTCTCTGAAATTCATCTGATTGATCTGCGGTACTACAACTTCAATGTCTATGATTATATGGAAGAACAGGGAATCACGGATGCAGCCGCCATTTACAGCGTCAAGCAGCTTTGTGACGTATCCATTGCCAATAAGCTTATTGTTCGCTGAATACTGTAAAGTCTTTGAGAAAAAGGCGCTTGGCTGCTCTCCTCAGCCGGCGCCTTTTTCTTACCCCATTGTCTCACATGGAAGCATCCGCGCGAATTGACAAGAGCCGGGATGCAGTCTATAATCAGGAGAAAGGGCAGCGTGACTGCCGTAATTTTGCCGCCGCGCCCTTGCTTGGAGGGCCGAACGGCAGCAAGGAGAGGATCGTATCATGAAACAATTTGTGTGGGTTATGCAGGACGAGCTGGGGCTGCACGCACGCGTCGCGGGCGATTTGGTCAAATGCGTGAACTCCTGCACCAGTAAGGTAACGCTGGAAAAGGGCGGCAAACAGGCCGACGCTTCCCGTCTTTTTGCGGTGATGGCGCTGTGCGTCAAGCAGGGCGAGGAAATCACCGTCTCGGTGGAAGGACCGCAGGAAGAACAGGACAGCGCCATGCTCCAGGATTTCTTCCGCGAAAACATGTAAGCCGCCGAATCATATGAGAAAGATCAGAGGAGTGGCAACCTCCGGCGGAGTCGCGTGCGGGCTCGTCCGTTTTGTCTATGATCCCGTGGCGGCGCCCGTTTTTTGCAAAGCGGCGGATGTACAGCAGGAGCTGGCGCGCGTGGATCTGGCCTGGGAAGCTGCCAAGGAAGAGCTGGACCTTCTCTGCGGGATAGCGGGCCGCGAAATCGGCGGAGAATGCGAAAAAATTTTTGAGATTCACCGGATGATGCTCGACGACGAGGAGTACAGCGAAGCCGTCCGGCGGGTGATCCTGGAACAGGGCGCGTGCGCGGAATTTGCCGTGCGCCGCGCCACCATACAGCTTGGAGCCATGTTTTCCGGGATGGAGGATGCGTATATGCGCGCCCGCATCGCGGATGTGCAGGATATCGGCCGCCGTCTGCTCCACGCCCTGAACCCCGCGCTGACCGCACAGCCGCCGCTGCCGGAGGGCTGTGTGGCCGCCGCGCCCTATTTTACGCCAAGCCAGATTCTTCAGCTCTGCGGAGAGGGCGTGCGCGGCTTTTTGGCGCAGGAGGGTTCCAGCAAATCACACGCGGCCATTCTCGCAAGGATGCTCGGCGTTCCGGCCGTGACGGCGCTCGGCGTGTCCTACAGCCGCCTGTACGACGGCGTCATGGCCATCACGGACGGCTTTACCGGAGACGTCATTCTGGATCCGGATGACCGGGCGCTGACGGCTTATCGGGAATATGCCAAGCGTCCCGCCGTGCGCGAGGAGACGCTCCGCCAGCTTTGCAGCCTGCCCGCCCGCACACGAGGCGGACGGCGTGTCGGCATTCTGGCCAACATCTGGAAAACCTCCGATCTGCCGCTTGTGGTGAGCAGCGGCGCGGAAGGCGTCGGCCTTTTTCGGACGGAGTCCCTGTTCCGCAACCGCACGGAACCGCCCGGAGAGGAGGAACAGCTTCGAATCTATTCTTCCGCCGCGCGGCAGCTCGGGGGGCATCCGATGACCGTGCGCACCGCCAGTCTGGGGGCGCACAGTCAGGTTTCCTGCGTTTCCTATGAGGAGGAACCGAACCCCGCGATGGGAGTCCGGGGGATCCGCTTCTCCCTCGATCATCCCGATCTTTTCTGCACCCAGCTGCGCGCTGTTCTTCGCGCAGCGGCCGATTCTCCCATCGGGCTGACCTTCCCCATGGTTACAGGGGTGGAGGAGCTGCACCATGCCAAAGAACTGCTGCGCCGTGCCATGGAGGAGCTGCGAGACAGGAATGTTCCTTTCTGCGAAAACATCCGTGTGGGGGTCATGGTGGACACGCCCGCCGCGGCGCTGATTGCGGAAGCGCTGGCCCGGGAAGTGGATTTCTTTGATGTGGGCACCAACGGACTGACCCAGTTCGCCCTTGCGGCGGATCGGGCCAACCCCGCGCTGACCACACTGTATGATTTCCACCATCCCGCTGTGCTGGAGTTAGTCAGGCGTGCCGTCTTTGCCGCGAAAAATGCTGGTATCCCCGCTGTCATCTGCGGAGACGCGGCCGCCGATCCACTAATGCTGGGCTTTTTCCTCAGTCTCGGAGTGGAAGCGCTTTCCGTCGCCCCATCCTCCGTGCTGGAGCTGCGCCGCGCCGTTCGTTCCATGGAATGATGGACAGCCGAACGACGCGGCCATCCCCTTTCCTACCGCGATTTTACTTGGCTCCCATTGGGCCGTTCCGAGGAGTGTGTCCATGATCAAGGAAAATCAGAGAATTTTTAATTTTCTGTTTGCTGTTTTCAATGCCCTGCTGTGTGTGCTGGCTATGATCTGCGCATACGGCGTTCGTTTTTATGTCCTCAGCGGAGAACATGGCGTTCATTTCACCTACTATATGAAGCTGATGGCGATGACCGTCCCGGTGAATTTCCTCATCTGTCAATCCCTCGGTTTGAACGATTCCTTCCGCCGGAAAAATCTGGTTTCCGAAATCGGGAAAGTGATCGAGGTCAGCTTTCTGGACGTGATCTTTGTTTTTCTGCTGAGCTTTCTGCTCAAAGAGGTCAACGTCTCCCGCGCCACGGTTCTCCTGTTCGGCGTCTTTCATGCTCTGTTTTCCACAGCGGAGCGCGTTGTGGTGCGCAAAACGCTTCGGGCCCTCCGCAGGCATGGCTATAACCTTAAACACATTGTCATTGTGGGGTGGACCAGCATCTCCGGCGATTTCTGCCGCAGACTGATGCGAAACAAGAATCTCGGCTACTGGATCGACGGATATGTCGCGGAGAAAAAGGCGGATACCGGCTCTCTTGACCTGCCGTATTTAGGGGATTTCTCCTGTCTGCAAAGCCTTTTGGCTCCCAAAGGGATCGACGAAGTTGTCGTCTCCCTCGACGAAAAAGATTTCAACCGTCTGGGGCACATCATTGAAATCTGCGAACAGGAGGGCGTCAAATCCAGCCTTCTCCCCTTCTACACAAAATATCTGCCCATGCGCCCGTACATTGATGAAGTGGAAGGACTTCCGCTGATCAATCTGCGCCGTGTGCCGCTGGACAACCTTCTGAACAGCTTTGTCAAGCGAATGTTTGACATAGTGGCTTCTCTTTTGGGCCTTGTGATTCTCTCGCCGTTCCTGCTGGCGGTAGCGATAGGGGTCAAGATAACCTCCCCCGGTCCGATCATTTATAAGCAGGAACGCGTTGGCCGCAACAAGAAAATTTTCACTATGTACAAATTCCGGTCGATGGCTGTGGAGGGAAACGCCGACACGACTACCTGGGGAACGCGGGACGATCCGCGCCGCACACGCTTCGGCGCCTTCCTTCGCAAATACAGCATTGACGAGCTTCCTCAGCTCTACAACGTTCTGCGGGGGGATATGAGCCTTGTCGGCCCCAGACCGGAACGCCCCTTCTTTGTGGAAAAATTCCGGGAAGAAATTCCGCTTTACATGATCAAGCACCTCGTGCGCCCCGGCATCACCGGCTGGGCGCAAGTGAACGGCTGGCGCGGGGACACTTCCATTGAAAAGCGGATCGAATGCGATATTCATTACATCGAAAACTGGTCGTTTCTCCTGGATATCAAAATCCTGTTTCTCACCGTATTTCGCGGCTTTGTCAATCAAAGTGAGGACATGGGATAAGACTGTTCGGCTGTATGATAAAACGATCCGCCCGTTGGCCGGGGCGGGGAAAGAGAGGAATTGAACTTGCTTCCTTACATGATTTTGCTTCTGGTTTTTCTGATCCTTGGTATTTTCCTTTGTGAGTGGAAACGAAACTCCGCTTCCGTGCGCTCCCGGGATATGATTTTCCTGTGCTTAGCCGGTGCGGCGCTCACCGTCTTTGCTTCTCTGCGCGCAAGCACCGTTGGTATCGACTATGAAATGTACCGCGACTACTTCTTGGCCATGCGGGACGGCGGTGCGGGTTATCTGTTTTCCTCGAACAACCCCTACCGTCTGGAATGGGGGTACAGCCTGCTGAACTATCTTGTCTCACTGGTTTCCGGTGATGTGCGGGTATTCATGGCGGTGGCCGCTTTGCTGATTGCAGGCTTGACCTGCCTGTTTATCGCGAAAAACTCCCCCTCCTGGTGGCTGAGCGTGTTTGTCTTTATCAGCTTCGGCTTTTATAACAACTCCCTGTGCTTCATCCGCCAGAGCATTGCCACCGCGATTTTCCTCTTTGCCATCCCCTTCCTCAAGGAAAAGAAGCTGATTCCCTATCTGGTGATCGTGGTGCTGGCCGCCTCTTTCCATAAGGCGCTGTTTATCATGGTCGTGCTTTATTTCCTCGCTCATATCCCCGTGACCTGGAAATCGCTGACGGCCTACGGCGTCCTGACCGCCTTGGTTCTGATTTTCAGCTGGCCGCTTTTCAACTTTGTCACGCAGTTTGTCTATCAGTACTACGCCACGGAGGAAGGACTGTACTACATGCAGGGCCGTGACTGGCAGACCGCTTTTGTCCCTGTGGTGTATATGCTGGTCATCGTGGGACTGCGGCAGTATCTGCTCAAACGAAATCCCAAGAACGTGGTTCTGGTCAATTTCGCGCTCTACGCGGGACTGCTCTATATCATGACCTGCAAGCACTTCCTGTTCCAGCGCTTTGGTATGCTGTTCTTCACCGCCGCTATTCTGGTGATTCCGGAATTCCTCGTTTCCATCGACGCGAACCGCGAGGAGCTGACGGAGCTGGAACAGGGCGGAGCGGCCAGAGTGGTCAAAAAGAACGCGGGCCGGAAAAAAACCGCAATCGAGATCCGCGAGCGGCGCAGCGCCCTTCGCAACCGGAAATATTATTATCTCTACTCGGTGGCGGGATTGGTGTTTATCGGGCTGGTCTATTATATCTGGATTCTGATGCAGGATCGCACCATGCTCCTGCCGTATCTGACCTTCTTCCAGCAAGGCTAAGGAGGCGGCCCGCTTGAAACGCATCCTTTTCTGCGCTTCCACCGCGTCCCACCTTCGCCGCTTCCACCTGCCGTATCTGCGGGCATTTCAGGAAGCGGGCTGGGAGGTGTGGGCCGCTTCGGACACGGGGGAATCCCTGCCGTATGCGGATCATACCGCCGCCGTTCCAATGGTCAAGCAATTTTTCAGCCCGCAGAATCTAAAGGCCATTTCGGCGGCGCGGCGCTTGCTGCGGGAAGGTGGATTTGACGCGGTCAGCGTTCACACCACGCTGGCGGCGGCTGTGATACGGGCCGCCGCACTGACGCTTTCCAAACGCCCCATTCTCTTTTCCACCTGCCACGGCTATCTGTTCTCAGAAACAGACAGCACGGCAAAGCGTCTGGCTTATCTTTTACCGGAAAAGCTGTGCGTCCGTGTGACGGATGTGCTGATGGTAATGAACGAGGAGGATCGCCGGATCGCTGTAAAGCACCGGCTGTCCGCGGATGGAACCGTCCACTCGATCCCCGGCATGGGCGTGGACTTTTCCCGCTATACCCCGCCGTCCGCCGAACAGCGCGCCGCGCTCCGTACACAGTACGGTTATACGCCGGAGCATACTGTCTTTGTCTATGCAGCGGAATTTTCCGGACGGAAAAACCATGCGCTGCTTCTGCGCGCCTTTGCGCAGACGGGGCGGGATTGTCCAAACGCCCGCCTGTTTCTGGCGGGGAACGGCGCTCTGCGGGAGGACTGTATCCGTCTGGCCGGGGAACTGGGCATCTCCGACCGTGTCTGCTTCGCCGGAGAGATCAACGGCATGGGGCCGATTTACGGCATGTGCGACGCCGCGGTTTCCTCCAGCCGGAGCGAAGGGCTTCCCTTCAATGTGATGGAAGCGATGGCGGCGGGGGTCCCTGTCGCGGCCACACGGGTGAAAGGACATGTGGATCTGATCCGTCCGGGAGAAAGCGGCCTGCTCTTCGCGCCGGACCGCCCGGAGGAAGCGGCGGCGGCCATGACGCAGCTGTCGCGCTCTCCCAATCTGCGCGCCAAGCTCTCCGCTTCCGCCGCCGCGGATCTGGAGCGGTATGCCCTTCCCAACGTTCTGCCCCGGATTTTGGACATTTACCGGGAACGCTTCCCCCATGACCTCGGTGTGCCGCCGAAATCATGAAAGAATTTTTTCGTTTTCCTTCAATTTTCTCCGTTCTGCCGCGAGAAACTGTCTCTTGGATGAAACAAATTGCGGATTCTCCTGCAAAACGCGGAGAAATTCATCCAGAGCCAGGGAAATTGTGTGAATTTGGACGATTCTCACAGGAAAATTCTCCGATTTGGCTTTTTTGATTGAAAATATCAAACAACCGTAGTATAATTCAATACATTAAAGCGAAGCTTTACTACATTGCGGAGAGTTCGCGGCAGCGGACGGTTCCGCATCAGGAGGGTATGATAATCATGAAAAAACGTATTCTCGCAGCTTTGATGGCCCTTGCCATGCTCGGCGCCTTCTCCGGCTGCTCCAACACGGGCGACGGCGGCTCGGCTTCCGGCGGCAGCGACTCCGATACCATCCGGATCGGCGGCCTTGCACCGCTCACCGGCGACGCGGCCAGCTACGGCGTGGCGGTGAACAACGCCATCCAGATGGCTGTGGAAGACATCAACGCCAACGGCGGCATTGACGGCAAACAGATTGAGTACATCTACTACGACGAAAAGGGCGATACAACCGAGGCGACAAACGCTTACAATAAGCTCGTGCAGGACGACAAGGTTGTGGCTATCATCGGCGACGTAACCACGAAGCCCACACTGGCTGTTGCGCAGACCTCCCAGCAGGACAACATCCCGATTATTACCGCCACCGCCACCGCGGCTGAGGTAACGCTGACCGGCCCGAACATCTTCCGTGCCTGCTTCACCGATCCATTCCAGGGAGAGCTGATGGCCTCCTATGCTTCGGAGAAGCTGGGAGCCACGAAGGTGGCCGTTCTCTCCGACATGGCGGACGACTACTCCTCCGGTATCGCGGAAGCCTTTGTAGCCAAGGCCGAGGAGCTGGGCATGCAGGTTGTCGCGGATGAAAAGTACCAGGACGGCGACGTGGACTTCAAGAGCCAGCTGACCAACATCAAGGGTCAGAACCCGGACGTTCTTTTCCTGCCTGTCTATTACGAGGATCTCCGCCTGATTTCCGCGCAGGCCAAGGAAGTGGGCGTGACGGCCCAGCTCTGTGGCGCGGACGGCTGGGATTCCGTTCTCACGGATAACTTTGATTCGAGCGTGCTCAACGGCGGCGTATTTTGCAGCCAGTACAGCACGGAGAGCACCGACGAGCGCGTACAGAACTTCATCTCCGCCTACAAGGAGAAATATGAGATGGATCCGAACATGTTCGCCGTTCTTGCCTATGACGCCACCAACATGATGGCGCAGGCCATCTCCGACGCGGGCAGCACCGATTCCCAGGCTATCATCGACGCGATGGCGGCGCTGGAGTACGACGGTCTGACCGGCCGCATGACCTTTGACGAGGATCGCAACCCGCAGAAGTCCGCTGTGATTGTCTCCATTCAGGACAACGCGTACAAGTTTGTTGAGAATTACGATCCGGAGGCCTAACGGCTGGATCGTCTGGAATTGAATTTCATGCGCCCGCGCGGCGCGTGCTCAAAAGGGGATGATTTCGATCACCCCCTTTTGGATTATCTTGAGGCAGGAGGGTCAGAGATGGATTTTCTCACACAGATCATCAACGGCCTGGGCCAGGGCAGTATCTATGCCCTTGTGGCGCTCGGCTACAGCATGGTCTACGGTATCACCCAGCTTATCAACTTTGCGCACGGCGACATCATCATGGTGGGCGCCTACACAACCTATGTGATGCTCATTATGGCCGGAACACCGCTCTGGGCCGCGATTCTTGCGGCTGTCCTGTTCTGCGCGGTGGTCGGCGTGATCATTGAGCAGGTAGCTTATCAGCGTTTGCTCAACAAGAACGCTCCGCGCATCTCCCTGCTGATCACGGCGATCGGCGTCAGCATGCTGCTGCAAAACCTGTATCAGCTCATTTTCAAATCCGACGCCAAATCCGTCTCCAACGTTCTGCCGAGCTTCCCGATCCCGGTGGGGCCGCTGGAAATCAGCAGCGTCACGCTGATCACCATTGTGACCTCCGTTCTGGTGATGCTTCTGCTTCAAATTCTGGTCAAGAAAACGAGGATCGGCAAGGCTATGCGCGCCACCAGCGAGGACGCGGGCGCGGCCAAGCTGATGGGAATCAGCTCCCGCAACACGATTGCGTTTACCTTTGCCATCGGCTCCGGTCTTGCGGCGATCGGAGCGGTGCTGTACTGCGGCGCGTATCCGCAGATCACCCCGTATATGGGCAGTATGCTCGGTCTGAAAGCCTTTGTCGCGGCGGTGCTCGGCGGAATCGGCAGCATTCCCGGCGCGATGATTGGCGGAATCCTCATCGGTGTGGCGGAAAGCCTGACGAAGGCTCTGGGCTGGTCCCAAATCACCGACGCTGTTGTGTTCGGCATTCTGATTCTGGTTCTTCTGGTCAAGCCCGCCGGACTGCTGGGCCGGAACATCAAGGAAAAGGTTTAAGGAGGTGCGCTGGCTGTGACAAATTCAAAGAAAACGGGGCGAATCCCCAAAAGCAAGCTGCTCTCCTATGCCGTCAACGCCGGACTGCTCCTGGTGTTCTATTTCCTGTTCTTCGCTCTGATTGCGAACGGCACCATCAACCGTTACTCCTCCGGCATTATGACCACCATGTTCATCAACATCATTCTGACCGTCAGCCTGAACCTGGTCAGCGGCTTTCTGGGCCAGCTGGTACTCGGGCACGCGGGCTTCATGAGCGTGGGCGCTTATACGGCGGCTTTGTTCACGCTCTATTCCGGTCTGCCGATTACCATCTCGTTCCCCATTTCGATTGTGCTCGCGGGCGTGATGGCCGCTGTGTTCGGCGTGATCATCGGTGTGCCTGCCCTGCGTCTGCGCGGAGACTATCTGGCTATCATTACACTGGGCTTCGGTGAGATCATCCGCGTGATCATCCTCGCGTGCGACTTCACCGGCGGAGCCAAGGGACTGCGCGGCATTCCGACCATTCTGCCCAAAGGCAGCGATGCCACCTCCCTCGCCCTGGCAAAATACTCCTACGTTTTCTGGCTGGCCGTCATCACCGTAGTGATCATCTGGGCGTTTGTCCGTTCCCGTCACGGCCGGGCCGTGATTGCCATCCGGGAGGACGAGATCGCGGCGGAAGCTTCCGGCATCCACACCACCTACTATAAGCTGTTCGCCTTTGTCATGGCGGCATTCTTTGCGGGGGTCGCCGGTTCCGTGTACGCGCATCACATCGGCGTGCTGGATCCGGGCAAATTCAACTTCGATTATTCCGTTGAAATCCTGCTGATGGCCGTTCTCGGCGGTCTCGGCTCCATCACCGGTTCTATCATCGCGGCGGTCGCACTGACCATCCTGCCGGAGTTCCTGCGCGGCTTTGAGGATTACCGGATGCTGATCTACGCGGTGATTCTGATCATCGTCATGCTGTTCAAGCCGTCCGGCCTGATGGGACAGCGGGAGTTTTCACTCTCCGGGCTGGCCGCGCGCCTGACGGCCAAAAAGAGAAAGGGGGAATAAGCCATGGCAGTTTTGGAAGCAGAAAACCTCAGTATCGTATTCGGCGGCCTTCACGCCGTGGATGACGTCCATTTCTCTCTGGAAAAGGAACAGATCATGGGCCTGATTGGCCCGAACGGTGCGGGAAAAACGACAGTATTTAATCTTCTCACCGGCGTATACACCCCCACGACCGGACAGATTAAGCTGGAAGGCCAAAGCATTCTCGGCAAAAAAACGCACCAGATCACCCGCATGGGGATCGCGCGTACCTTCCAGAACATTCGCCTGTTCAAGGACATGACGGTGCTGGACAATGTGCGTGCCGCTATGAACCAGAAAATGAAATATTCCGCCGCCGCCGGTATTTTAAGCCTTCCGTCCTACTGGCGGGAGGAAGCGGAGGTGGAGGAAAAGGCCATGGAGCTTCTGAGCGTGTTCCATCTGGAGGATCACGCGTCGGATCGGGCCAAAAACCTTCCCTACGGCCAGCAGCGCAAGCTGGAAATTGCCCGTGCTCTCGCGGCGGAGCCGAAGGTTCTCCTTCTTGACGAGCCTGCCGCCGGCATGAACCCCACGGAAACGGCGGAGCTGATGGAAACCATCGAGCTGATCCGCTCCCGCTTCCACATCGCCATTCTCCTGATCGAGCACGACATGAGCTTTGTCATGGGAATCTGCGAGCATCTGGTGGTGCTCGATTACGGCCGTATCATCGCGTCGGGATCTCCCGAGGAGATCCGCTCGAACCCGAAGGTCATTGCCGCGTATCTGGGAGGTGAGTGAGATGAAGGGAGAAAATGTGATGCTTGCCGTAAAGGACTTGGAGGTCTATTACGGCTCCATCCATGCGATTAAGAAAATCAGCTTTGAGGTGCGCGAGGGAGAGATCGTCACACTGATCGGCGCGAACGGCGCGGGCAAAACCACGACGCTGCACGCAATCAGCGGCCTGGTCAAGGCGCGCTCCGGCGAGATCAATTTCTGCGGAAACAATCTGCGTTCCATGGAAGCGCACAAGATCATCCGTCTCGGTCTGGCGCAGGTGCCGGAAGGGCGGCGTATTTTCGCCAGCATGACGGTGCAGGAAAACCTGGAAATGGGAGCGTACATCCGCCGCGACCGGGAGCAAATCCAGCAGGATTACGAGCGCGTGTTTGAGCGTCTGCCACGCCTCAAGGAGCGCCGCCGTCAGATCGCCGGCACGCTTTCCGGCGGTGAACAGCAGATGCTTGCCATCGGCCGCGCGCTGATGTCCAACCCGAAAATGCTGCTTCTCGACGAGCCTTCCATGGGTCTCTCCCCTCTTCTCGTCAGCGAGATTTTCAAAATCATCCGCGATGTGAACGAATCCGGGATGACGGTTCTTCTGGTTGAGCAGAACGCCAAGCAGGCGCTTGAAATTGCGGATCGCGCCTATGTGCTGGAAACCGGAACCATCTCGATGTCGGGGGATGCTTCGGAGCTGGCCGCCGACGAAAAGGTGCGTGCGGCTTATCTGGGCGGCTCACAATAAGAATACGGGAAAATAAAAACAGGGTGGATTGCCAACATGGTCATCCACCCTGTTTTATTTTGGGTTTTGTTCGGCAGAGCGTTCACCGTTTTTGCCTGGTTAAACAGTCCGAAAAAAATCGCTGCGCTCTTTTTTCTGGCTTTTCTGTGGCTTCGCATATTTACGAAGGGGGTTTTACCCCCTTCACCCCCACAAGCCTTTTGAAAAAGGCTTGTGCGAAAACTTTATGTTTGCTCTCTTTTAGCTGGCGTGTGCTTTGTTTTCCGCCAGACTGCGATCCAAAGCGCACACCCAATCTTCCAGAGAAAGCTCCGCTTCGGGCGAGGTCTGGTAAAAGGAAGCGTGAATCATCTGGTTTCCATGAACCAGAACCACAGTGGGAAAGACAGCCGTATACGCACTGGCATAGTCCGCTTGCAGAGAATCGGGGAGGGAAAGCGGCTGGTAATAATTTCGATTTCTCCGCTGGTCATACCATTCGTATTCCCGCGCCAACTCGCGCGCCATCCAGGGCGCGGCCGTCTCATAATAATCCACTGTCAGTCCACCGGATACGGTACGGCCATCCGCCAGACGCAGGGAGCCGCTCTGGTGGACCGAGAGGATCTGCGGAGCCAGCCAATCGCTATGACGCTCGACCGTGCTTTCCAGCATTCCGTCATTTCGCGGTTGAAACTGCGCGTCCGAAACAAAATCCTCCATGGTTGCAAAGGGAAGCGTTTCCTCGTATTCCTCCAGCGGCTGTGTAAAATCGCCGCGCGCATCCGCGTTCCACAAAGCCAGCAGGCAGCCGAAAAACGTGACAAGCAGGAAAAAATAAGCTGCCAGCGAGCCGCGATAGCGCCGGGCACGCGTCTGCCAGTTCTTGTGATGATTCAGCGGCTGTCCGGCGCGCAATCGCTTCCACAGACGGTGCAGCTGCACCGCAGACGCCGCCGAGCTGCCAATGCTCCACACCACCAGCACATTTCCCAGCAGAGACACGGGGGTTCCAATCATCAGGAAAACGGCAAGCGGCATCCAGTTCCCCAGAATCAGAGGGTACAAAACAAGCCACAGCAGGAAGGAGATCAGGCTCCCTACCGCGCGCCGCCGGATCTGGTTCATGGAAATGGCCTGCACTCTTGGATCGGTATGCAGCTCAATCGAATCGGCATCCTCGCAGGCATACAGATAAAAGTCGCCGCGCCGCGCCACAAAATGCCAGCCATATTGCTCGCTGAGCGAACGCGCTTCCTCATCGGGGCCGGTATGGTCGTCAAACATGCCTTTGGGAGGAGCCGCCTCCACACGGTAACGAATCCGGCGCGGCTCCCCCAGCACAAAGCAGGCAAAACCCGCGAAAAAGCCTTCCTCGTCGAGGATCAGCCCCTGCGCGGCCATGCTTTGCAGCCAGCTCTCCGTCGCTTCCACATCATACCCCGGACAGGGCGGGAACCGCCAGGTGCGGCGCGGCTCCTGTGTCGTGCTGCTCATCCCTTCTCCTCCCTTCGCTCTCCGCGTCCGCCACACAGCGGCGCAGCCGCTCCACCTCGGCCTGATAGGCCTCCTCCCCCTTTTCCGTAATGGAATAGGTGCGCTTTCGTCCGTCGGAGGCAATTTCCCGGATATAGCCCTCCTTCTCAAACTTTCCGAGGATGGTATACAGGGTGGCCGGGCCAAGGCGCAGAAGTCCCTGCGTTTTCTGTTCGATGAAGGCAGCCGCGTCAATCCCGCACATAGGACCCCGGCGCAGCGCCATCAGGACATAAAACATGGACTCGGTTAAGCTTTCCAGCGCTTTCTTCGGCATGGGACTTTCCTCCTGTTAATATCGTTTTATGATATCATGTAACGATATTATAGATGGACAGCTGCGGTTTGTCAAGCCTTTGCCGGGACTTTCCCTCCCTGCTTGTAATGAACTTTGCGGTGTGATACCAAGAATATCGCTCCATCCAAAAAGTGAAAAACCGAGCCGATCAGCAAAGGCGGATAAAGCTGCTATCAAGGTTTTGCAAATCAAAGCGAAACCAGAACCAAACTTTTTCATGTGCGCTTTGACGGGATCAATGTCATGACATTTGTGTGATTTTTCAAAAATATATGAGTTTCTTGTGATAATTTGAAAATCGTTTGATCTTCTTTCCGGCGGATTCTATAATAAGGGCAAGTTCACAGCAGAAAAGAGGAAGCGATTCTGATGAAAAAAGAAAGAATTCGAAAGGTCCAGCTTGCCCTGCTCTCCATGCAGCGGTACTCCCTGGAACAGGGCGTTGCCTCTCAGGCGTTTTGGGATCTGGGAGAAACGGAAACCGCTGTCGCCCTGGCAAAAAGCGCCGTACTGCGCCGCATTTCGGATGGGCGCACAGCCGTGATGGGCTCCTTTGACGCGGTGACGGATCCCTGCGCGCCCGGCGAAGCAATCGTCCACGCGTGGCGTTTGACAGGCGATCCCTTTTACCGAAACGCACTCGACAGCCTGCTGGACTGGGCGCTGCACAAGGCTCCCAGAACGTCGTGCGGTGTGGTCTGTCATGTGGAACACGCCCGGCAGGTTTGGGCCGATTCCTGCTACATGCTTCCTCCCTTTCTTGCCGCCGCCGGATATGGAAAAGAAGCGGTGGAGCAGCTGGAAGGCTATCACCGTCTGCTGTGCGATCCGGCAACCGGGCTGTTTCGTCATATTTGGAACGAGGAGACGGGACAGTTTGACCGCCCCGCCTTCTGGGGCGGCGGAAACGGCTGGGCCGCCGCGTCCATGGCGCGGATCCTGCATCTTCTTCCCGCATCGGAAACGGATCTGCGCCGCCGTGTGCTGGATCTGGAGCTTCCCCTTCTTCGCGCGCTGCAAGGAGTGGTGCGGGAGGATGGGCTTTCCCATGATATTCTGGATCAGCCGGATTCCTTTGTGGAAGTCAACTTTTCGCAGATGTACGCTTACGCGCTGTTCACCGGCATAGCGGACGGCTGGCTGTCGGACGATCACCGGGAACTGGCGGAAACTCTGCGGACGGCGGCTAACGATAAGGTGGATTCGGACGGCTTTGTTCAGCAGGTGTGCGGCGCACCCGATTTCAGCAGCCCCGGCACCTCCCCCGAGGGACAAGCCTTTTATTTGATGATGGAGGCGGCCGCCGGCCGTCTGTGACAGCGGGAAGGAAACGGAAGCAAACAGGAGGCGATGGAATGGACGTACATACCATGTTTCTCTCGCTGGACAAGGAAGCGCAGACCCCTCTGTATTATCAGATCAAGCAGCAAATCCTGCATCACATTTCCACAGGAGCGCTGGGGCTTGGCGATCTGCTCCCACCGGAAGCGGAAATTTGCGAAAAACTGCAAATCAGCCGCCCCACGGTGCGCCAGGCCATGGGGGATTTGGTGGCGGAGGGCTATCTGACGCGCAGAAAAGGAATCGGAACCTTTGTCTCACGCCCCAAAATTGAGGGTGGATTTTTTCAGAAACTGCAAAGCTTTGACGAAGAAATGCGTCAAAAGGGACTGGTTCCCTCCACCAAGGTGTTGCGGCTGAATCCAATGGAGGGCGTCCCCTCCATCTGCGAAAAGCTGCAAATCCAGCCCGACGACAAGCTGATCTTTTTGGAACGCCTGCGGTTTGCCAACGGCGAACCCATCGTATGGGTGGAAACCTATCTGCCCTACGCACGGTTTCCCAGACTTTTGAGCGTGGATTTTGAGCGGCAATCGCTGTATAAAGAACTGGAACACAGCTATCTTTGCCCGGTGGAGAGAGTGGTTCGCGAGATCGAAGCCGTCAATGCTTCCGCACAGGAGGCGGATCTTTTGCGTATCCCCAAAAACGCGGCCCTCTGCTTTGTCAAAACCATCGCCTACGATTACAACGGTATCCCGGTGGAATATTCCCGAGCGCATTACCGGGGCGATCGAAACCGGTTCAGTGTAGAGTTGCACCGATCCTAAAATAAAAAAGGAGTTGAGCACCATGAAAAGTCTTGCGGTCAGCAAAGAAGGAACGCTTTCCTTTGTGGATCTGCCGATCCCATCCTACGGCCCCTGTCAGGCGTTGGTCCGCATGAAAAGCTGCGGCGTCTGCAACGGGACGGACACCAAGATCATCCACGGAACCTTCAAAAATTTCGATACCTACCCCGCCATCCTCGGCCATGAGGGAGTCGGCGA
>DVGZ01000056.1 GCA_018712435.1 Candidatus Caccousia avicola
TACCGTAACCGATGAAATCAATACCGGAGAGCGCGGAATCAAAGGCGGTGGAATCCACCACATCGCCGTTCTTATCCAGCTTAAAGCCCAGGCCGATATCGACAAACTGGGTTTCCGCGTTCCACTTATCCAACATCTCTTGGTTGGTATAATTGCCTTGATCCGGATGATCAGGATCTTTGGGAATTGGGGCTTTGGTTTCAGGATCTATGTAATCTGCTTTCAACTCCGCTTCATCATCAATACGAATACCGCGGAACGTAATGTGGCTCTTTCCTGTTACCTTATCTTCCTCAATAGCAAAGGGCGGATTCTCTGTGTCGGCGCCACCGAACAGGAATTTGCTGTCATACTGGGAGTTCATGCTCTGCACAATGGCTTCCGCGCCGCTGCGCAGCACCTTTCCCAGCTCGTTTACGTTAGTCTCGTTCGGACCATTGAGGCCTTCCAGAGCCGGAATTTTGGCCATGCTGTCGGCAATGTCGCTTCCCACAATGTCCAATACCTGATAAGCGGTATCGAACTTGTTCTTGACCGTCTCATTGTTGGACGCCTGCACGCGCGTTGCGTTCAGGGAACTGTGGATCTTAAAGGCGCGGGTAGCCGCCGCCGGGCTGGACGCGTAGGAGTTGAAATTCCTCTGTGTCATCAGCTTGGTCATGGCGGAATTCAGACTCCCTGTAGTCTGCATCAGATTCGATTTATACATCCGCAGAGTTCCGTTTGTCGTTACTCTCATCATCGTTGAATTCCCCCTTATGCCGTTGCGTTCAGCAGCGTGTCAATGGCCTCTTCCAGCGTTGTCAGAACGCGGCACGCGGCCGTGTAAGCCTTCTGATACACCATCAGGCTGGTAGCTTCATCGTTCAAATCAACGCCCGTTATACTGTCACGATCGGTATACACATTGTTAAGTGTAATGGCGTAATTACTCACCGTAGTGGTTGCAGCCATCTGATCCTGCGCCAGCGTGGACTGAATCCGCAGCAGCATGCTCTCAAAGCTGCCCGTATAGGGCGAGCCTGCCGGATCATCTGCACCAGGAGCATTATTCAAATCAAATGAAATATCCTTCCGATTAAACAGGTTTAAGAACTCAGCCAGGCGCGAGCGGTCATCGGTGGGAGCATTGGGATTGGCAGTGGATTGCATTTTCACGCTTCCTTCTGCCCATTCCTGCGAAATACAAATATTTCCAGCGGTAATCACACGATTGTTGGCGTCATTGGAATCAAATAGATTTCCGGCCCCTTCCAGCCCTGTGTTATTCAGTTCATTCATCTTTCGGGCAAAGGTCCTGGCCAAATTATCCAGCTGATGGATATAATACGGGATGCCACGCTTCGAAGCAGCATTGGGATCTGTCTTACTATCAGCAGCGGACGCATACTCGCCTTCCTCGGTGAGCAGCTCGCGCAGAGATTGCAGGGAACCATAAAGATCGTTGTCGCCCAGAGTCACGGGATCTGTTGCATTGGGATCCTTTTTCTCACCATCTTTATTTCTCAAAGCGTAAACATTCACTTTGTACCCATCTGCTTGACCTGTCGTGCCAATCCGGGCCGCATATTCGCCCTTCACCAAAAAGGTTTCCGGATTATTTTTATCCGCCAGCTTGACGCTCATTTCCTCAACCATGTAGCCGCCGCCGGCGTCCACCATGCTGTAGGTCACGTCAATCTTCATATAGCCGCTGAGTTCATCCAGCAGGAGGTTACGCTGATCGCGCAATTCCAGAGCAGCGTCGCCGCGCACATCAGAATTGCGGATCTGGAGGTTTACGTCGCGCAGCTCCGTCAGGATCTGATTCACTCTGGTAGTATCCTCATTCAGCTGCGTCTCATAATCCTCCATCAGTCCCTCCAACGCCTTTGCGTACTGGTGGAACTGGGTGCAGAGCGCGTTGGCGGAAGCACGGATGGAACCCTCATAATCCTCAATGCCATTGGTCAGCGCCTGGTTGATCAGGTCGCGGAGATCGTTGAGCTGGTTGAGGATAACGCCGTCATCCTGCTCGCCGTCGCCCTTGCCGACTTCGTCGAGAATGCCTGCCAGATCCTCCAGACCGGCGAGCATCTGATCGGCGGAACCGACGTCCGAATTCGCCTTGCGGTAAGAAATATCCATACCCGGATCGCGAAGCTGGCTGATACCGGTGAGCACCGGCCCCTGGCCGACGCGCGCCTTGTACTGCGAACCGTATTTATCCGACGCGGAAGTAACCAGGCTAATCTGATCGAGACGCTGACGCGTATAGCCGTTTGTGTTGATATTGGTAATGTTGTTGCCCGTCACATCCAGGCCCTTCTGGGCGGCGTAAATGCCGAGACGGACAGTGGTAATCGTTCCAAATGTACTGCTCATGGCTCTGGGCCTCCTTATGCTCTGAAATCCGTTCGCAGCCCTTTCCCTCGAGCGGGGGGCGCGGATTGGTAATTATCCTCCATCTCCTGCTCCACGCCGCGGGCTTCCAGCTCCTTGCGGATGGAGCGCAGATCACGTTCCATAATGGTGCGGGATGGGGTTTGTACGCTCTTGTAAACCTTGTCCGCCGTCAAAAGCTGATTGACCAGCTCCTGCGTCCTGCCCCGGTACTGCTCGGGACAACGGTGCGGCATCTCGCTCAGCGGCACATTTTCACAGCCGATGGCGGCCAGAAGCTTTCCTCTCTTCTGCTCCAACCCTCTGAGCGTCAGGGAGATGGCCTGCTCCTGCTTGATGCACTCATTGAGAGCGTCAAGCTCATGGTTTTGAATCGCCTCCAGCTTTTGCCTGCCGATCTCGGTGAGGTGGTTCATCTCACGCAGAAGCTCCTCCAAAAAGGAGAGGTACTGTTCGTATGGCATCGCGTTACAGCTCCTCCTCTCGAATCAACAGCATCCGGGCCGCAATCTCGCGGGCGTCCGGCTGATACGTTCCTTCGCGGATCTGAGCCTGCAGCTCCTCGAGCTCCCCGCGCGAGGGGCGTGTGCGCACTTCCCGGGAAATCTGCCCCACCAGCTCCCGGATTGCTTTCTCTTCGCCCTCAGGACGCTGCGAAAGCTCAAACAGATCGTAATGAAGCCGTTCCTTTTGAATCCGCTGCGTTCCGGAGGATACGCTTTTTTGCGGAGCAGCGCCGCTCAGCGGCAAGGCCCTGTCAAAATTGATTCCTGTAAACATCTGTCATATCCTCCCTTCCCATTTTCCGGCAATCCGCGGGAACGCGGCACACGGAAAAATCAGGCTTGGAAATCGTTAAAAAACTTTACCATTTTCACGGAAAACCATGGTGTTCACCAGGTTGTGTGTAAAAAGGAATCTACATTAGTCATCGTCCGATTTTCCCAAAAATTAAGCGTCAGACTCAAATTTTCAAAGATTTCTTTCGTCCTGGGAGAGATTTCACAGGAAACTCCGGAAAAACAGGCAAAAAAGGACGCCGCCGGCAAACGCCGGGCGACGCCCTTTCCCCATTTCCGCAAAACGACTGTTAAAACTCTTCCTGGCTGGCGCGGCGATCCTCCAGAAGCTGATCGATCACGTTCACCAGATGGCCGATCTCCGGCTTGCTGAGCTGCTCATCCGCACCGATCAGCTTGCCCTTGCGGCGCATTTCCTCGGTGATCAGAGAGGAGAAAATAATGACCGGAATCGAGCGGAATCCTTTGTCCTCCTTGATCAGCTTGGTCAGGCGGTGTCCGTCCATCTGGGGCATTTCCAGGTCGGTGATGACGATGGAAACCTGCGATTCCAGATCGGGACGGCCGCGCAGGGGCTGGAGCGCATCCCACAGCTCCGCACCGTTCGGGAAGGTTTTCAGGTTGACATAACCCGCTTTGGTCAGAGCCTGCCGGATCATCTGGGTGAGGAGGATGGAATCCTCCGCAATCCAGATCGGTGTCTCCGACTTGCCGCGTTTGCCCATGGCCTCGATCTCGCTGATCTGGATCGTGGTTTCGGGAGCGATGTCCGCGACAATCTTTTCGAAGTCCAGAATGCTGATCAGCTTGTCGCCGATCTGCGCGATTCCGGTCGCCACACCGTCCGACCCGTTCGAGATGGTGTTATCCGGCTTCTGAATGTCCCGCCAGGAAATGCAGTTGATTCCCACAACCGTGTGGACACGGAAGGCAATGTACATTTTATTGAAGTTCGTGACGATGAACAGATCCTTCTCGTGCTTTTCCTCTTCCCGATCGTTGAGATACCGGGGCAGGTCCACGACGGTGATCACCTGATCTCTCGGCTTGAAAATCCCCTCGACGGCGGGGTGAGCATGCGGCATGTAACGCACCGGCGCGGAAACCAGAATCTCGCGCACCTTCGCTACATTGATTCCGTAATAATTGCCATCGATGGTGAACTCCATGATCTCCACTTCATTGGTTCCTGTTTCCAGGAGAATCCCGCTTCTGCTGTTTTCCATAACGTAACCGCCCCTCTTCTCTCAATTTACCGTCAGATAATCACTTCCGGTTTTCCATAGCTGCGGATAATTCCGCGGCCCGTATCGGCTTCAAATAAAAGCGTTCTGGCCACCGTACCGCCCACATCCTCTTTCATCAGGCGGATCCCCTCTCTCTTGAGAGCCAGGCGAACGCTGTCTATGTTGCGCTGGCCGATCGTGCCAAGACTGCCGCCGCCGGAAACGTCGAACATGCGCGCCCCTCCGGCAATCTTTGCCACGATGCGTGAACGGCTCGCGCCGTTTTTTTCCATCTCCTTGAGCGTCTCGCGGATGCCCGTGTCGGCATATTTCATCGGCGTCTTGCGTCCCGCTTCCATGTTCAGCGGAAGCATGATATGAATCAGCGCCGCCAGCTTGATCATCGGATCGTAAAGGCAAATCCCGACACATGACCCAAGCGCGTAGGTGATGAGGGTCCCTGAGCCCTTCACCATCTTCATGTCCGCGATTCCCACTGTCAGTTTGTTGTCAGGCATCCATAACCCCCAGCTTTTTCAGAAGGAAATTCAGGGAAAGCACATCGGGAGAAAGCAGGAGCCGACAGGGAACCACATTCTGATCGATGATAAAGTCGGCGCCAATCGTCATCAGGTAATCCGTCTGACCGCCAAACTCCACCATCGGCACAGAGAGGATCGCCCCCTGCATGTCAACCGCGAAGCAGGGAACCGTGACGCGGATGGTAATTCCCGCCAGCTCCGAGAGGGCGTTGACAAAGGTGGAAATCATAATATTTCCCACTTCCACAAGGACTGATTTTTCCAAATCCGTGAGATCCGCATAATCTTCAATTTTATGATCGACGAGATGCTCCAGCACCAGATTGACAAATTTCAGCTGCTGCACCGAGAGCATGATTCCATTGATTTCGCCGCTCAGGCGCACCAGCACGCCCGCCGTGATGGCTTCCGGACCGCCGATCCAGTCAATCGCTTCGTTGTAGCCCATGATCCGCACCTCGGGCATCGTGATGCGCACCTCGCCGCCCAGCATACCGGAGAGGGCGGTGGCCGCGTTTCCCGTGCCGATGCTGCCGATCTCGCGGAGCGTATCCAGCTCCAGACCGTTCAACTCATGAAAATTTTTCATCGCGTTCCCCCCTTATCCGTTTGTCAGGCCGTTGATCGTGGTCTCCACCTCGTCGGCCGTCGTCACCATTCTCAGGGCATAGCTGTAGGAACGCTGCGCCTCAATCACCTTGCCGATCTCGTAAGCCAGATCGGTGTTCGAGGTCTCCAGATAGCCCTGCTGCAGCTCGGGAGCCGCCACGGAGGTGATGGCCCCGTTCTTCGGCTGCGCCGCGAAGCGGCCCGCGTCCAGATGCTGCAAGCCGTCCTGATACTGGAACGTATAGACTCCGATCGGCTGCTTCTCCTCCTGATCCGTCACCACGATGGGGTTGCCGTTGCCGTCGAGCACCTGACGGCCCTCACCGTCCGACAGATAGAAGGTTTCCTGTCCGTTGACAAGGAAACGGGAGAGCGTAAAGGAACCGTCCCGCGTATAGGAAACTTCTCCGGTCGCGGGATCGCGCAGGGCAAAGAAGCCGTCTCCGACAATGGTATAGTCCAGGCTCCGGCCCGTCTGCTCGATGGACGAGGAGGCAAAGTCGGTGGCGGTGGACACCATGAGAGCGCCGCTGCCGCGCGGAAGCTGCGCACCGTCCACACCGTCCTCATAGCGGTACAGAGCCGCCTCGAACGAAGGCTTTTCCGCTTTGTAGCCGTAGGTGTTGACGTTCGAAATATTATTTCCCTGCACGCCCATGCGGGTCATCTGCTGCTGGGCGCCGAGAGCCGCGCTGTAAAATGCCTGTATCATTGCTGCTGTTACCCCCTTGTGCGTTACATTCTGCCGACTTCGCTCGTGGCCTTGGTGAGAATCCCGTCGTAAAGCTTCAGCACCTGCGCGGCGCTTTGCAGAGCGCGCTGGGATGTCATCATCAGAGTCATCTCGCGGATCATATCAACGTTGGAATTCTCCGTCCATTTCCAGAGCACCTGCGTCTGGCCCGCGGCGGCCGCCGCCTGGCCGTTTGCCCCGAAAAGGCCGCTCTCATTTTTGACCAGCTGGTTGTTGTCCGGAAACACAAACACGCCGATCTGCCCGAGATACTGGCCGCCGGCGGTGGAAATCCTGCCGTAGCCGTCGGCAGTGATGTTATCGGTGGAAAGCTGGAGCGGCTGGCCCGTGATGCTCAACACACGGCCATGGTCGGGCAGATACAGATAGCCCTCCTCATCCAGCGAAAAGCTGCCGCCGCGGGTGTATTCCACGCCGTCCGCCGTCTGGATGGCGAAAAAGCCCTCTCCCTGGATGGCAAAATCCAGATTCAGGCCGGTCTGCTCAAATCCGCCCTGGGAATAATCGACATAGGCCTCGTCCGGCGCCAGAATATAGCTCTGCTCGCCGATCGGCTGGGAACCGGACTTATCCTTGTTGCCTACCAGATTGATCATGACCTCGTCGAAGGTGGTATCCGTGTAATACTCCGTCTTATAGCCGGGGGTGGAGACGTTGGTCATATTATTGCCCACCACATTCAGCCGTCTCGTCTGAGAAAGCATGCCGGAGGTCAGATTGTAAAAGCCCTTTGTCATAAACCGCACACTCCTTTGATGCAGGGAAAACTCCCGCGGTTATTCCTTTGCGTACTGCTGCATAATCTCCCGCAGGTGCTGGATAGCCCCGCTGTGGATCTGAGAGACGCGCGGCGCGCTCACGCCGAGCACCTGCGCGATCTCCTTCATCGTCAATTCTTTCTCGTAGTAGAGGGAAAGCACCAGCTTCTCGTTGTCCCGCAGGGAATCGATCCCCTTCTCGAGAAGCTCGTGCAGCTCCTTCTCCTGGCAGACCTCCTCAGGCGGGCTGTCTGTGGAGGAGAGAGCATACTGCTCATTCGCGGCCGCGCCGGACGAACCGTAGCTGTCCAGCAGGGCCTCAAAGGACATCAGATTGGAAACGGCGGCCTCCGCGCGGAGGTTCTCGTATTCCTCGGGGGTGATCCCGAGGCGATCCGCGATCTCCTTGCCGGTGGGGGCGCAGCCGAGCTCCCCGGCCAGCTCCTCCGCGGCCCGGTTGAGCCGCACCGCCTTCTGGCGCACCAGACGCGGCACCCAATCCTGCTTGCGCACCAGATCAATCATCATGCCGCGCAATCGTTTGGCAATGTATGTTTCAAATTTGATCCCCTTGGAGGCGTCAAATTTATCCACCGCGTTGAGCAGGACAAGAATCCCCTCATGTATGATATCGTCCAATTGTGCAAAACTGTTAAATAATCCGCGCGCCTGAAACGCAACTTTTTTTACCAGATCGGTGTATTGCAGCACAATCTGCCACTTGAGCTGTTCATCCCCTGTTTCATGGTACCGCTCAAGCAGCTCTCTGGTATCCGCTCCGCCGTCCGCCGGCGCACCGGCCTGCGGCACGGAGGGGGCCTCCCTTCTTTTGTCGTCCATCGCACGCACCGTCCTTTATCGTCCCGCCTTCGGGTCGGGCTGAAGGGTGATGTTGCCGATCGCCTGGATCTGCACGCTGCCCGTCACCTCGTTGAAGGAAAGAACGTAAACGTCCGGATAGAATTGAGAAATCATGCGGCTCAGATAGACGCGGATGATCTGGCTGGTAAGCACAATCGGCGTCTGGGAAAGCTCCGCGAACTTCTTGCGAAGGTCGCCAAGCTGGGCAATAATCTGCTGTACCACCTCGGGGGAAAGCGCCAGATACACGCCGTGCTCGTTCTTCGTGAGCGCGCTGAGCACCTTCTTTTCCAGCTCCGCGTCGAGCGTGATGACGCGCAGCTGCCCGTTCTCGCAGAACTTGCGGGTGATGGTGCGGCTCAGCGCCGCGCGCACCTGCTCGGTGATCATGTCAAGATCGTGCGTGGTGGAAGCCGCGTCGGCCGCCGTTTCCAGGATGATCTCCAGATCCTTGATCGGGATACCCTCCCGCAGCAGATTCTTCAGCAGCTTCTCGAGGCTTGCATAAGAGAGCACGTTCGGTATTACATCGTTCACCAGATCGGGCTCCGTCTTTTTCAGATTTTCGATCAGCTGGAGCGTCTCCGCGCGGTTCAGCAGCTCGCTGGCATGCTTCTTGATGGTTTCGGAGAGATGGGTGAGCATAACGGTAAGCGGCGCGATGACCGTGTAGCCGTAAATCTCGGCCATCTCCTTGTTCTCCGGCAGAATCCAGCGCGAGGGGATACCGTAGGCCGGCTCGATCGTCTCGATGCCGTCGATCTCTCCCGCCGGGTTTTCCGGCTCCAGCGCGAGGTAATAGTCGACGAGGATCTCGCCGCGCGCGACCTCCTCGCCGCGGATCTTGATGATATACTGGTTCGTCCCAAGGGAAGCGCCATCGTGCAGGCGGATCGACGGGATGACCAGGCCCATATCCTGCGCGTACTGCCGGCGGAAAATGACGATGCGGCTGATCAGCTTGCCGCCGCTGGCTTCATCCACCAGAGGGATCAGGCTGTAGCCGAATTCCATTTCGATCGGCTCCACGTTCAGGAGGGAATAGACGTTGTTGATATCCTTGTAGTAGTCGGACTCGCTGACAGCCTGCGTCTCCGCCTGTTCGGGGAGGGCATTTTCGGCTATCTGAGCCTGCTCCTCGGCGACGCGCGCCGCCAGCATGCGGCGGTCCCCGACGAAGCCGCCCACGCCCAGGCCGCTGCCCACCAGCAGGAGCGGGATGGTCGGCGCGCCCGGTATCAGGCCAAGCAGAGCAAGGATGATACCGGTTGACATAATGGCGCGCGGCTGCGCCTTGAACTGTCCCACGACATCCGTGTTCAGGCTGCCGTCGGAGACGGAGCGTGTGACGATCATGCCTGTTGCGGTGGAGATCATCAGAGCCGGAAGCTGGGAGACCAGACCGTCGCCGATGGTGGCGATCGAGTACACCTGCAAAACGCTGTTGATATCGCCGCCGCCCTGCACCACGCCGATGATCAGGCCGGCCACAAAGTTGATGACGGTAATGATCAGCGACATGATCGCGTCGCCCTTGACAATCTTGGTGGCGCCGTCCATGGCGCCGTAGAAATCGGCTTCCTTCTGAATCTTATAGCGGCGCAGGCGCGCTTCCTTCTCCGTGATCAGGCCCGAGCTCAGGTCGGCGTCAATGGCCATCTGCTTACCGGGCATGGCGTCCAATGTGAAGCGGGCCGCCACCTCGGAGACGCGTTCCGCGCCCTTCGTGATAACGATGAACTGCACCAGCACGATGATCAGGAAGATCAGCACGCCGATGACGATGTTTCCTTGTGTAATCAGGGTACCGAAGGATTGGATGACGATACCGGCGTTGCCGCCGTTGGAAAGGATCAGACGCGTCGACGAGACGTTCAGCCCCAGCCGGAACAGCGTCGTGACAAGCAAAAGAGAGGGAAAAATGGAGAATTCCAGGGCCTCTGAAATGTTCATCGTGATCATGAGGATCATGACGGACAGAGCGATATTCACGACGATCAGGACGTCCAGCATAAAGGTGGGAAGCGGTATCACCAGGAACAGGACGATGACGACCACCATCAGTGATACGGCGTTATTCAAAATCCTTCTCATAAGCTACAGGCTCCTATTTCTTCGGCTTGGTGGAATCCAGGCGGTACAGATAAACCAGGACCTCCGCGACAGCGTTATAAAGCTCCGGGGGGATTTCCTGGTTGATTTCCGTTGTGGCATACAGGGCACGGGCCAGGGGGACGTTTTCTATCACGGCCACCTTATGCTCCTGCGCCGTGCGCACGATGCGCGCCGCCAGCTCGTCCTGGCCCTTTGCCAGCACGACCGGGGCGTTATCCTTCTCCGCGCGGTAGCGCAGCGCCACCGCGAAGTGGGTCGGGTTTCGGATGACGACGTCCGCGTTCGGAACCTGCTGCATCATGCGCGACTGCGCCATTTTGCGCTGCATTTCCTTGATTTTTCCCTTGATTTGCGGATCGCCTTCCGTCTGCTTGTATTCTTCCTTGATCTCCTGCTTGGACATCTTGATCTGGCGCTCATAATCCCACCATTGATAGAAGATGTCCGCGCCCGCCAGCACAATATAGGCGACGGCAATCTGAATCACCAGCTGGAACAGCTGGTCAAACATATGCGTTGCGGCGGTGACCAAATCGGTGTAAAGATACTTGGTGAAAATCAGGTATACACTGGAGAGAAACTGAAAAACAATGTAAAGCAGGATTCCGATCTTGAGCAGGCCTTTGAGGGCCTCGATCACGCTGCGCAGGGAAAACAGCCGCTTGAAGCCCTGAAGCGGGTTGATGCGGCTGAATTTCGGTTTGAGCAGCTCTCCTGAAACAAGCAGCTTTGTTTGAAAAAAAGTGACTCCCACACCGGCCACCACCGTGGCCGCCAGCACAGGTCCGGCCGCTTTCAGGAAGGCCAGAAGCAGGCTGGTGAACAGATCCCCCAGATCCGCCACGAAATTTGTGGGCGACTCCTCGGAGGCCAGCTCCATGCAGTGCTGCAAAAAATCATAGATCGCTTCGATTGCGCCGGGAACGGTCAGCTTGAGGACAAAGAAGCCGGACAGCAGAACCGCCACCGAAACGGCGTCGTTACTGAAGAAGATATTACCCTTTTTTCGTTCGTCACGCCGTTTTTTCGGTGTTGCCTTTTCAGTTTTGGAGCTGTCCGCCAAGCTTCACCACCACACTCCCATACCGCTCCACGGCAGGCGGGACGGCTCAGCCGCCCGCTCCGATTACCTGCAGGGCATACGCTATCTGATCCAGCATCTCCGACTCAATCCCGAGAAGGAACTCGTTGATCGGGGTGAGAAACAGGAACAGCAGCACAAGCCCGATGATAACCTTCAATTCTATATTGATGACAAAGGCGTTGATCTGAGGAATCGCCTTCATCAGAATTCCCATTCCAACCTCGCCCAGAAGCTCGGCCACCAGAATCGGCATCGCAAGCTTGAGCGAGAGCACGATGCAGGACAGAAAAATCTGCACCACATAATCGGCAATCCCTTCCCCCAGCGTGGCCGTTCCATAGGGAACCGCATCTCCCGACAGAAGAAGGATGCGCAGAAGGGTATAATGCCCGTTCTCCGCGAAAAAATTGAGCATCATGAGCAGATTGAGCAGCGAAGCGCTCACGCTCATGTTGGTCTGGCTGCTCGCATCGTACGTCTGCGCCATGGTCATGCCCATCTGCGCGTCGATGATCTCGCCTCCCGTCTGCACGACGGAAAAGGTGATGCGCATCAGGAAGCCGACCACCAGTCCCACGCCCAGCTCCAGCAGAAGCGTGAGGATGAGCGCTGTCGTACTCTGCGGCGCTTCGGGGCCCTCGCCCACAATCCCCATCACAAAATAGGAAAGCACCAGCGTAAAGCCGGCCTTCACGATTCCGGGAACGTTGTTCCGGCCCAAAAGCGGGGTCAGCGCCACGAAGCCCGTGATGCGCATGACCACCAGTTCAAAGAGATAAAACTGTGTCAAATCGAACATAGCGCGCCCTTACATCAGTGTGAACAGGTAGGTGGAAAAATCCAACAGCGTTTGCAGCATCCAGCCGCCGCCGATTAGAAGCACCAGCACCACCACAATCATCTTGAGGATGAAGGAGAGCGACTGCTCGTGAATCTGGGTGACAGCCTGGAAAATGGCCACCAGAATGCCTACCGCCATACTGAAAAGAAGGAGGGGGGCGCCTAGCTTCAGGGCCACCCCAACTCCTTCCCGCAAAACGTCCACCACCACGGCGTCCGCCCTCCTTTCTTATCGGAATCCCTGTACCAGCGTCGAAAACAGAAGCTCCCACCCGTTGAGCGCGATGAACAAAAGCAGCTTGAACGGCATGGAAATCATCGACGGCGGGAGCATGATCATGCCCATCGACATCAGCGTCGAAGCGACCACCACGTCGATCAGCACAAACGGCAGATACAGATAAAATCCGATCAGAAACGCGCGTTTGAGTTCGCTCGTCATAAACGCAGGCACCACAATGCGCAGCGGCAAATCCTGCGGCTCCTCGATCTGCGCCTCGTCCAGACCCGCCAGATCCCCGAACAGTTTGAGCGAGCTCTGCTCCGTCTGTTCGAGCATGAATTCCTTGAGCGGCACCTCCGCGCGGGAGATGAATTCCTCCTGGCTGATCTCGTCCGCGATGTACGGCTCATATGCCGTCGTCTGAATCTCAGAAATCACCGGGGACATGGTGAACAGCGTCAAAAACAGGGCGATGCCAATCAGGACGATGTTCGGCGGGTTTTGCTGAAGGCCTATGGCCGACCGCAGAAACGAAAAGGAAATGATGTAGCGCGTGAAGGAGGTCATCATGACCACGAGGGACGGAAGGAGTGTGATCAGAGTGGTCAGCAGAAGGATTTCTATGGTTTGGACGTTCTCTCCATTTACATTGATTATTGAATCCACCTTACGGCCTCCCTGATTTTTTCCTCTGGTCGATAACCTTCTTCAATGCTTCTCCGAAGCTCATACCCTCTGCGCCGTCCTGCGGCGGATCGCCCGGCGGCGGCTCTTCCAGGGCTTCCAGCTCGGAAGCGGGCAGCTTTTCCAAGCGGCTCACACCGCCCGGCGTCACCCCAAGCAGATAGAGCGTGTCGCCCATGCGCACCAGCACAAGGCGCTGATCCCTTCCCAGAGGGACCTGCTCCACCACGGTCATGCGGCGCCTGCGCGGCCGGAACATCCCGTTCAGCCGGCCGGCGCCGTATCGGGTAAAAAGATACGCCAGCGCCAGCACCGCAATGATGACGAGAAGCGCCCACAAAAGCTGAAGGATCTCAGGCATTGCCCAGAATGCTGGTGACGGTCTTCATGAGACGATCTTCCTTGAAGGGCTTTACGATAAAGTCCTTGATGCCCGCCTGCACGGCCTCGACAACCATAGCCTCCTGACCCATGGCGGAGCACATGACAATGTTTGCGTTGCCGTCCTTGGAGCGGATCTCCTTGAGAGCCTCCAGACCGGTCATGTTCGGCATGGTGATATCCATCAGCACCAGATTCGGGTGCAGCTCAAAATACTTCTCCACAGCGTCCTTGCCGTCGACGGCTTCGTGCAGATCCGTGTATCCGTTCTTGGTCAGGGTGTCTCGAATCACCTTGCGCATAAACGCAGCGTCGTCCACAATCAAAATCTTAGCCATGTCAAATCCATCCTTTTCCGTTTGTATTATGTTTTATTTATTTCTGCTTATTCTGCAGTTTGAACAGCTCGGGCTGATGTACCACTTCTGTGATGCGCACGCCGAAGTTATCGTCGATGACAACCACATCGCCGTGGGCGACGCACAGGCCGTTGACAAACACGTCAACCTGGTCGCCTGCCAGCTTGTCAAGCACCACCAGCGTTCCCTTGGAGTAGGAGAGGATTTCATCCACCTTCTGCGTCGTCCTTCCGATCTCAACAGAGACCTGAAGCGGAACGGACATAATCATTTCCAGGTTCTGCGCCTGCTCTTCGCCGAGACGCTCGCTCAGATCGAAGGTCGGCAGGTTGACGGGGTTGGTCTGAATCAGGTTCGGCTGCTGCTGGTAATACACCGGCTGCTGCTGCGGATAGTAGGCGGGCTGCTGCATCGGCATCGGCTGCATCGGCTGCTGAACCGGCGCCTGCTGCGGAACCGGCATCGGCTGCTGTACCGGCGCCTGCTGCGGTGCGGGCTGAGCGGCCTGCGGCGCGGCAGGCTGCGGAGCGGCGGCCTGCGGATTCATGAGCTGGTCGATCATACCCTGATCCATCGTCGGGGCAGCTGCCTGCGGGGCGGCGGCCTGCGGGTTCATCAGCTGATCAATCATGCCCTGATCCATCGTCGGAGCGGCTGCCTCCGGCGCGGCAGGCTGCGGAGCAGGCGCGGCGGGCTGTGCCGGTTCCGGCTCCTTGTTGTCTCTGCCGCCGGTCAGGCCGAAGCCCTTGAGCAGCTCTCTCGTCAGCTCAATCGACATGACGTTGACAAATTCACTTTCCAGGATGTCCTCGATCCCCAGCTTGAAGCGAACCACCACCAGCATGCCGCATTCGCTGTGGAAATGGTTGCGCTTAAACTCGTCGAGATCGTCCAGCGTGTAGGATTCCGGCGTCGAAATGTTCACCAGAATGCCGAGGAAATCCGAAAGCGCGGTGGAAGCCGCTCCCATCATCTGGTTCATGACCTCGCAGACGGCGCTTACCGTCAGCTCGTCAAGCTGGAATTCCTCGTCCGGCGTTTCGGTGCCCATGAGGATGTCGACGATTGTTTTCACGTCGCCGCGTTTGAGCAGCATGATGTTGCTCCCGTCCAGGCCCGAAACATATTTGATTTCCACGGCGATCGCCGGTTCCAGATCGCCGAGCGTAAAATCCTCAATGGAAACGACGGACACCGTCGGCGTGGTGATATCGACCCGATGGTTCAACATATTGGAAACTGCAGTAGCGGAAGAACCGAGGCTGATATTCATCATCTCGCCGATGGCGTCCAGCTCCATCGAATTAAAGATCTTCTGTTCCATATCGCTCATTTTCCCCTCTTTCCTGAATATGACAGGTATCTACAATTTTAACAGCCATGCTGTTGTTCTGGACGCCCATTTTCCCGTCAAACCACCTTTTCCCTCCGATATACAGATGAATCGGTTCGGATGTGGGGTGGCCCAGATCCAGCACATCGCCTGCTTTCAGGAAATAGATATCCTGCAGTCTGACCTCCGTGCGTCCCAGCTCCGCCGTAATCTCCAGTGTGGAGCCCTTGAGGACGTCCATGATCTCCTCGGAGTTGTCCTCCGATTTCTTGCGCTGGTTTTGATTGGTGATAGCCATGTGGGAGAAGATATTCAGCAGCTTCATCCCTGGGATGCAGATGCTGATTCGGCCGGAGGCATTCGCAAAGCGGATGCTCGCGCCGACAATCACCACCGTTTCATCCAGTCCAATCAGCTGCACCAGCGTGGGATTGGTCTCAATCCTCCGCAGGCCAAAATCGATGTCGATATAATCGACCCAGCTGTTTCCCAGCATCCCAATGAGATCGCGGACAATATTTTCATAGAGCTTGAGCTCGAGGTCTGTAAAATTGTAGCCATCCGGAAGACTGCGGTCCGTGGAACCGTCGCCGCCCATCAGACGATCCATCATGCTCAGCATCAGGGTTGTGCTGAAGTGGAACAGAACGGGCGCGCCGTCCGATGTCGGTTCCCCTTCCACGGAAACGTCCGATAAGGCCAGGACGTCCCCTTCTGAGAGCGCGTTGGAAAATTCATAGTAGCGCTGCTCCTCGACCGATTCGACCTCAATGTCGCACGAGGTGTGCAGAAGGCCGTTGATCCAGGAATTGATGATTCTGCTGTAGCTTTCAAAGATGCCGCTGATCATCTTCAGCCTGTCTTTTGTAAACTTTCTGGGGCTGTAGAAGTCATATTTTCGATATTTCTTTTCCGCCTTGTTCTCTGCCGTAGACGCCAAATTCATCTCGCCGTTGCGAGCGGCATTCAACAGCGCGTCAATTTGACTTTGAGACAAAACTTCTGCCATTCTCATCCCTCCCAGGCAGAGTAAACTTGCCGGTAATAGAAGCTGTCATAGTGATAAGGAAGCTCCGCTCTCATCCGGACGAAGCCGGAGCGGAGGAAACGGAGGCCGAGGACTCCGCCGGAGCAGCGGAAGCCGCCTCCGGCGGTATCGCCCCGCTCTCAGCGGGGGCTCCCGCGTCACCGCGCATGGTGTAATATTTGGTAATGTCGTCTCCGTCCCCGTCCTCGAGGTCAAGCCCTGTCACAATCAGCTCGACGCGCCGGTTTACCGCACGTCCCTCGGTGGTATCGTTCTGCGCCACCGGTCTCCACTGACCGTATCCCACACTGACAATGCGGGACGGCGCCACAATTCCCTTTTCCTGCAAATATACCGTAACGACTGTAGCACGGTTGGAGGCAAGAAAACGGTCGAATGTCGGATCGTTCGGTGAATTGGGGTTGGCCTGGGCCGTATGTCCCAGAACACGGATCTCGTCGACAGAGGCACTCACCTCCCGGATCGACTCCCCTACCTGATCGAGAATTTCCTTTCCCGCATCAAGCAGCTGGTAGCTGTCTCCGTTGAAGAAAACCGTGTCGTCAAAGGAAATAAACACATAGCCGCTGCCCTTGCCCACCGTCACCTTGCTGCCGATACCGGACTGCTGCACATATTGCAGAATCGCCTGATACAGCTCCTCCAGATCGTGCTCCACGTCCTCCTGCGTCAATTGGCCGATCACCGCCGAAACCGTGTCCGACGGATCTCCCTGCGAAGGATTCGCGGGGACATTCTGCACCATATTTTGTATGTCCTCCACGCTGCTGGGGTTCAGAGCCTCCACAAGCTGCTCCCATTTCTGCTGATCCATTGTAGACATGGAGTAGAGCATCACGAAAAAGCAAAGCATCAGCGTTACCATGTCGCCATAGGTATCCATCCAGTTTGCGCCGCCGCTGCCGCCTTTATTGCTTCTTTTCATTGGACCTGCCTCCTTGCCGGCGCATGTTGCTTACTTTTTCTTTTCCCGGCTCTTCTTTGCCTTGCCCTTCTTGCCGCCTTCCTCGTTTTCCTCAGACAGCTTCTGATTCAGGAAGGTCATCAGGCGCTCGCGCAGGAACTTCGGATTTTCACCGGACTGAATCGCCATAATACCCTCAAGAATAATCTCACGGCAGAGAATCTCCTCCTCATCGCGGGCGGTGAGGTTGGACGCAATCGGGTTGAACACCACGTGCGCCAAAAGGGAGCCGTAGAAGGTGGTAATGAGGGCGACCGCCATGTTCGGGCCAAGGGAGGTCATGTCTGCGCCGTCGAGCTCCTTGAGCATGTTGATCAGACCGATCAAAGTACCGATCATACCGAAAGCCGGAGCGGCGTTCGAACCCCGCTCGTACATGGCGATAACCTCATGGTGCCGTGCTGATGCCTGTTCAATCTCATTGGTCAGGATGCCGCGCACGCGTTCCGGATCGTTTCCGTCGACAATCAGCATGATTGCCTGCTTGAAAAAGGGATCCTTCTGCTCGTTGGCTTTTTCTTCCAGCGCCAGCAATCCGTTTTTACGCGCGATCTGCGCCAGCTCCATCAGTTCATCCACATACTGACGGGGATCAAACGTCTTGGAGTGCAGCATAATCATAAAATGCTTGGGGATCGAAAGCGCCAGCTTGGGATAGCAGGCAATGACCACTGACAGGGTACCGCCCACCACGATGAGAACGCTGGAAATATCTCCAAAATTCTTGATGGTTTCCAAATTCACCGTGAAGCCGGTTTCCGGCGAGATAGTGGCCGCTATTCCGAAGAAGGTAAAGAAAACAGCCAGGAGTATACCGATCAGGTACACGATATTCATGCAGATTCCCCCTCGTAATTCTTAAAGCCGCAAACAGGGAACGCCGAGGGAGATCACCTGCGGTGATCCACAACCTTCAGGCTGCGGCTGATATCCATCACTTTTGCGTTATATTCCGCTATTTTCTGTATGATTTCCTCTACCTTGTCCTTGACAATGTAGTAATCGTGATTCATCATCACAATTTTACTTTCCGGGATGGATTCGATGTATTCAATCTGATTGTGGTTCAGAAGGAACGTCTCATTGTTCATTTTTCGAAGTAAAATCATAAACGCTTCTCCCTCCCAAACAAAGCCCGGGCCGGGGAGCCTCTCCCCGGCTCAGGCGGACCTTGTGTACCGCTGCTATGTTTGGCTTTTGTAAAGCTTCAAAGGCTCAAAAATCAGCGCTTCATGTTGATAAGCTCTTCCAGCATGGTGTCCGTCACGGTCACAATACGCGTGTTGGCCTGATAGCCGCGCTGGTAAATGATCATGTTCGCGAACTCCTGCGCGAGGTCCGTGCCGGACTGCTCCAGGAAGCCGCTCTTGACGCCCGTGCCGCTGTTCGCGAGAAGGTCAGGGGCATCAGCAGTCCCTCCATTATCCATCTGACCAAAAACGGAACTCTTCGGCGTGCTGACGGAGATATCGCCGGCGCTGTCCGTCGCCTGATAGTAAGGACCGTCCGTATGGGTCATACCTGCCGGGTTTGTCACGGAGCCGAGGGCAATGTAGCCAATCGTCACAATCTCATCCGTCATGGAGTTTGTGCACGTCACCTTACCATCGTCACCGATGCGGAGATTTTCGTATGTGATACATTTGCCGGTGGAACCTTCCGCCTTCGTCGGAGCCACATTCTTTCCGCCTTGGACACCAGGATAGACAGCTTCTCCATTCTCATTCGCCATCGGCAGACGGATCGGCACAAGGTTTGTACTGATGCCATCCGCCTTATTCCCTGCCGTTGCGTCATCCACACCACCAGTAGGTTTTCCTGCTGCATCTTTCTTTGGCGCACCCGTTGTCATCACAAAGCCGTACACAATATTACCAGCGCCGTCCGTCAGATAGCCGTCGTCGTCGATCTTGAAGTTGCCCACGCGGCTGAACATCAGACTGTTCAGGCCATCAACCTCTACACCGTTTTTATCACCGAGCAGGAAGAAGCCATCGCCCTGGATGGCCACGTCGGTCGCCATGCCAGTGCTCTCGAGCGCCTGCGTTCCCATATCCAGATCGATCGTGCCAACGCTCGAGCCGTAGCCGATCTGGCTCGGGTTGGTACCACCAGTGACATCCGTACTGGCCGAGCCTGCGCTCTGTGTACTGTAAATGCTCTCGCTGAAGGTGACACGTCCGGCCTTATAGCCGTATGTATTCACGTTCGCGACGTTGTTGCCCACCACGTTCAGAGCATCCATGAAAGCTCTCAGCCCGGCAATACCGGAACCCATTGCTGCTGTTAAAGCCATAAGCCTGTTTCCTTCTTTCTCTATACTCCGGCGCCGCCGGGAGACTGCCAGTCGGGCAGTTCCCAGAGCGTCCTGCTATGGTCCCGCTCTCTGTTGTTACAGGATCACGGCGCCATCAATGTTTGTAAAAACGTTCTCCTTCATCTCGTCCTGCCGCATCAGGGTAATCACCTTGTGGTTCGGAACATTGATGATAAAGGCAAGGCTTCGGTCCAGTGCAAGGATGTTCGTCGCACCCTTCGCTTCCGCCTTTTCCACGGAGTCGTTCAGCTTATCCATCAGAGTGGGGGTCATTTCGATCCCACGCTCCTGTGCGCGTTCCATCGCATGGCGGGACAGGTTTACCTGCCGGTTCCCGGCATCCTGCATGGTCTGCCGCAGCAGAGCCTCAAAGCCGGATCCCCTCGCAGGACTGGTTTCCTGCCCGGTGACGGGCATCCGCCCGGTCAACGCCTGAATTTCAGGGATCAGCATCCTCCCGCCTCCTCTCGTTTCCTTCTGTCAGACGCCTTCTGTTGTAGTGTCGCCGCCGTCACCCGTTCCGGTGCCGCCGCCGTCACCACCTTCACCGCCGTCTCCTCCTTCGCCGCCCTCACCGGGCTCCTCGGGAATCTCCGGCAGCGTGCCGACCGCCATCAGATTGCTCAGCGGATACATCTCGCCGTCCACAAAAATCACCTGCGCGCCCTGGTATGTACCGGTGCCGGTGACTGTGCCGACAACTTCCTCAATCTCGTTATCGTCGTTCAGCTTGCCGACCGTTACGGTCTTGCCGACCAGAGAAGCGGCATAGTTGAGCGCCGTCGCATCCGCGACCGTCTGCATGCTCGTCTGAAGGGAGGCCATCATCTGCACGGTGGACATCTGCACCAGCTGCTCCAGCATTGCGGTACTGTCCATAGCGTTGTCCATGGTCTGGTTCTGGAGCTGGGCCACCATCAGCTGCAAATAGTCTGTGAAATCCAGGCCCAAATCCTCGCCGGGCTGGTTGACTTCAATGCCTTCCCTGTCCAGCCATTCCTGAAAGTCATCGTCTACCTTGGCGTTGGAATTTGTCTTTGTTTTCGTGTTTGCCGAAGCGGCCAGCGTTTCCAGCCCGATCGGCATAAAATCAGTTGCCAATGCGTTCACCCCCACATTCAGTCATCCTGCGGATCCAGGGAGAAAAGTCCCAGGCGAAGCTGCTGCAAAAAGTCTTCCGTGCTCTGCCGGTGCTCCTGCTGCTCGCGCTGCTGGCCTCCATGATTCTGTCCGCCGTCCTGATCCGGATGCTGCCACTGCTGGTTCTCCTGCTGCGGCTGCCGTACCTCGACGCGGACCTCACCCTGGTTGTTGTTCTGGAGCATCAGCCCCAGTGTGCCGGAATGCTCGCTCAGAAGGCGCGCCGCGCTTTCTGTCTCCGTATGGAGCACCACATGGAGAGAGCCGTCCTGACTGCGGGTCATTTCCACGACCACACTGCCGAGATTTTCCGGGTTCAGACGGATTTCCACCCGCTGCTCGCCCTGCGAAAGCGCCTTTTCGACGTTCTGCGTCAGCTTCGCGTCAAAATCGGGCTGCTGCGTGTCGATGGTGTCGCCGTCGCCCACCTTCACCGGCATGCTCTCCGTTTCCTGGAAGAACGGCTGCTCTGCGGTTGTGACCGCCGCCTGCGCGTCAGGCTCGCCGGAATCGTCCTTTGCCGTCTGCGCGAAGGTCTCGGCCTGCGCCTGCTGGCTTTCGGGCTTCGCCTGCACCGTCTGCACCTCCACGGGCTCAGCCTGCGTTTCCGCCTGCTGCTGTACGGGAGACTGCTGCACGGCCGCCTGCTGCTCGGGGACCTGCTGCTGCGCCGCCGCCTGCTGTACCATGCCGTTGGCCGCGACAGGCTGTTCCGCCGCGACATTGGCCGCGTTCACGGGATTAGCCGTCTGCTGTGTCACGTCCTGCACGGAAACCAGCTGCAAACCGTTCGGGGATTCCTTCACCAATGCGATGTCAAGCACCTGCACATAGGTGAGATTTCCCGCCGCTGCCTGCATCGCTGCCGGCTGCTGCGCCGCCTCGGTATCCTTCGCGGGCTCCTCCGTCTTTCCGGCGGAATCGTCCTTCTCCGCTTCCTGCGGCTTTTCGGAATCCTTCGAGTTCTGCGTTTTCTGCGAGTCCTGCGCTTTTTTGTCCTCCATCAGAGTTTTGAAATCCTGTCCGGATTCCGACGTCTGCTGGGAGGAGGTCTGCGGGATCGTGTTCTGGGCGATCTGCGCGGCTGCCAGGCTCATCTGCATGACCAAATCCATTGCGTTCATATTCTTTCACCTCCTTTCGCTGCCTCTTATATGCTGTCCGTTTAGAATCAGGAGGCGTTCGCGGTGGCGCGCTGGGCGGAAACCAGCTCATCAATGAACTGCTCCTCGCTTTTCTGCACGCTCTTGCGATAATCCTCCAGCTTCTTTTCCTTCAGCTTCTCAATGGTTGCCGTATCCTGCCGGGCGGCCACAAGCTCCCTGCGCTTCGCTTCCGCCTGCTCCCGGAGCTCCTTGAGCAGCGTTTCCTCGCGCTGGATCTCCATTTCCAGAAAGCGCAGGCCGCTTTCATACCGGCGGGCCTCCACAATCGTCATACCGAAGGCTTCCTTCTCCCGAAACTCCTGATTCAGATCGGCGTAGCGCTGCCACGCGGCCCGCACCCGCTCCTCCTGCTGCCGTACCTTTGCCGTCAGCGCCGCGTACTC
>DVGZ01000057.1 GCA_018712435.1 Candidatus Caccousia avicola
AGTTCCCCCTCGCGACATGGAGCGAAGTATGTTATAATCATGGTGGGCCTGGCAAAAAGCCTGTGAAGAGTAGACAGCTCCCTGGTCGGTGTGCAAGACTAACTGGGATGTCTGCTCTTCTCTTTTGTCCATCCGCTTCTTCAATTCTTCAAGGCAGTGATAGTAAGGCTTGTTGCTTCCCGCTTGAGATGTAACGCTGTGCGCAAGGATCTCGTTGTTAAAGGTGTCCAGAAGGATAGTCCATTCCCAGTAAGTATTTCCAACCTTGAACATGGTCATATCGGAAACGACAAGCTGGAGCGGCCGGGTCGCGTTCCAGCGTCCTCTGACCTCATTGGCAAAAAGGACACTTTCCTCACCGGGAGGCTGATAGCGGTGCTTTCTGGCTTTTGAGCGGATCCCCGCGGCCTTACAGCACTTGTGAGCCAGGTTGTGAGAAAAGACCCATCCCGTTTCTGAAAACACATCCAGCGCCAGGCGATGGTATCCATGCGAGGGATGTTTTTCGTGGGCTGTCCTTAACAGCTCTGTCAGCACGATCCGATTCTGCTCATGGCGGTTGGGCGTTCCTTTTCTCTGCCGCCACTTGTAATAGCCGGAGCGGTTTACGCCCATGAGCCGACACAGAAAATCTACCGGGTACTTTATCCTCAGTTCCTCGATGACTTCGTAGTCTTTCCTTTGCCAGTAACGTATTCCTTGCTTGCACCAGCTCCTTCCACCCAATACCCTTTTTTTAACCGGGCGATCTCCACTTCCTGTTTAGCGATGATGAGCCGCAGCCGATCCACTTCGCTGAGTGACTTACTGGTATGCAGCGCGGCATACGGGTTTCCGTTCTTTGGCTCCAGTGCTTCCTCGCCATCTTCCAGATACCGCTTCACCCAAGCGGATACCAGACTATGCCCCACTCCGTATTTCCTCTCGATTTCCGTGATTGAAATATGCTCGTCCAAGTGCAGACGTATGAAGCGCAGCTTTTCCTCTTTGCTCCACTTTCGATGCGGTGTCCCTTTCTTTCCCATTTTTCTACCTCCTTTTCTTCATCTTACCACGAAAAAAGTAGACACCCACACTTTTGTGAGTGTCTACTTTCAGTTTACAGGTGCACAGGGAATTTCCCTGCGGGGGCTGTGCTTTGTGTGTTTGGTTGGATGGCTTACTCCTTGAGCATGTCGCGGTACATGCGGATGTAGTCGTTCGCGGAACGGCCCCAGGAGTTGTCGCTCTTCATGGCGCGGTCAACGAGGATCTTCCAGCCGTCGGCCTGCGCGTAGCCCTCCAATGCACGGTGGATGGCATAGAGCATGTCGCCGCCGTTGTAGCTCTGGAAGGTGAAGCCGTTGCCCTCGCCATCGCCGCTGTCCTGAATGGAATCCTTCAGGCCGCCGGTAGCGCGCACCACCGGGATGGTGCCGTACCGCAGGGCGATCATCTGCGAAAGGCCGCAGGGCTCGCTCTTGCTGGGCATGAGGAAGATATCGGCGCCCGCGTAGATCTTGCGGGACAGCTCCGGCACGAAGCCGAAGCAGGCGCAGAGCCGGCCGGGATATTTGTTCTGCATCTCACGGAAGAACGTCTCGTATTCGTAGTCGCCCGAGCCGAGGATGACGAACTGGATGTTCGATTCCCACATCAGCTGATCAAGCGTCTCCTTCACGAGATCCAGCCCCTTGTGCGCCACCATGCGGGTCACCATGCCGATGAGCGGTACGTCGGGCGTTTCCGCGAGGTTCAGCCGCTTCTGGAGCTCCAGCTTGTTCACGGCCTTGCCGGACATATCCTGCACGGAGTAGTTCGCGTAGATATCCTTGTCCGTCTCGGGGTTGTAGCTTTCCGTGTCGATGCCGTTGAGAATGCCGCTGAGCTTCCAGGAGCGCTCCCGCAGGATGGTGTCCATCTTGTGGGAGAACCACGGATCCAGAATCTCCTCCGCGTACGTCGGGCTGACGGTGGTCACGCGGTTGGCCGTCTCGATCGCGCCCTTCATCATGTTGACGCAGTTGTCGTATTCGAGCAGCGGCAGAGCCGAGCCCGGAATACCGAGCACATCCTCCAGCAGCTCCTTGCCGTATTTGCCCTGATACTGGATGTTGTGGATCGTGAACACCGTCTTGATGCCGCGATACCACTCGTTATTGGCATAGAAGATGCTGTAGTACACCGGAACGAGAGCCGTCTGCCAGTCGTTGCAGTGGATCACATCCGGGTGGAAGTCGATATAGGGCAGCATTTCCAGCGCGGCGCGGCTGAGGAACGCAAAGCGCTCCGCGTCGTCGTAATGGCCGTAAAGGCCCTTGCGCTTGAAATAATACTGGTTGTCGATCAGGTAGTAGATCACCCCGCCGGAACGCGCTTCAAACACGCCGCAATACTGCCGGCGCCATGCCACCGGAACGGAAAGGCTGGTGATGAATTTCATGTTGTCGCGCAGGGACTGCGGGATTTCCTCGTAGAGCGGCATGACCACGCGGCAGCCGATGAGACGGGCGCGCAGCGCCTGCGGCAGGGAACCCGCCACATCCGCCAGACCGCCCGTCGCGGCAAAGGGCCTTGCTTCACTGGTGCAGTATAAAACCTTCATAAGTGCTTCTCCTCTCGTTTGCCGCGCGGTGTTCGCCCGGCTGGGACGCGGGCGGTCAGACGATCGCGCCCTTGCTGATGTATACGGGATAGGACTGGAAGCCCATCAGCGAGCGCTCCTCTTTGATTTCCACATCTTTATCCACCACCACATAGTTCAGGCGGCAGTTCTGGCCGATCACGCTGTCCTGCATGATCACGCAGTTTTCAAGTCTCGCGCCCTTTTCCACCCGCACGCCGCGGAAGAGCACGCAGTTTTCCACCGTGCCCTCGATCACGCAGCCGTCCGCGATGATGCTGTTTGCCACATTGGCGCCCAGGCCGTAGCGGGCGGGCATGTCGTCGCGCACCTTCGTGTAGATCGGGCGGTTCGGGTTGAACAGCTCCGCGCGCACCTTCGGCTGCATCAGCGTCATGTTGGCCTCAAAGTAGGAGTTCATCGAGCAGATCGTCTGCACCGTGCCCTCAAACTCATAGCCGTAGATGCGGTAGTTCTTCACGTTCCTCTGCAGGAAATCGCGCTTGAAGTTGAACATGTTGCGGCTTACGCAGTCGCTGATCATGCTGATCAGCAGCTCGCGCTTCATGACGAGGATGCTCATGCCGTGATTGCACTCGCCGTCAATGGCGGGGGAGATGAGCATATCGAGAATGCGGCCGTCCGGCGCAAGCGTGTAGACCGTCGGATCGCTGCTGCCCGCCGGGATCTTGCCGAAGCGGTACACCAGCGTGATGTCGGCCTCCTGGCGCAGATGGAAGGCCAGCACGTCGCTGTAGTCGATGTTGCAGATCATATCGCAGTCCGAGAGGGCGACGTATTCCTCGCGGGAGTTGTGCAGGAAACGGGTGATGGAGGCCAGATATTCCACGCGGCTGTTCGGAATCGCGCTCGCGTCGCCGAAGGGCGGCAGGATGAACAGGCCCTCTCTCTTGCGGGAGAGATCCCACGCCTTGCCGGAGCCGAGGTGGTCCATCAGGGACTGATAGTTGTTCTTGGTGATGACGCCGACCTTGTTGATGCCGGAATTCACCATGTTGGAGAGCGGGAAGTCGATCAGACGGTAGCGGCCGCCGAAGGGCACGCTGCCCATGGCGCGCTTTTCCGTCAGCTCCCGGATGTTTTCATCGTGTACGTTGGAGAACAAAACTCCCAGCATATTATTGGCACGCATTATTTTGTTCCCTCCTCATAAGTGGTTCCCTCTTCGATCATGGCCTTGGGCGGCACGACCGCGCCGGGAGCGATGGTGCAGTCCGCGCCGACGACGGCGACGCCCCACTCTTCCTTGTTGTCAATGTCCTCGGGGCGTGCGCCGACATGCGCGCCCTTGCCGATCACGGTATTTTCGGAGATGATGGCGTACTGAACGACAGCGCCTTCCTCCACGCGGCTGCCGGGCATGATGATGGAATCCTTCACCACGGCGCCCGGAGCGATGTACGCGCCGGCAAACAGCACGGCGAAATCAATCTCGCCGTACACGTTGCAGCCCTCCGCCACGAGCGAATTCTGCACGACGGCGTCCTTGGCCACATACTGCGGCGGCATGACGGGGTTTCTCGAATAGATTTTCCAGCTGTCCTCGCTCAGATCCAGAGAGCCGTTCGGGTCCAGCAGGTCCATGTTGGACTCCCACAGGCTTTCGATGGTTCCCACGTCCTTCCAGTAGCCCTGGAATTCGTAGGCAAACATGCGCTCGCCCGCGTTGAGCATGTTCGGGAGCACGTTCTTGCCGAAGTCGTTCGAGGATTTCGGATCGGCCTCGTCCTCGATCAGATACTTGCGCAGCTTGCTCCAGGTGAACACATAGATGCCCATGGAGGCCTTTGTGCTCTTGGGCACCTTGGGCTTCTCGTCGAACTCATAGATGGAGTTGTCCTCTCTGGTGTTCAGGATACCAAAGCGGGAGGCCTCCGAGAGCGGCACGTCGATGACGGCGATGGTGCAGTCGGCTTCCTTCTCCTTGTGGTAAGCCACCATCTTGGAGTAATCCATCTTGTAAATGTGGTCGCCGGAGAGCACCACGACATAGTCGGGCTGATAGCGATCGATGAAGTTGATGTTCTGATAGATAGCGTTGGCCGTTCCCTTGTACCAGTCGGATTTCTTGCCGCGCTGGTAGGGGGGCAGAACGTGAACGCCGCCGTACATGCTGTCGAGATCCCACGGCTGTCCGCTTCCGATGTACTCGTTGAGCTCGAGCGGCTGATACTGCGTGAGCACGCCGACCGTCTCAATACCGGAATTGACACAGTTTGAAAGGGGGAAGTCGATGATACGGTATTTTCCTCCGTATGGGACCGCGGGTTTCGCCAGATTCTTTGTGAGTACTCCAAGTCTGCTGCCCTGTCCACCGGCCAGCAGCATTGCCACAATTTCCTGCTTTGGCAACATGGAAAATTCCCTCCTTGTATAGAATATGAAAAGATCAAATGGATGATCTTACCAGTGATGGAAAGCGCCGCTGTTACGCGTCGTCCGTCTTTTTCCGGCGGCCGCGCGCGGGCTTTTTCGCCGCGGGTTCTCCGGCGGGCTTTGTCTCCTTCCCGGCGGCTTTTGTCTGCCGGGCGGACCCCTTCTCCTTGACGGACTTCGTCTCTCTGGCGGGTTTGGCCTCCTTGGCCGCGGGCTGTGCCTGCACGGCGGAAATCTTTTTGCGCTGCGGCTTCTTTCTTCTGCACCGCAGGTACAAAACGGACATCGGGGGCAGATCCAGCTCCATGGATTCCTCACAGCCGTGCATCGGTACGGCGGAGGTCTTGATGGTATTGCCGTTTGTGATGCCGGAGCCGCCGTACTCGGCGCGGTCGGAGGAGAAAACCTCCTCATAGATGCCGGGCGTGGGCGCGCCGATCCGGTAGCCCTTGCGTTCTACCGGGACGAAGTTGCACACAACCACCAGCTCCCCGCCGTTCTTGTCGATGCGGCGGAAAGCGATGACGCTCTGGGTGTAGTCGTCGTTGGAAATCCAGCTGAAGCCCTCCCACGAGAAATCCACCTCCCAGAGAGCGGGGGTGTTGAGATAGAAATGGTTCAGATCGCGGAAGAAGGATTGCTGCTTGCGGTGCTGCGGGTATTGCAGCAGCAGCCAGTCCAGCTCCTTCTCATAGTTCCACTCAATGAACTGGCCGAATTCGCTGCCCATAAACAGAAGCTTTTTGCCCGGGTGCGCCATCATGTAGGAGAGGAAGGCGCGCACCCCGGCGAATTTCTGCTCGTTGTCGCCGGGCATTTTATTCATCAGCGAGCACTTGCCGTGCACCACCTCGTCGTGCGAGATCGGCAGAATGTAGTTCTCGGAGAAGGCGTAGAAGAACGAAAACGTGATGTTGTCGTGGTTGAATTTGCGGTAGATGGGGTCAAGGGACATGTAATGGAGCATGTCGTTCATCCAGCCCATGTTCCATTTGTAGTTGAAGCCCAGTCCGCCGCAGTCCGTCGGCTTGCTTACCATCGGCCAGGAGGTGGACTCCTCCGCGATCATCATGACCTCCGGGAAGAGGGAGAACACGGATTCGTTGAGCCGCTGCAAGAATGCCACGGCTTCCAGATTTTCCTTGCCGCCGTCCTTGTTCGGCAGCCATTCGCCGTCGCGGCGGCTGTAGTCCAGATAGAGCATCGAGGCCACCGCGTCCACGCGGATGCCGTCGATGTGATATTTCTCAAGCCAGAACACGGCGCTGGAGATGAGGAAGCTGACCACCTCGCACCGCCCGTAATCAAACACGAGCGTGCCCCAGTCCTTGTGCTCGCCCTTTCGGGGATCGGCGTACTCATAGCACGGCGTGCCGTCAAAGCGCGCCAGACCGGCTTCGTCCTTGGGGAAGTGCGCCGGGACCCAGTCCATGATGACGCCCAGGCCCGCCTTGTGGAATTTGTTGACAAAGCTCATGAAATCCTTCGGGGTGCCATAGCGCGAGGTGGGGGCGAAGTAGCCCGTCACCTGGTAGCCCCACGAGCCGTCGAAGGGATATTCCGTCAGCGGCATCAATTCGACGTGCGTATAGCCCATGTCCAGCAGGTATGGAATGAGCTCGTCCGCCAGCTTGTCATAGGAAAAGACGTTGCCGTCCGCGTACCGGCGCCAGGAGCCCGCGTGCACCTCGTAGATGTTGACGGGGCGGCTGTAGTGCGGCTTCGCGGCCTTGTGGCGGAACCACGCGTCGTCCTCCCAGGCAAAGCCCTCAATGTCGCAGTAGATCGAGGAATTGTTCGGCCGTGTTTCAAAGTGGTAGGCATACGGATCGCTCTTGAGCACCTTCGTGCCGTCCTGCTTCACAATGCAGAACTTATACACGGAGTATTGCTCCAGCTCAAAAGGCAGGATTGCCTCCCAAACGCCGTTTTCACTGATCTTTTCGAGGGGATGCTTCTCGTCATCCCAGTTATTGAAGTCTCCCACCAGCGAAACAGCCTGGGCGTTCGGCGCCCAGACACGGCAGGCCATGCCCGGATGTTCGGGATCCCCCGCTCTCCGCAGCCCCATATATTCATAGGCCTTGCTGTTGGTGCCCTGATGGAACAGATAAAGCGGAACGCTGTTTTTGGAGTTGACTTCCTTCTGCATGGAACCATCCTCCTCTATGCAAATTTCTTACTTCTAATCATATCACAAAGGTGAGAAATATCAAGTTTTTCCGTCATTTTCTTAAAGATTTTCCGCTTTTAGCCAACTTGTATTAGTTGATTTGTTACAAAATACACAGAAACCGGGCAGGAAGAATTCCATTTCAGTATAGCACGGAGGGAATGTCGAATTTGTTCGAAAGCGATCTTTTCAAAATATTGCTTTCTGTTTATTTTAAATAAACAATATATACCAAAAATTTCCTTTCCCGGCTCAACGCAGCAGCGTCAGACACGCGAGCAGAGCCGCGGCGGGAACCTCCCGATCCGCTTCGGAGACAGCAAGCTCCTCCCCGTTGACAGCGGCGCGCACCCCGGCGGGAACGCGGAAAACGACCGGCGCCTGCGGATCACCCTCCACGGTGCACAGCAGCCCGTTCTCCTTCTTTTCAAAGCGCACGCTCACGCTTCCGCCGGGGACAGGCACGTTCTCCAGCGCGGCATTTTCCCAGCCGGCGGGCGGGCAGGGGGCAATCACAAGCCGCCCCTCGTTCGCGTCCGGCTGCACGCCGAAGAAATAGCGCACGATCGGCACGAAGGCGGCGTATACCGTCCACGCCTGCACAAAGCAGCCGTAGTCCGGGGACATCTCCGAAAGGCTGGCCGGACCCGCCATGCCGAAGGTGGAGAACATGCGGCGCAGCAGGTCGAGGGCACGGTCCGGATGGCCGTATTGCCGAGCGTGCTGCCGTAGCCGCCGCCGGACTGCTCCACGCCCCAGGGCGCGACACGGCAGGTGTCCGCCGCCACCCAGGTGTCCGTGTGGTTGGTGCCCTGATCGCGGAAGCGCAGCCAGAAGCCGTCAAACAGTTTGATCGGGTGCAGCCAGACGCCGCCCATCTCGTGGTCCTGATGATGTCCGAAGTCGGGGAAATAGCCCTCCTGCGTGGTGATTACCTTGACAGCCTCGCTGGAGCAGAGGCAGAATCTTCTCGCGGCGTTGGTGGTTTCCTGAAGTTTCATAATGAGATCGTTCCTTTCCTTTTGATTTTCCTTATTTTCTAAATTTTACGAACCGAAATCGTTTTCGGTACTTGGTGAGTTTGCCGTTTTCACGAATTTGCGGTGGGGGCAGTTGCGCCCCGCACCGGAATTCGGTATACTGAGGGTATTCCGCGCCGCCGCAGGGGCGGTGCGGTCAACCCAATTGTTATGGAGGAGGAAGAAACATGAATACGGCTGCAAGCGGAGGAAGGCTCAAACGCCTGTTTTCCGCGCAGGATATGTCTCTGGGCGCGCCCTGGAAACGGATCCTGGAATTTTCCCTGCCGATGCTGATCGGCAACCTGGCCCAGCAGATGTACAACACGGCGGATTCGGTCATCGTGGGTATCTATGTGGGGGATAACGCCCTTGCCGCCGTCGGCAGCGCGTCCCCAATCCTGAACCTGCTGCTGGCGCTGTTCGTCGGCATTGCGACGGGCGCGGGAATTTTGGTATCGCAGTATTTCGGCGCGAAGGAACGGGACCACCTGGCGAACGTCATCGGCAACTGCATGACGCTGACGCTGCTCGCGTCCATTATCATTATGGTGGTCGGGCCGCTCGTGACGCGCCCGCTGCTCACGATGCTCAACACGCCCGCGTCGATTCTGAACTGGTGCACCGATTACCTCAACATCTTTTTCCTGGGGATCGTCGGCTTCGCGGCGTACAACATCCTGTCCGGCGTGCTGCGCGGTCTGGGGGATTCGCTCTCGGCGCTCGTGTTCCTGATTGTGGCCACGGTGCTGAACATTGGTCTGGATCTCTGGTTTGTGGCCGGGCTTCACATGGGCGTGGCGGGCGTGGCCTTCGCCACCGTCATCGCGCAGGCGATCTCCGCCGTGCTGTGCTGCCTGAAGCTGTTCCGCATGCACGACGTGTTCACGCTGCGCGCGGCGCACCTGCGGCCGGTGCGGCAGTATGTGGGGAAAATCATCCGTCTCGGCGTGCCCTCGGGCGTGACGCAGGCGATTTTCTCCATGGCGATGCTGGTGGTGCAGTCACTGACCAACAGCTTCGGGGAAGCGGTCATTGCGTGCAACGTGATTGTCATGCGTGTGGACGGCTTCGCCATGATGCCGAACTTCACCTTCGGCCAGGCGATGACGACCTTCACCGGCCAGAACGTCGGCGCGGGAAAGCCGGAGCGCGTGCGCGCCGGGGCAAAGCAGGGAACGCTGATGGCGCTCGTGTGCGCTATCGCGCTGACGCTGTGTATCCTGCTGTTCGGCCGGTCGCTGATGTCGATTTTCACCAGCACGGCTTCGCTTGTGGAGCTGAGCTACCACATGATGAGCATTCTTGCCGTGGGGTATATCGCGATGGCTGTGACGCAGAGCTTGTCCGGCGTGATGCGCGGCGCGGGCGACACGATGACGCCCATGTGGATTTCCATTATCACCACCGTGGTGCTGCGCGTGCCGATCGCCTATGGCCTTGCGTTCCTGACCCGCAGCCCCGATTATCCGGTGGGCCGTCCGGAGTCCGTTTTCATCTCGCTGCTCGCGTCCTGGGTGCTCGGCGCGCTGATCACGCTGGGAGCCTACCGCATGGGGCGCTGGCGCAGAAAGTGTGAAGCAAAGGAGGAAACGCTTTGATTTACTGGTTTTCCGCCACGGGCAACAGCCGTTATGCCGCCCAGGCAATCCGCGCCGCCACCGGAGATATGTGCGTCGATCTGCTTCCGCTTCTGCGGGAGGGCGGCGCGCAGATCGGCGCGGCCCCTGCGCGGCGTGCTGCCGCGCAGGGGCCTTTTCGCGCGGGCAGCCAAAAAGAGATCTGCTATTCGGCTGTCCGGGTGTCTTACAGGGTGAATTTGATCGTCTTGATCTCAAACGGGCGCAGCGCCAGGCGCAGCTTTTTCTCGCTGTGCGCTTCGCCGTCGAGCCGTTCGAGCAGGTTGCATTCGCACCAGCTCTTGAAGGGGAAGGCGGTCGGAATGGTCACGGAGGTGTGACGGCCTTCCTTCTCGTGCAGGCGCAGGATCAGGGCCTTGCCGTCCTCGGCGGGCTTCACGGCGTCGAAGGTAACGCCCAGCAGATCCGCCGGGAACAGAGCGGGCAGCTCCGCCGCGCCGGAGAACACGATCGGGGGATCGTTGATTTCCCAGGATTCGCGGTCGACGTTTGCCTCATACCACTCGCCCATATGCAGATAGAGCGAGTAGGTGAATTCCTGCGTCCCCGCGTCGGCGGTGTAGTCGGGGGAGTTCGAGCTTTTGAGCAGCGTCAGGCGCAGAGTGCCGTCGTGCACGTCGTAGCCGTATTTGCTGTCGTTGAGCAGGGCCGCGCCGTAGCCGGATTCCGAGAGATCGGCCCACTTGTGGCCCACGGATTCAAACTTCGCGTACTCCCAGCTGGTGTTCTTTGTCGTCGGGCGCTCCATGCTGCCGAACTGGATGTCGAACCGGGCGCGTCCGCTGCGCAGGATGGTCGGGAAGGCCACCTTCAGAAGCGTCTCGCGCTCGTTCCACTCCACCCGCGTCGCGAAATCGATCCGCGTGCGGTGCGGGTAGACGGTGAGACGCTGGACGAGCGTGGATTTGCGGAACGTGAAGCGGAATTCCGCCACTGCGCGCACGGCGCTGTTTTCCACGATCGAGACGCGGCTGGGGGAGGGCAGCTCCCACGGCTTTCTCTGATGCGAATATTCGAGCTCCCATGCGTCGTATTCGCGCGGACGGTCCTCATAGAGCGTCAGGGCGTTGGCCTCGGCTCCCTCGGGAACGAGCTCGCGGTTTGCCTTCTTGTCATAGATGCTCACAAGGCGGCCGGCCTTGTTCCACAGCAGGCGCAGAGCGTCCGTCTCCAGCCCGTGGGCCAGCACAGTGGCACAGCCGGGGGCGGCGGGAGCGGGACCGTCTTTGAGCACAAGCTTCTGCGCGCTTTCGGCGGGCAGGCGCAGGGCGACGGCGTTTCCGCTCTGCGGCGGGATCGTGCCGTCCGGCAGCTCCGCGTGACGGTTCCCCAGTTCTCCCGGCAGCTCCACGACGCTCTCGCGCTGCCAGTTCGCGTTGTTCCAGACCGTCAGAACGTTTTCGGCTCCGTCCGCGGCGGCGGCTGTCTCCATCGCTTCGCGGGCGAGGGCTTCCGCCTGTCCGTAGAGCACATGGCAGTCCTCGTAGACCTCGCGGATGGAGGAGCCGGGGATGATGTCATGGAATTGCAGGCAGAGGACGGTTTTCCAGGCTTCGGCCAGCTTTTCGCGCAGGGCGGACACATCCTCGCCGCGCAGCATCGCGCGGGAGACGGCCTCCTCGGCGCTGCGCAGAAGGAACTCCATGCGGCGGTTCATCTTCTTGTTGTACGCCTGGGAGGTGTAGGTGCCGCGGTGGAATTCCAGATACAGCTCGCCGTCCCAGACGGGGACATAGGCGTGGCGGCGGTTTTCCTCCACCGTGCGGTGCAGATGCGCGCAGAAGTTGTCCACGCGCTCCTGGCGGACCTCCGGCATGCCCGGAATCCGGCCCATGCGGCGCGCGTGCTCGATCATATCGCGGTTCGGTCCGCCGCCGCCGTCGCCGTAGCCGTAGGAGACGAGCAGCTCCGTGTTCAGCTCCTTGTTGTGGTAGGCGTTCCACACGCCCTTGATCGCCACGGCGTCCGTCAGGCCGTTGTAGGTGTACATCCGCTCGCCGGGCGCGGAGGTGGTGATGAAGTGCGTCAAAACGGAGGTGCCGTCGATGCCGCGCCACTCAAAGGTGTCGTAGGGCAGGACGTTCTGGTCGTTCCAGCTGATCTTCGTCGTGATGAAGGTGTCGATCTCGCTCTGCTTCAAAATCTGCGGCAGGGCGGCGGAGTAGCCGAACACGTCCGGCAGCCAGAGGAAGGTGCTCTTGTTGCCGAACTCGCTCTCAAAGAAGCGCGTGCCGTAGAGCAGCTGGCGCACGAGCGATTCGCCGGAGGGCAGGTTGCAGTCCGCTTCCACCCACATGCCGCCCGCGGGCTCCCAGCGGCCCTGCGCGGCGCGGCGGCGGATCTGCTCGAAGATCTCCGGATAATCGTGCTTGATGAAGTCATACTGCTGCGGCTGCGTGTGCAGGAAGATGTACTCCGGATATTCCGTCATCAGGCGGTTGACGGTGGAGAACGAACGCGCGCACTTTTCGTGCGTGTGGCACAGCCGCCACAGCCACGCCGTGTCGATGTGCGTGTGTCCCACCACGTCCACGATGACCTTCTTTTCCTCCTGCGGCAGCTCCGCTTCCAGGAAGGAGACGGCGCGGGCCGCGGACGCGAAGAATTCCTCCGAGCCGAGGTCGGACGTGTCCACCAGATCCCACGCCTTCGCGGCGAGGTTCAGGACGCGCTGCTTCTCCGGGTCATTCTCGTCGAGCATCCGGTGCGCGCCGAGCAGGCAGGTCAGCCAGTAGTAGAGGCTGTCCGCGCCCTCGTCGAGGATGGCAAGCTCGGCCATGTGGAATTTGTGGTCGTTCGGGTGCGGCCTGCCGCCGCCCACCAGGCCGGACCACAGGCGGAACTGCAAATGCAGCTCCTGTCCCGGGCGCGCGTGCAGCGGCACGTCCTGATGGTTCTGGTCAACGCCCTGGTACGGATGGCCGTCCAGATACAGCAGGCTTTCAAAGCCGCTGTTGTTGCCGCCGCCCGTGATGCCGAAGTCGAAGCGTCCCCACAGGCTGCCGGTGAAATCCTGCGGCACCTCCACCGTGGCGTCCAGCCACAGGTAGCGGTCGTAGCCGCTCCAGATTTCGCCGGGGCGAAGCTCCTGCGGGCCGAACGAGACAGGCGGCTTTGCGCCCAGCTCGCCGCTGTCCTCCGCCGTCAAAAAGGCGGGGATCGGCGCGTGCTTTTTCCAGCGCTCCTCGCGCAGACGGGAGGCGGCGCGGCTCAGGCGCTCATAGTCGTAGGAATAAAATGGCATAAGACAAAACTCCCCCTTTACGGACGCCCTCTATGTTCCGGCAGTCCGTACCTCCCATGATAGCGAATTTTTTTTATTTTTCAATAGGACTTGTTTGAAAATAAAGAAAATTCCAATTTTTTTCTCAGAGCGAGCGGCTTTCTCACTTGCAGATACGGTACCGATCAAACAGAACTGACCGTCACGATGCCGTATGATCATGAAGGAAAGCAGATGGAAATTGAAATTGGAACATGATAGAATAGGATACAATATATATGAGAATTGTCAGGAGGCATATGAATGAGCTTTCAGTATGATTTCACCCTAACGGAACTGTTGGAAAAAATGGGTTATACCAAATTTGGATCAGGATGATCCGCCTGTATCCATGCACCATGAGAATGATTCGATTCGCAAATGGAGACCGTATACAAACAGCGTATCGGAATTTCTCATGCTGGTTTTTTGCGACGCTTTGTCGTGCGATATGTATGACACGGTGATGGATGTCTTGGAGAAGGACGGATGGGATAACAAGCTGCTTTCTGAAGGTGAAATCAATCGTTATGCAATCGATTTGAATTGCGTGAAAAAATACCCATCCTTTTATGATGGAAATGCCTTATTGGGCTGTGCCTATGAGGAAGACAGCCATACCCTCTTATTGATCAAATGGAATGAAAGCACGGGGGAAATCATAAGCGGTATCGCATACAGCAAAGACAAAATTTCATGATTTTTATTTCCACTCGCAGTGCATGTGCGATTCGGCCTCCTGCCAGGGGACATAATACCCCGCGCCGTGGGAGCAGAACACCGATCCGGCGGGGTTTTCCGTGTCGGCCTCCGGCTGATAGCCGCGCGCGGCGATGACCTCCGCTTCGTTGTGGCACGGCTCGCACCCGTCAAAGCGGATCGACACCGATCCGCGTCCGCGCGTGAAGGCGGTCAGCTCCCGCTGATAGTTGAGGAAGGTGGAGACGGGCGCGCGGCCCTCGATGACCGCCGTTTCCCCCTCCTGCACAGGCGGGGAGAAGGTGCCGTACAGCCGCTGCACGTCGGCCATCACGCGGCCCGCGTACTCCTGCGGCACGGCGGCGGAGAAGGCGCACCACGGCTCCAGCACGCGGCTCTTCGCGTGCATCAGCCCCTGGCGGATGGCGCGATAAACGGCTTCGCGGAAATCGCCGCCCTCCGTGTGTTTGAGATGGGCGCGGCCGGTGAGCAGCGTCACCTTCACGTCCGTGAGCGGTGCGCCGAGCAGCACGCCCTTGTGCTCCTTCTCAAAGACGTGCGTGCGGATCAGGTTCTGCCAGCTCTTTTCGAGCACGTCCAGCGGGCAGCGGCTCTCAAAGGTGATCCCGCTTCCGCGCGGGCCGGGCGAGAGCAGGAAATGCACCTCGGCGTAGTGGCGCAGCGGCTCAAAGTGGCCGCAGGCGTGCACCGTGTCCTCGATCGTCTCGCGGTAGAGCACCTCGCAGTCCCCGAACGTGACGGAGAAACCGAACCGCGTTTCCATCAGCTCCCGCAGGATTTCCAGCTGCACCTCGCCCATCACATGCACGCGCAGCTCCCGCAGCGGTTCGTTCCACTCCACGGAGAGCGCGGGTTCCTCGTCCTCGAGCGTGCGGAAAGCGGCGAGCACGGCGCGCAGGTCATACGACTCGTCCCACTGGGCGCGGGAGAGCAGGACCGGCGTGAGCTCGCGCGGCCCGGCGGGCGGCTGATCCCCCACGCCGTCCCCGGCGCGCACGGAGGAAAGGCCCGCAGCGCAGCACAGCTCCCCGGCACAGGCCGACTCGATCGGCGTGAGACGGCCGCCCCGGCAGCGCAGAAGTTCCGTCACTTTCTCGCGCGTCTGCGTCCCGTCCGCCGCGCGGCAGAGCACCTCGTCGCGGCAGCGCAGCGTCCCGGAGGTGATCTTCAGCCAGACCAGGCGGCTTGCCCCGCGCCGCACCTGGTACGCCATCGCGCCAAAGGGTGCGTCCTCCTTTTCCTCCCAGTCCGTTTCCGTCAAAAGCTCCATGCCGTCCAGAAATTCCCGCACTCCCTCGCCCCGCAGGGCGGAGCCGGAAAAGCATGGGAACAGCCTGCGCTCCCGCACCAGCCGCCGCAGTTCCGGAAGCCATTCGTCCGGCGCAATGGTTCCATCCAGATAACGCGTGAGCAGATCGTCGTCAAGCGGGGCCAGCTCCTCCGCGAGCGCGTTGTTTATTTCCCCGGAAAAGCCGTCGAGCAGGACGGCGGCGGGGCTGCATTTGCGGCGCAGCTGTGTGAGTGTGCGGGCCGCGTCCGCGCCGGGGCGGTCGATCTTGTTGAGAAACAGCAGTACCGGCACGTTATAGTGCGCGAGAAGCCGCCAGAGCGTTTCCGTGTGGCCCTGCACGCCCTCAGCACAGCTCACGACGAGGATGGCGTAATCGAGCGCCGGAAGCACGCGCTCCATCTCGGCGGAAAAATCGGTGTGGCCGGGCGTGTCGAGAAGATAATAAACGGAGTTGCCCCAGCAAAAATCCGCCTGTCCGGAAAAGACGGTGATCCCCCGCTCGCGCTCGATCGGCTCCGTGTCGAGGAAGGCGTCCCCGTGGTCGACGCGCCCGCGCTCCCGCAGAGCGCCGCCGAGGTAGAGAAGCTGCTCGGAGAGCGTTGTTTTCCCCGCGTCGACGTGGGCCAGGATGCCGACACAGATTTTTCTTTTCGGCTCCCGTTCTTCTTTTTCCGCCATAGAAAATCCTCCATTTCAAACAAAACATATTGTCAGTATATCATGGGAGTTTCGCCTCGTCGAGACATGTTTTTAGATGATATGATATTCCTTTTTTGAGGCCAATAAATTCCTTGACAGAAGAATTTTCCGGAGATATACTCAGGATAGAATAAAAAATTTTGGCATTATTATATAGAAAAACAAGAAAGTGGTGAAGGTGCGCTTGCATATCCCGGGGGGATGAGACAGGCGTACCTTTTGTTATGTACCCCTAACTGGATTTTCATTGTATTTATTACAAATTAGGAGGCATGCCTGTGTTGTTGTTTGGAGATAAGCAAATTGTCGATGCGCTGCGGGAAATTTCGTTTGATGTTTTTACAGATCCGGAGCAAATTCCCTCCGGTCTGGATCTGCCGGCGTCCCATGCCATACAGAGCCAGATCAACCGTGTGCTGGAATTGTATCATAACCGCATCGTGTGGGAGAGCAATAACGTTCACCTCGTCAATGAGACGATCTCCTCCGGCCTGTGGAATATGGACATCGGGCCGGGGAATCAGGTGGTGGCCGCGTATTGGTCGGATGATTTCCGCCATATGATCGGCTACAACAGTGTGGAGGATTTCCCGAATACCCTGGAATCCTGGTCGGATCTGCTCCATCCGGAGGACAAGGACCGCACGCTGAATCTGTTTGTCAAGACGCTGGAGGACCGCTCCGGCAGAACGAAATATGATCTCGAATACCGCCTGAAAACGAGAAACCGGGGATACCGGTGGTATCGCGCGGCGGGCAACGTGCAGCGGAACGAGCAGGGACAGGCAATCCAGTTCATTGGCATCTTCGTGGACGTCAACGAGGAGCATGAGAGAAAAGAGGCGCTCGACCGCGTCCTCAAGCGCTATTCCGCCATTGATAATGTCACCATTCAGGGATCTTTTTATATCCGGCTGCAAAGGCAGAGCCTGGAGGATTCCAAAAATGACGTCTGGTTTTCGGAGCCCTTCCGCAAGCAGCTGGGCTATATGGGCGAAGCGGAGTTCCCAAATCAGATCAATTCCTGGCTGAACCGTGTTCATCCGGAGGATCTTCCCACTTTTCTCAGTGTGATCAACGACGGCATTTCCCAGCAGAACGGGATGCTGGAAACCAAGTATCGGATCCAGCACCGCAACGGAAACTATCTGTGGGTACATGCCGTGATTGGTGTGAGCAGAGAGGAGAACAGCGGCAGGACCGTGATGGTGGGAGTGATCAACGATGTGACCGAGCTGTATCACACCCGCGAGCTGGTGGAGCAGAACATGAATGATCATGTTCATTCCCTGACGGAGTATTTGGAGAAAATCAATCAGACCATCGCGGAAAATACAGAGGCGATGCAGCTTGTCATGAAGCGTCAGGCAGAGCTGGCCCAGATTCTCAAAGATTCTCAGAATCAGATGGAGCGGACTTCCCAGGCGGTCAGCGCCATTCAGAATATTTCCCGGCAGACCAACCTGCTGTCGCTCAACGCTTCGGTGGAGGCGGCGCGGGCGGGCGTCGCGGGAAAAGGCTTCGCTGTGGTGGCGGAGGAAGTGCGAAGCCTCGCGCAGAACAGCGACGGGGTTTCCAAGGAAATTTCCGCCGATCTTGGCCAGATGAAAGAATATGTGGAAAATGTGGTCGAGCAGTTCGGTATGCTGAATGAGGAGATCTCCAATCAGGATAAAAAGATGTCCTCTATCCAGCAGATGGTTTCGGAAATCGACACCACTGTCAGCGGCGTCAAGGATGTCATGGAGATGCTGCTGAATCAGTAACGGCGCAGAATTCGCTGTGAAGCAGCGCGCGTCCCGCTTCCAGACCCTCCTGATACAGGGCGAGCAGCTTGTCCCGGTCGCGCTCGATGCGGCGCACCTGCGGCGGGGAGACGGGGGCGATCACGGCGGCTGTCCCGCCGCATTCCAGCCCGGCGAGGAAGTCGAGCGTATCATTATAAATGCGGTGGCGCGTGTCGAGCGCGTGGATCATGGCGGGATACCGGCGGAACGCACTGCGGTAAGCGGCGCGGAAGGACTGCGGGGATTTGCGGTAGCCGCGCTCCCGCGTCAGCACCACCACGACGCGGTCACAGCCGTCCGCGAGCGCCCGGCGCACGGGAATCGGGTCGGCGGTGCCGCCGTCGAGCAGGAGCCGTCCCTGGTACGCGACGGGCTGAGAGAGCAGGGGCAGGGAGGTAGTGGCGCGCAGCGCTTCGAGATCGTCCCCGATCTCCTCCTTGCCGAAATAGACCGTCTCGCCCGTGCGGATGTCGATCGCGCCTGTCCAAAATTCGCAGGGGTTCTCGTAAAACGCCTGATAATCGAACGGATCGAGATGCTGCGGGATCTCGTGAAAGATGAAATCCATACCAAACAGCGAGCGGTGCAGCAGCAGGCTGCGAAGCCCCATATAGCGCGGGTCGTGTAAATAGTCGGTGTTGGTGCGCAGGCCGCGCTCCTTCTGGCCGGACACATAGGACACGCCGTTCGCGGCTCCCGCCGACACGCCGATGACATAATCCGCGTGAAAATTTCCTTCCAGGAACGCGTCGAGCACGCCCGCGGTGAACACGCCGCGCAGGCCGCCTCCTTCAAGCACAAGCCCTGTTTTCATGGGCTGTTCCTCCTTTGCAAGCAATCTGTTCCCATTGTAAAACCGGGCGGCGGCGCTTGTCAAACGGAAACCGCTTGCAATTCGCGTCCTCGCACAGTATAGTAACATCATATAATCATGAGAAAACGCTTTGAAAGGAGACGGGCAGCGATGATAGGGATCATAGGAGCGATGGATATTGAGGTCAACCGCCTGATTGAGGCGATGGAGGACAAAACGCCGGAGACGGTGAGCCGCATGACGTTCTGGCGCGGCACGCTGGCGGGTGTGGCGTGCGTCGTGGCCCGCTGCGGCGCGGGAAAGGTCAACTCCGCCGTCTGCGCGCAGACGATGATCCTCCGCTACGGCGTGGAGATTGTGATCAACACGGGCGCGGCGGGCGGCGTCGGCAGCCGTGACGTCAACATCGGGGATCTCGTGGTGGCCACGGGCGTGATCCAGCACGACTACGATACCACAGCGATCGACGGGGAGAACGGACATAACCTTTCCCTGCTGAACGAATCGCTCCTGCCCACGGACGAGCGCGTCTCCGGCCTGCTCGCGGACTGCGCGCGGGAGATCTATGAGGGGAACGTGCACCGCGGCGTGGTGGCCACCGGCGATCAGTTCATCTGCGGGAACGCCCATCTGCATGAGATCGCGGAACGCACCGGCGCGGTGGCGTGCGAGATGGAGGGCGGCAGCATCGGCCAGGCGTGCGCGCTCGCGGGCGTACCGTTTGCCGTTCTGCGCGCGATTTCCGACAACGCCGACGACAACGCCGTGGTCGATTTCCCGAAATTTGTTCTCGAAGCGGCGGAGAAGAGCGCGGCTCTGCTCATGAAGGCTCTGCCCCGGCTGTAATGCGGGAAGGAGGATCCGGCTTTGGCTATCATCAACATTTCCCGGGAGCTGTTTTCGTCTCCCGTCTATCCCGGCGATCCCGCGCCGTCGTTTGAGCAGATCCGCCGCATCGATCAGGGGGACAGCTGCAATTTGACGGCGTTTTATTCGGGCAGCCACAGCGCGACCCATCTCGACGCGCCCCTGCATTTTGTCGGCGGCGGAGAGACGATCGACCGCTTTCCGCTCTTTGTCCGGGGGCTGGAAGCCGCGCTGACGCGGGCGGTGCTGATAACCGAGGACTGATCCGGCGGGGTTCTTCAAAAAATCTCAATTTTCCTCTTGATTTTCTCCCCTGAGGTGTGCTATAATCCAAAAGCTGACAAAAACACGCCTCTGTAGCTCAGTTGGTAGAGCAGGGGACTGAAAATCCCCGTGTCGGTGGTTCGATTCCGCCCGGAGGCACCAGCATAGGATCGGTGACCTGCCCGAAAGCAGGGGCTTTCCCGGCAAAGAAAGCTTGAAAAAGAGAAGCCAATAACATTTTTCCAGCTGTCTGTGAGGATGGCGAAGAGTGTTATTGGCTTTTTTGCTGTCCCGAACCCCATCAAAAGGAGAGAGTTGTTATGAATCACGCCATCAATGCTTATTTCCAATCCTTGATCCAACAGGCGGGAGGCCCCAAGGCGTTTGCAAACCAGTATGGTCTGTCCGCCCCCACGATCGAAGCCTGGGCGGCGGGTACACGCCGCGCCCAGGAGAATTCCCTGACTGTCGTTGCCTGCGCTTTGGGGTTGGGAACCTCCGGCTGGACAAAGCTTTGCTGAGGAGGAGACCAATGAAAGGAAAGCTCAATTCTTACAACCACACCATTTCCGCCTGCTTCATCGGCTATGTGGTGCAGGCCATTATTGTCAACTTTGCCCCCCTGCTCTTTCTGACCTTCCAGAACAGCTACGGAATCCCTCTGTCACAGATCACGATGCTGGTGACGGTCAACTTCGGCGTGCAGCTTCTGGTTGATTTGCTCTCCGCCGGGTTTGTGGACAAAATCGGCTACCGGGTTTCGATGCTGCTGGCCCATCTTACTTCCGCGGGCGGGCTGCTTTTGCTGGCCTTTCTGCCGGACGCTTTGTCCGATCCCTTCCTCGGCCTTCTGATCGCCGTCATCGTGTATGCCATCGGCGGCGGGCTGCTGGAGGTTCTGGTCAGCCCCGTGATGGAGTCGTGTCCCACGGATAACAAGGAGAAGGCCATGAGCCTGCTGCACTCGTTTTACAGCTGGGGGCAGGTCGGCGTTGTTTTGCTCTCCACCATCTATTTTTCCCTGTTCGGCACGGCAAACTGGAAGATTCTCGCCGTGCTCTGGGCGGCGATCCCCGTGTTTAACTTTTTCGTCTTTCTCCGCGTGCCGATTGCTCCGCTGATTCAGGAGGGGGAGCGCGGTCTGCGTCTGCGAGAGCTGTTTTCGCGCCGGATTTTCTGGCTGTTCTTCCTCATGATGCTGTGCGCCGGAGCCAGTGAACAGGCGGTGAGCCAGTGGGCCTCCACCTTCGCGGAGCAGAGTCTCGGCGTGAGCAAGACCGTGGGCGATCTGGCCGGACCGATGGCCTTTGCCGTCTGCATGGGAATCGCCCGCTCGTTTTACGGCAAATACGGATCCCGGATCGATCTGGACCGCTTCATGATCAGCAGCGCCGCGTTGTGCGTGCTGTCGTACCTGTTGCTTTCACTGGTTCCCGTCCCGGCGCTCAGCCTGCTGAGCTGTTCGCTGTGCGGGCTGAGTGTGGGCATCATGTGGCCCGGCACGCTGAGCAAGGCCGCGGCCACGCTGCGCGGCGGCGGTACGGCAATGTTTGCCCTGCTGGCCCTCGCGGGGGATCTCGGCTGCTCGGGCGGGCCGACGCTCGCGGGCATGGTGTCCGCCTCCGCGGGCGATGATCTGCGCGTCGGGATCCTGGCCGCCGTCGTATTTCCCGTGCTTCTGATGCTCGGCCTGTGTTTGCTGCACCGGGGCAGAGCACGGCAGAAAACCGCTTCCTAAACATAAGAGGCACAAATCCGCCCGCCGTTTTGGGGGAAATCTTTACCCTTTTTCCGAATTTCCGGTTTGGATCGAATCCCCGCTTGACGGCGTCCGGCGCGCGTGTTATGATAGGCTCAAAGAGAAAAGGGCCCCATTACTGACGGAACCCGGCCAAGGCCGGAATGGTGGATGGACCACCGGGGAATGGGTCGCCTGTGAAACGCCGACCGTCTGGGCAGCATCCTTTGTGGTGCTGCCCTTTTTGTTTTGCAGAAAGGGCAGCGCGCGGGGTGTCAGGAAACGAAACGGAAAGGTGTGTTGTTCGATGACAGCTTGGAAAGACTTTACTCCCGGTATTTGGCAGGATGAAATTAACGTTCGGGATTTTATTCAGCGCAATTATACGCCGTATGACGGGGACGCGTCGTTCCTTGCCGGCCCGACGGAGCGCACGCTGGCGCTGCGCGGCGAAATGGACGAGCTGTTCCGCAAGGAGCATGAGAAGGACGGCGTGCTGAAGATTGACGTTGACACCGTCATCACCCCCACCGCCTTCGCTCCCGGTTATCTGGACAAGGAGAAGGAGATCATCGTCGGCTTCCAGACCGACGAGCCGCTCAAACGCGCCTGCAATCCCTTCGGCGGAATGCGTATGGTGCATGACGCGTGCAAGGCTTACGGCTATACCGTTTCCGAGAATGTGGAGAAGCAGTTCTGCCAGCACCGCACGCACAACGACGGCGTGTTCTCCGCTTACACGCCCGAGATCCGCGCGGCGCGCCACTGCGGACTGATCACCGGCCTGCCGGACGCTTACGGACGCGGCCGCATCATCGGCGACTACCGCCGTGTGGCGCTCTACGGCGTGGATCGCCTGATCGAGGAGAAGAAGAAGGATAAGCTGGCGCGCGGCGAGGAGCCGATGCTGGAGCGCACCATCCGTGCGCTGGAGGAGCTTTCCATGCAGCTCGAGGCGCTCGAGGACATGAAGAAGATGGCCGCCGCCTACGGCTTCGACATTTCCCGTCCGGCGGAGAACGCCCGCGAGGCTGTGCAGTGGACGTACTTCGGCTATCTCGCGTCCATCAAGGAGCAGAACGGCGCGGCTATGAGCCTGGGCCGTGTCTCCACCTTCCTCGATATCTATTTCGAGCGCGATCTGCGCGAGGGGATTCTCGACGAGTCCGGTGCGCAGGAGATCATGGATGATTTCGTGATGAAGCTCCGCATGGCGCGCCACCTGCGCACGCCCGATTATAATGAGCTGTTCGGCGGCGATCCGATGTGGATCACCGAGTCGATCGGCGGCGTGGGAGAGGATGGCCGTCACCTCGTCACGAAAAACTGCTACCGCATGCTCAACACGCTCTATAATCTGAACCCCTCCGCCGAGCCGAACCTGACGGTTCTCTGGGCCGAAGCGCTGCCGGAGAACTGGAAGCGCTTCACGGCGAAGGTTTCCTGCGACACCGACGCGCTGCAATATGAGAACGACGACGTGATGCGCCCGCTCTATGGCGACGACTACGCGATCGCCTGCTGCGTCTCCGCGATGAAGGTCGGCAAGCAGATGCAGTTCTTCGGCGCGCGCGCCAACCTCGCGAAGCTTCTCCTTCTGGCCCTCAACGGCGGCCGCGACGAGAAGAAGAACATGCAGGTCGGCCCGGAGCACGAGCCGTATCAGGGCGAATACCTCGACTACGACAAGGTGGTGGAGCTGCTCGACTTCTATCGTCCGTGGTTGGCGAAAACGTATGTGAGCGCGATGAACATCATCCACTACATGCACGACAAATATTGCTACGAAAAGACGCAGATGGCGCTGCACGATTCCCATGTGCACCGCTTCATGGCTTTCGGTATCGCGGGCATGAGCTGCATGGCCGACTCCCTCTCCGCCATCAAATACGCGAAGGTGCGCTGCGTGCGCGACCCGGAGACGGGCCTGATCACCGACTACGAGATCGAGGGCGAGTATCCGGCCTTCGGCAACGACGACGACCGCGTTGATTCCATTGCCACGGAGCAGGTGGAGCTGTTCTGCAAGGAGCTCAAAAAGAACCCGCTGTACCGCGGCGCGGAGCATACGCTGTCCATCCTCACCATCACCTCGAACGTGATGTACGGCAAAAAGACGGGCTCCACCCCGGACGGCCGCAAGGCGGGCGAGCCGCTGGCCCCGGGCGCGAATCCGATGGCGGGCCGCGACCGCTCCGGCGCGCTGGCTTCGCTCAACTCCGTCGCGAAGCTCAGCTATGACGTCTGCCGCGACGGTATCTCCAACACCTTCTCCATCGTGCCGCAGGCGCTTGGCAAGACGGACGACGAGCGCGTGACGAATCTGGTGTGTATCCTCGGCGGCTATTTCGGCCAGAAGGCGCACCACCTGAACGTGAACGTCCTCAACCGCGAAACGCTCATGGCCGCTTACGAGCATCCGGAGGATTACCCGAACCTGACGATCCGCGTTTCCGGCTACGCGGTCAACTTCTACAAGCTTTCCCGTGAGCAGCAGCGTGAGGTCATCGCCCGCACGTTCCATGTGAGCGTATGACGGGGCGGCTGCATTCGATCCAGTCGCTTGGCGCGGTGGACGGGCCGGGCATCCGGGCCGTTGCCTTCCTGCAGGGCTGTCCGCTGCGCTGCGCGTACTGCCACAATCCCGACACCTGGAATCCCGAGGGGGGCGAGCCGATCGAAGCTGGGGAGCTGGCGAAAAAGCTGCTTCGCTACCGTTCCTACTGGGGGAAAGAGGGCGGCGTGACTGTCACGGGCGGCGAACCGCTTCTACAGGCCGCGTTTGTGGAAGAACTCTTCACAATCCTGCAAAGCGAGGGCGTGCACACCGCGCTGGACACCTCCTGCACGGGAGACCTCGCCGCCGCTGAGCGTGTCCTGCGCCATACCGATCTTGTACTGGCGGACCTCAAGTTCCTCACCGAGGAGGACTATGCGGCATATTGCCGGGGGAGTCTCGCCCGTGTCAAAGAGTTTCTGCGGCTGACCGAGCGCATGGGTGTGCCGCTGTGGATCCGGCATGTCGTGGTGCCCGGCCTGACGGACGGGGAGGAGCATATCCGCGCGCTTGGGCGCGAGGCGGCTTCCTATTCCAACCTGCGGAAAATCGAGCTGCTTCCGTTTCGCAAGCTGTGTCTCGAAAAATACCGCACGATGGGGATTCCGTTCCCGCTTGAGGATTCTCCGGAGATGGACGAAGCCCGCTGCCATGCGCTTTTCCGCCTTCTGCCGAAGGTGGGGGAGACGCGCTGAAAACCGGGTCGAAAATTGGGAAAAGTGCTGTCCGAAACGGTGGAAAACTTTCAGTAAATTGTGGAAAAATGTAGAAATAAAAAATTCATAATTTGTTCATTTATTATACATGCGCCGTTCTTCAATCAGCGGAAAAAATCTCCTATACTGAGGATGGAGAAAGCCGGAAAATCCGGCTCAGAAAGGAGGTTCCCGCTTTGAAAGCGAAATCAGCCGTGATGGTCTGCGTCACGGGACAGCGCGACTGCGACAGGCTTATCCGGGCCGGGCGCAGGCTGGCGGATCAGGAGGCATGTGACCTGCATGTGCTTTGTGTGCAGCCCGTTGAACCGTGCGGAACATCATGCGGCGAAGAATTGGAGTATCTGCGCCAGACGGCAAGGGACGCCGGCGCGGAGATGACCGTGTATTTTCAGGACAACGCCCCCGTGATTGCGGCCAGCTTTGCCCGCCGGATTGGGGCCAAACATATCTTTACAGGAATGGCCGAGGCGCCGGTCAACGGCTTTGTGGAGATCCTTCACAAGCTGCTGCCGAAAACGCCGATCTCGATGGTGGCCAAAAGCGGAGTGATTTACAACATCTGGCCGGAGGAGGCCAAATCCGCCGCACGCCCCGCCAAGCTTGCCCCGGCCCTCAAATAAATAAAATGACAACGCCCCGCCGCAACCTTTGCGGCGGGGCGTTTTGCCTCTCTGCGCTTGCGGGAGGCGGGGAGATATGATAAACTGAATATAACTGCAATCGTGCGCCGGAGCGCGGGCGGAGTGTGCGCCCACCTGTCCGGCGCGGGGGAGGAACACAATTTCATGGCAAAAGTACGCGATATGACGCAGGGGCGTCCGGCCAGGCTGATCCTGTCCTTCGCCCTGCCGCTTATGCTGGGCAATATGTTCCAGCAGATGTATGTGATGGTCGATACCATGGTGGTCGGCAAGTTCGTCGGGGTGGACGCGCTGGCGTCCCTCGGTGCGGCGGACTGGCTCAACTGGCTGGTGATCGGTCTGGTGCAGGGCCTGACGCAGGGCTTTTCCATCCAGATTTCCCAGCGCTTCGGCGCGGAGGACTGGGACGGCCTGAACCGTGCGATTACCGGCACGATCCTGCTCTCCGGCGCGGTGGGGGCCGTGCTGACGGCGGCGGCGCTGCTGCTGGCGGAGCCGGTGCTTCTGCTGCTCCATACGCCCGCCGATATCCTGCCGGGCTCGCTCGATTACCTGCACGTCATGTTCTCCGGTACGCTGGCGCTCGTGGGTTACAACGCCTTTGCGTCCATTCTGCGGGCGATGGGCAACAGCCGCACCCCGCTGATCGCAATGGTAATTGCCTCGGTGCTGAATGTCGGACTGGATCTGCTGTTTGTGCTGGTGTTCCACTGGGGGATCGCCGGGGCGGCGGGCGCGACGGTGCTTGCGCAGGTCGTTTCGTGCCTGATCTGCCTGTGGGCCATGCGCGGCCTGCCGATTCCGCGCATCGAGAAATCCCAGTGGCGGCTGAGCGCACCGCTCATGCGCCGCCTGTTCAGTCTCGGCGCGCCGCTTGCCCTGCAAAACACGATTATTGCCGTGGGCGGCATGGCGGTGCAGTCCGTGGTGAACGGCTTCGGCGTTCTCTTTGTGGCAGGGTACACGGCTACCAACAAGCTGTACGGCCTTTTGGAGATCGCGGCCACCTCGTTCGGCTTTTCCATGGCGACGTACACAGGGCAGAACCTCGGCGCGAAGCGGTATGACCGGATCCGTTCCGGAATCCGTGCGGGCCGCCGGATGGCTGTTCTCACCGCGCTTGTGATTTCCGCTTTGATGATCCTGCTGGGGCGGTACATCCTCATGCTGTTCATCTCCGGCGATCCGCAGCAGCAGGAGCAGGTGATGGCGGTGGCGTACCGCTATCTGTTCATCATGGGCGTTATGCTGTTTGTGCTGTATCTGCTGCATGTGTACCGCTCGTCGCTTCAGGGCATGGGCGATACGATTGTACCGATGGCGTCCGGCTTTATCGAAATGTTCATGCGTGTGGGAAGCGTACTGTTTCTTCCCGCCTTTGTCGGGCAGGACGGCGTGTTTTTCGCGGAGGTGATCGCCTGGGCGGGTGCGGCGGTCCTGCTGATTGTGATGTTCTATGTCCGGCTGCGCCGTCTGGAAAGCGGACTTCCTCTGCGGGGGAAAAAGACGGCCTGACCGTGAAAAAGGAGGGAATGGGATGAACCGGGCGGAAAAGATAACCGGAACGATTGTGGCGGTGGTTCTCGCGAACCTGCCGGTGTGCGGCGCGCTTTTGGGGTTCGGCCCGCTCATGGGGGCGGGACTGGCGTTTGCCCTGTGGCTGTGCTTTATAGCGATCAACATCCTGCCGCTGTGGCAAAAAGATTGCTTCACGCGGCTTGGCATGATGCTGGGGGGCGAAATCCTCACAGAGATCAACACTGTGGCCTGCACGGTGAATTTCTGCCTGTATCTGTACTGGGTGTTGAACATGGGCCGTCTGGGGATCTCGCTGCCGCAGCTTTTGATCGGTATCGTGTATGCCGTTCTGATCGGCCTGATCCTCTGCGTGAACGGGGTGACCCGGATGCTCGTCACCTCCGTGCAGCTCGGAATCCGGGGGCGTGCGCTGCTGCTTTTGTGCTGGTGGATCCCCCTGCTCAACCTGTTCCTGCTCTGGCGGACGTGTCATGCGGTGCGGCAGGAATATCTCTTTGAAACGGAGAAAAAGGAGCTCGACACGGTACGCCGTGAGAATACCCTGTGCGCGACGCGCTATCCGCTGGTGCTGGTGCACGGCGTGTTTTTCCGGGACCAACACTTTTTTAATTATTGGGGACGTGTCCCGGCGGAGCTGATCCGCAACGGCGCGCGCGTCTGGTACGGGAATCAGCAGTCGGCGGCTTCGGTGGCCTCCTGCGCGCAGGAGCTGAAAGCGCGCGTGGAGGAGATTGTGCGCGAGACGGGCTGTGAAAAGGTAAACCTGATCGCTCACTCCAAGGGCGGGCTGGACAGCCGCTGGGCGATTTCCCGGCTGGGGCTGGCTCCGCTTGTGGCTTCCCTCACAACGATCAACACGCCGCACCGCGGCTGCGCCTTTGTTGACTGGCTGCTCGGCCAGTGTCCGCCTTCGATCTGCGCGTTTATTGCCAAAAGCTACAATGCCGCGCTGCATCGTTTTGGGGATCCGAACCCCGATTTCATGGCCGCTGTGCAGGATCTGACCTCCTCCCGCTGCAAGGAGCTGAACGAGGAGATGCCGGATGTGCCGGGCGTGCGGTACCGCAGCGTCGGATCCCGGATGCGTTCCTCCTTCTCCGCGCCGATGCCGCTCTTTCTGACATGGCGCTTTGTCCATCATTTTGACGGTGCGAACGACGGTTTGGTGGGCGTGGAGTCCATGCGCTGGGGCGAGTCGTTTGAGATGCTGGAGCCGCCGGGGCGGCGCGGTTTGTCTCACGGCGACCTGATTGACCTCAACCGCCAGAACATCCCCGGCTTTGACGTGCGCGAGTTCTATGTCTCGCTGGTGAGCCGCCTGCGTGAGGAAGGACTCTGAGAGCTTCCAAAGTGCAAACATAAAGTTTTCGCACAAGCCTTTTTCAAAAGGCTTGTGGGGGTGAAGGGGGTGAAACCCCCTTCAAGAAATGCTGCGAAGCCAAAGAAAAGCCAGGAAAAAGAGCGGAGCGATTTTTTCCGGATGTCTTACACCAGAGCGATTTCCCCATCCTGGAACCTATCAAGCGAAAAACTTTTTCAAAATCAAAACCGGCCCTCTCTCCCAAATGGTGCGGGAGAGGGGGCCGGTTTGTGTTTTCATATTTGAGGTGTGTTCGTGTCCTGATTGTGTGCCGCTTCGGGTGCAGCTGCGTCCGTCTGTGATTGGACTGCGTCCGTTTGCGCCTGCGGGGCGGGCTGGATCCACTGGGAAAGCAGCAGGCTGAAACGCTTCGGGCTTCCTGCGAGGAACGCGTTCTTTGCCAGCGGAAGCGGGGGCAGGTTCGGCGGGTAGATCCAGAAGCAGTCCTCCGTTTCGACAATCCCTCTTGTTTGCTCATAGCGGAACGAGAGCGGCTGTCCGCCCGTGGGAAATACCACAAAATACTGCGGGTAGAAGTCCGCGGGGCCGACCGGCGTGGAGACGCGGCAGGCAAAGCCGGGGAGAACCGTCGGCAGCGGCTGGCTGCGGCGGATTGACCGGGCGAGGAAAATCACCAGCAGGACAAAGAGCAGCAGACCCAGCGAGAAAAGCATCAGGGAAACCGTCTCCACCCAGTCGGAGGAGGCAGAGTTTTCCACAGCAGCGGCGGGATCGGTGGAAAACGAGACGGATTCCGCCAGGGAGCCGAGCGCGCTCAGCTCCTCCTCCCGCAAAGAATCTCCGGTCTGCGCCGGATAAAGGGAGAGATAAATCCAGCTGCCGCCGTATATGGTTTCATAATAGCGCGAAATGGTGTTTTCGCCCATCTCGTCGGAAAAAAGGAGGAACGGCTGTCCGGCCAGCGTTTCCACTGTCGCGGTGGAGCGCCCGGGCGGGTCGCTTTCCCAGTCGTAGGGGTAGTCCGCGATCCGCTCCTGCAATTCGTTCTCACTTTCCGCGGCATAGGAGCCGATGGCCCGGCTTTCCTCGTCCTGCCACGCTTCCACGGAGAGGAACGCGCCCGAATCCGGGAAATACGCTTCCAGCAGCGTTCCCGTCTGCTCATAGTATTGATTCAGATCGTCGGCGGTGAAGTAGCCCGTCAGCGGAATGAGCGGATCGCCGTCCTCCACGGGGTATTCCAGCACGCGCAAATCCTCGGGAAGCGTGAAACGGATCCCCTGTTCCGCGAAGGAATATTCCTTTCCGGCGGCCAGAGCGGCGGGGCATACGGCGGCAATGCACACAAGAGCGGCCATCAGCAGGGCCGTAAGCTTCCATCGGTTTTTCATTTCAGACGGGCTGCCAGCGCGATCCAGCCCTTCTCCTCTCTGCGCGCTATCAGTTCAAAGCGCGGCGCGATTGCCGCGAGAACCTCGTCCTCCCGCGTATCAATGATCCCGCTCATCAGATAGAGCGCGCCCGGCTTGAGGAAACGCTCGATGTCCTTGGTCAGCCGGATAATCACGTCCGCGACAATGTTCGCCGCCACAATATCGTATTGTCCCGTTACCTTGTCGGTGAGATCGCCGCACACGGCGGTGAAGCGGTCCTCCACATGGTTGAGCGCGGCATTTTCCCGTGCGGTTTTCACCGCCAGCTCGTCGATGTCCACGCCCACGGCGGAGCCTGCCCCGAGCAGCAGAGCGGCCACGGACAGGATACCGCTGCCGCAGCCGACATCGAGCATCGACTGGCCGGGCTGCACATATTCTTCCAGAAGCTGCATGCACAGGCGCGTCGTCTCATGCGTGCCGGTGCCGAAGGCAAGGCCGGGATCCAGGCTGAGCACCACACGATCGTCTCCGGCGAAGCCGTCGTATTCCTCCCAGGTGGGGCGGATCAGGAGCCGCTCTCCCACGGGGATCGGCTTGAAATATTTCTTCCAGTTGTTGATCCAGTCCTCCTCGGCGCAGGAAGCCGTGGTGATCTCATGCGCGATTCCCTCCGCCTGATACCGCTCCCGCAGGAACGACACCGCTTCGGCGGGGTTTTCCTCCGGGCTGATGTAGACGTGCACCACGCCCTTCGTCCGATCCTTTTTCAGAAGCTCCTCATCAATGAGGTCAATGTGGGCGATCTCCATCGCCTCCTCCTCCAGATGGGAGTAATCTTCCATATAAATTCCGTAGGGGACCACCATCTGTGCGATATCCCCCGCGCGGTCCACGTCCCGCGCATCCACGGTGATGCAAATTTCCGTCCAATCCATCTATCTCACTTTGTCCTTTCTTTCCATCCTAAAACTGCACCTGTGCACCTGCGGTGAGCAATTCGCGCACCTGCGGTGGGCACGACGCGCACGCTCCCTCCGGTCGCCGGGTCATGTGGAGTTCGTGTACGAGGTGTCCCGCGCTGCTGCCTCAGAGTCATTGCGGGAGCAGGTCCAGACTGTCCCGCGCCGCCGGGCTTTCGTTTTCACGCTGTGCTGCCGCGCGGGCCGCTGCGTGCAGGCTCAGCCTGCCTGTATTATAGCATAATTTTGCGGGGGTGGATAGACTTATTTTCCCTTGTGGCGAATAGGAATAGGAAGAAGGGGGTGAGGCAATGGCGGGGAGACGGGCTTTTGTGCGAGGGGCGGCGGTGCTCACGGGAGGAACGCTGCTGCTGCGCCTGAGCGGGATTTTGTTCCGATCCTATCTGTGCGTGCGCATCGGGGACGCGGGCATGGGACTGTACCAGCTGATTTTCTCCCTGTTTGCTTTGGCGGTGACGGCCTGCACCTCCGGTCTGGGGCTGGCGGTGACGCGGCTGGCCGCGGAGGGCGGGGGCGCGCTCGGTACGCTGCGGCGCTGTGTGCTGCTAGCTTTCTCCGCAAGCTTGGCGGCGGGCGCGGCGCTTTGGGCGGGGGCTTCGCCGCTGGCTTTGCAGGTGCTTTCCAGCCCTCTGGCCGTGCGGCCTTTGCGAATTCTCGCGTGCGGTCTGCCGTTTATGGCGTGCTGCGCCTGTCTCAAGGGCTGGTTTCTCGCGGAGGGGCGCGCGGGCGTTCCCGCCGCCGCCGATATTCTCGAACAGGCCGTGTCGATCGGTACGGGCGTGGGACTGCTGAACGTTTTGCCGCCGCTGGAAGCTCTCATGCTCGGATCCACGCTCGGGGAGGTTTCGTCCTTCACCCTGGCGGGGCTTTGCTTTCTCCGCTGTGCCCGTGGGAAAAAGCGCGGCGCGCCCGCGCCGGTGCGGGGGATTCTGCGGATCGCCGTGCCGGTGGTCAGCAGCTCGTTTGTCCGCAGCGGTCTGAGCAGTTTGGAAAATCTGCTGGTGCCGCGCGGCTTCCGGCTGCACGGGGCAGATCTGGAAAGCTCGCTCTCCCAGTATGGGCGCATGCAGGCCGTGGCTATGCCGGTGATCTGGTTCCCGGCGGCGATCGTCACCTCCGTATGCCAGCTTCTGGTGCCGGAATTGGCTGGGGCGGCGGCGCGCGGAGATAAGGCGGCGATCCGGCGCACGGCGGGGAAGGCGATCCGTTTCACGCTTACCTTCTCCTTTTTTGTCACGGCTTTGCTCATTGTCTTTGCCGATCCCCTCTGCCGCTTCTTTTTTCAGAGCGCCGAGGCTGGGAATCTCCTGCGGATCATGGCCCCCATTGTGCCGCTGATGTATGTGGACAACGTGGTGGATGGAATGCTCAAAGGGCTGGATCAGCAGATGTTCTCCTTTCGGTGCAATCTCGCGGACTCGCTGCTGCGCGTCGCGGCGGTGGCGCTGCTGCTGCCCCTCTGGGGGATGGCGGGTTACGCGGCGATCCTCTTTTTCAGCGAGATTTTCAACGCCTCCCTTTCCATTTACCGGCTGCTCCGCGTCACGGAGCTGGACGCCGACCCCGTTACCTGGGTGGTGCTTCCGGCGGCGGGGGCCGCGCTGCTGTATTATCTGCTCTCCCTGTTGATGGCTGCGCTTTGAGCGGTTGCAGGGAGGGGCCGCCTTATGCTACAATAAGCGGAAGAACCTGCCGAAAGGGGGACGCTTTGTGTCCGATCCCAGAATTCTGTTTCTCCTGTTTCTAAGCTACAGCGCCATTGGCTGGCTGTGTGAAAGTATCTATTGCTCCATTCCGGCGCGCCGGTTTATCAACCGGGGCTTTCTCAGCGGCCCGGTCTGCCCTGTCTACGGGGTAGGCGCGCTGCTGGCCGTCTTTCTGCTCACGCCGATCGCCTGGTCGCTGCCGCTGCTTTATCTGGGAGGAGCGCTCGTCACCAGCGTGCTGGAGTATGTGACGGGTTGGCTGCTGGAAACGATTTTCCACGCGAAATGGTGGGATTATTCCAATAAAAAATGGAATCTGCACGGCAGGGTATGCCTGAAAAACACTTTGCTGTTCGGCGTGATGTGCGTGGTGCTCATGCGCGTCATTCATCCCGTTCTGCTGGGATGGATGGAAAAGCTTTCGCCGTTCCTTCTCTCGCTTTTGAGCGTGATTTTGCTGGCGGTCTTTGCGGCGGACGCTGTGGCCTCCGTGCTGGGCGCTTTGCAGCTGCGCGGGAAGCTGGACGATTTGCAGCAGATTCTCGACGAGCTGCGCGAGCGCACGGAATCGGCTGTCTCGGAGCAGCGCAGCGCGGTGATTGCCGCTGTGGATACGCTGGGCCAGCGGGCGCAGGCCGGACGGGAGGAAGCCGTGGACCGTCTGCGGGAGCGTCAGGCGCGTTTGGAGCAGAGCCTGCGCTTTGCGCACAGACGGCTTTTGGCCGCCTTCCCGACGATGCGCGTGCGCAGCGGCCGCGAAGCGATCACCCGTCTGCGGGAAGCCGCCGCCCGCCGCCGGAAGAAGAAGGACTGAAAATGGTTTGGGCATACGGCACAGGAATGATCGCACAGGGCGGGAAAAAGTCTGTCACAAAAAAGATTTTCATTTTTGTCCCGGTATGCTATACTATTATATTGTGCAATCGCCCTTCTGCGGGCGGAAAAGAGAACGGAAAGGCGCCGGCGCCGCGACAGCCGGGCCGCGGAATTGTCGAAGAGAAGAGGTTACACAAGTATGGATGTGAGATCGGATATCAGAAATATTGCCATCATCGCGCACGTCGACCACGGCAAAACCACGCTGGTTGACCAGCTTCTGCGCCAGAGCGGCATTTTCCGCAGCAACGAGGCGGTGGCTGAGCGCGTCATGGACTCCAACGATCTGGAGCGTGAGCGCGGCATTACCATCCTTTCCAAAAATACCGCCGTCAGCTACGACGGCGTGAAGATCAACATCGTGGACACTCCCGGCCACGCCGATTTCGGCGGCGAGGTGGAGCGCATCCTGATGATGGTGGACGGCGTGCTGCTGCTGGTGGATGCGTTCGAGGGCTGCATGCCTCAGACGCGCTTTGTGCTGAAAAAGGCGCTCGGCCTGGGCAAGAAGCCTGTCGTTGTGGTCAATAAGGTGGATCGCCCCGGCGCGCGTCCGCTTGAGGTGGTCGACGAGGTGCTCGATCTGTTCATCGAGCTCGGCGCGAATGACGATCAGCTGGAATTCCCCGTGGTGTATGCGTCCGGCCGCGACGGCTACGCCAGCACGGATCCGAACGTCCCCGGCACGGATATGAAGCCGCTGTTTGAAATGATTCTGCGCGAGGTGCCCGCCCCGCAGGGCGACCGGAACGGCCCGGCGCAGATCCTGTTCTCCAACATCGACCACGACGATTATGTGGGCCGCATCGGCATCGGCCGCGTGGAGCGCGGCGAGGTGCGTGATGGACAGGCCATGGTGCTCTGCTGCCGCGACGGCTCCACCCGCAACGTGAAGATCGGCAAGCTGTACCAGTTTGAGGGACTGCGCCGCGTGGAGGTGGAATCCGCCGCTCTGGGCGATCTGGTGGCGGTGTCCGGCTTTACGGATCTGAACATCGGTGAGACGGCCTGCGCCCCGGACTGCGTGGAGCCGCTGCCCTTCGTCAAGATCGACGAGCCGACCGTTTCCATGCTGTTCATGGTCAACAACAGCCCCTTTGCGGGCCGTGAGGGCAAGTATGTGACGAGCCGCAACCTGCGCGACCGCCTGTTCAAGGAGGTTGAGACGAACGTCGCCATGCGTGTGGAGGAGACGGATTCCGCCGATACCTTTAAAGTCTCCGGCCGCGGCGAGCTGCACCTGTCGATCCTCATCGAGCAGATGCGCCGCCAGAATTACGAGTTCCAGGTATCCAGCCCGCATGTGATCTACAAGGAGATCGACGGCAAGCTGTATGAGCCGATCGAGCTTCTGATGATCGAGGTGCCGGATTCCTATGTAGGCGCGGTGATGGAAAAGCTCGGCGGCAGAAAGGCCGAGATGATCAACATGGGCACGCGCGACACGGGCGTGACGCATCTCGAGTTCAAGATCCCGGCGCGCGGCCTGATGGGCTACCGCCAGGAATTCCTCACGGACACCAACGGCAACGGCATCATGAACAACGTGTTTGACAGCTATGAGCCGTACAAGGGAGATATCCCGGAGCGTCCGCAGGGTTCGCTGATCGCGCATGAGACGGGCGAGTCCACCGGCTACGGCCTCTGGTACGCGCAGGATCGCGGCCGCCTGTTCATCGGGCCCGGCGTGGAGGTCTACGAGGGCATGATCGTCGGCGTGAGCCCGAAGGCGGAGGACATCACCGTGAACGTCTGCAAGAAAAAGCACGTCACGAACACCCGCGCCTCCGGCTCGGATGAAGCGCTGAAGCTGACGCCCCCCACGGTGCTGAGTCTGGAGCAGTGCCTGGAATTCATCAAGAACGATGAGCTGGTGGAGGTCACGCCGAAGAGCGTGCGCATGCGCAAGACCATCCTGAGCAAGGAGCAGCGCATGAAGCTGGCCAGCAAGAAAAAATAACCACAATCGGGCGGCTGTACCGGAGTTCCCGGTGCGGCCGCTCTGCTGCAAATACACGGGCAGCCCGGAACGGAGGGAACGAAGATGCCGGAAAAAACGTATGTCATCCTGGATCTGGAATGGAACGGCACCTACAGCCGCCGGATCAAGGGCTTTATCAATGAGATCATCGAGTTCGGAGCGGTCAAGGTCGACGAATCGCTCAACATCCTCGACACCTATGA
>DVGZ01000058.1 GCA_018712435.1 Candidatus Caccousia avicola
CTTTTCTCTGCGTCCAGGAAAAGAGGAGGAGACGTTTTACACATGGATGCTGACCATGCTGCGATATGGTGTCATATAAGGTTCTAAAAAACTGAGAAAAGTAAAAGGAGAAGCAATGAACATATTGGAATTAAGATTGGAAGATACAACTGTCCGTACCAGTACAATAAAGATACTGAGACAATATTTCCCTGATGCTCCTATTGGCGAACTGAAAAAAGCGATAGAAGCAAACGATGTCATTTTTTCGTGCAGTGCTGGTTCCTACGATGGAAAAAGGTCCATGATGAAGATCATTCGAAGTCTCAGCCAGGAAGGCATCCCCATTAAATTGTGCGAACAGACAGACAGCAAGACATATCCTCTGACAGTCAAAGAACTGCAAGCGTTTATCCATCGTGGACGAACCATTGGAAAACAAGTCATAAAAGTATCCTGATTCACTCCAGGCTGTTATCCTCTTGATCCATCAGCAGAGACGGTCGAGCAGGATTCAATACAAAGCTGACGCCCTCCAATTTATCCAGCAAAGCATTCGCGTCATGCTCCAGTTTATACTCCAATTCATCCCGATAGAGCGGGATCACCTGATAGAAGTTGACCTCCTCGCCGCCGGGCAGCACACACCGATGGCCCCCCTCCTCAATTTTTTGCGGCTCCGTCAGGAGCGCGGCGCAGAGCTCCGTGTTCTCCGCAAAGGGTGTTTGCTTATCCATGGTGTGCCCCCACCCCAGCCATGTATTCGACGCGATAGGCAGGCGAGCCAGCACCTTCAGCAGGCCAACGGGCCAATACCACCTCTCATCTTTCAGGGATTCCTCATCCAGTTTCCAGTCCGGCGGCAGAGCGATAGCCAGTTCCGCCCGCTCCAGCTTATATTCTGCCAATTCCTCCGGTACGTCCATCCGGTGAGCGCCCATTCCCATCGTCACCAGCGTGTAGTAGTCCCGTTTCTCAGAAGGCGGGATCACACAGATGTCCACATGGATATCGGGGGAAGCCAGCTCATGAAATATATTCTCAAACTCTCCGAAGGCTTTTTTGATGTGCTGCTCGACCGCGGACATTTCTTCCTGCGTATAAACCTCCGCTTCCTTGTTTTCCGCTGAGGACCAGATGGCATCCGCTTCTGTTCCGTCTGGATTCAGGAAAATCTGAAAATATTGCTCTTTCTCCGGCTGACGATACACAAGGCCGATGCGGCGAGTCTGTGCCACAAACACCGCTGCCAGAGTTCCCTCCGATTCATCTTTTGGGGTATAAGTCAGCCATTCCCCGCTGTCCAGCCGATCCTTGAACTGCCGCAGCCAGTCGGTTCCCAGCTTGGAAAGTCCGGCTTCATTCATGCGGAACGAGAGTTCCACCGGTTGTCCATTCACCGGATAATAAAATTCACAGCAGGGAGCATTTTTCGTATAGTCGTACCGCTCCGGATGGAACAGTTCATAAAATTCGGCAAGTCCTGCTTCGTCCACTCGCATACAAGCCAAGGCAAGCTGTTTATCATCCGCATCCTCGTCCAGTCCCTGTTGGAGAGTTTGATCGGCGTTGGGATCGATCCAGTGGTATTCCATCTGTTCCAGAGCAGCCCCAGCGTTGATTTCCTGCTGCAAGGTCAGGAATTCGTAATCGCCCGGTTCCAAAGACAGCCCCTGCTTGACCGCATCCAATGCACCCGCTTTGTCACCAAAATGTGCCCGCAGCTTTCCCACTTGCAGCCAGATCCAGGGATAGTCCGGCTCCTCCGTGGTCCCTTTTTCCGCGTATTGCAAAGATTCTTCCAGTCTTCCACAGTACATCAGAGCCACCGAATAGCGGTAATACCAGGTACCGCACCCACGGGCATTTTTTTCGGAATCCTTCATCCACTCCACAGCACGATAGCTGTAAATATAATCATCCAGATTGATGCAGGCAAAGGAGTACCAGAGAGCAATTTGTAAATCCTGACGAGCCTGTTTTTCTGTAAACTTTCCTTCCTCCGTACCGCTTTTGATGAAGTCCTCCAGCCAGTGGAGCATTTTTCCAAAGTAGGCGGAAACTCCTTCGTCAAAGGCTTCCAGCGTTTCGATGTCCTCTGCCGAGAGTAGGGAGCCGGTTTCTTCATGGATATCCGGTTCCGTTTCCTCCTCATCCAGCAGCGGCACTCCGCCTACATCCCGCCGGAAGGTATGGAAGTGTGCATAGGGCAGATCGCTTTTCTCCAAGAACTCCTGTGCCGCGTGCAGCACAGCGGGCAGATCCCAGGCGATGAAATCCAGATACCCGTGATACAGCCCGGTAGCCCCGCCCAGGAAGGTCACGGCTTCTGTTCCGGCTTTGTTCAAAATCGCTTCCTGCAGCGCATCCCGGAAATCCAAAATATTTCCGCTCCGTTCCTCGCCGGTAAAACCAGCAAGCGGGTACAGAAGGAATCCGGCCGCGATGCCGTCTATATGGTACTCGTCCACCGTATCCGTGCGGACAGTCAAGTAGTCGTTGATGAGCACCGGAAGGCGGCAGGTTCCGGTATAGACATCCAGCCGCCAGTCGGCCTCCGGATCTTCCACTGGTTCCAGCTCATAGACAAGATAACTGTTCTCCAGATAGTCGCTGCCATCCCGCCAAAGGGTAATTCCCATACTTTGCAGCAATTCCGGCAGTTCGGAAAGGCGCATGGATGGTTCCTCTTTCGGCTCCGCATAGACATCAAACCCCGCAACAAACGCGATAGCGGAAACCTCTCCGATCACCTGATCGAGCAGTATGGAAAGTGCCCACCAAACCCTGTCCGTATCCTCTTTCAAAAGCGGCGTCAGCTTTTCGCAGTAAAGAACCAATCTCACCTGATGATTCTCTGTTTTCTCCGCCCACATCTGCACATCTTCCGCCCGGACCTCGATATCTCCGGCCCGGAGTTCAAAGTCTTCGGAAGGCTGGCGGCCCACCCAGATATTCCAGTGTTCCAGCACCGATTGCGGGGCCTGCTGCTGAAAATACACCAATGGGAACAACCGGGAACGAAGTCCTTCCGGACTGAGGATCAGTTCATATTTTTCACCGTTGAACCCTAATTCAAACGCAGTATCATGCAGGGCGGCTTTGAGGGCATTGCCGCATTTTTCAATGATTTCCTCGCCCCGCTGGTGTGTTTTGTCGGCGTCCATAATTTGCCGCAGCTCCGCCTCGATCTCCGCAAAAGCGGTCCATGCTTCCTTCGTCCTCTCCCGAAAGTTTTTTTCAAATCGTGGCAGAGACAAACGACGACGGCAATCATCAATGTATTCCTGCGTGTCTTGGTCGCCGGGACGCGCTTTGAGGGCTTTTTCAAAGTAACGCAGGGCGGGCCCTTCTTCAGCCAGATAATAATAGGCGGAAGCGATCCGATAATTCCAGCAATGATCTTCGGCAAAATACTCCTCATGGGGTTTCAGAAGTTCCAGGGCTTTTTCATACAACGCTCGCCCCTCTTCCCCGATCTCCGCAATGCCAATGTACGCCTTGGCCAGTTCACTGTCCAGCTCCGGAGTGCGTTCCTCAGCTGGAACAGCCTCCAAAGCGTCGATCACTTTCTGAATCTCATTCTGTTCAAACCACAGCTGACATTGTTGCAATAACTCCATCTCTGCTTCTCCCCTTTTCT
>DVGZ01000059.1 GCA_018712435.1 Candidatus Caccousia avicola
GAGTGTAGCCACTGTCCGCAATCTTCTCACCTGTGATCGTCACAGTAACATCTTCTTCATTGGAAAGATCAATCCCCACTCCTTCCAATACAGCATCCACACCGGAGTCCTGCACTCTCGTATAGTTGGAATCGACCGGTGTTCCCGTATCCTGCACCATCGTAATGCGGCCGGAATCAGAATCCCACTTCTGTTCAGACGTAAACGCATAATCCGCCGACACCAGAGTGACCATTGACGTGAGCATGCAGGTCACGAGCACAAGCGAGAGGAACTGCTTAAACGCTCTCATGATACGATATCCCTCCTATCAAAATTTCTGCACGGGAAAGAGCAGGGGCTACTCTCCGCCCGCGCACCGCTATATGCGGAATCTGTTGAAAACTCAAATCCCCCCTTAATCGTCCCCATGTTCCGAATCTTGATCGCGTCCCGGCGGGCGCGGTCGCCACCTCCATTTGGGATTGTTTACGCTAAAGCGCATTATTACAAATTTCGCAGGTTTTTCCCCGCGCCATACCGGCTGAAATTGAATGCTTGGAAGGCGTCTTTATGACGTAGCATTGCTACGTCATAGCAAAGAGGGCGCCCTCTTTGTCACTTTTCCTAAACCCTTCATATTTGGGTTCGGAATGCAGCTATTCTATTTATTGGTATCAGTATAGCACGCGTTCCAGGCAAAATCAACCATAAAAAGAAAAAGAAAGGGAAATGGCATCCGCTTTCCAAAAGCGGATGCCATTTCCCGTGCAACGAACTATTTCCAATGGGTCCTTGGGACCCGGAACATAGTCTGTGTTATTTAGGCCTTGCCGGCGCAGCCGAGCACGACGTTGATCTTGTGGGCCACCATGTCCTTCACAGCGGTACGGGCCGGAGCGAGGTACTGGCGGGGATCGAAGTGGCTCGGATTCTCAGCGAGATACTTGCGGATGGTAGCGGTCATGGCAAGACGGATATCGGAGTCGATGTTGATCTTGCAGACAGCCATCTTCGCGGCCTCACGGAGCATCTCCTCCGGAATGCCGATTGCGTCAGGCATCTCGCCGCCGAACTTGTTGACCATCTCGACGTACTCCGGAATAACGGAGGAAGCGCCGTGCAGAACGATCGGGAAACCGGGCAGACGGTTGGAAACCTCCTGCAGGATGTCCAGACGCAGCTGCGGCTTCTGGCCGGGCTTGAACTTGTAAGCGCCGTGGCTGGTGCCGATGGCGATGGCCAGGGAATCGACGCCCGTGCGGGTAACGAAATCCTGCACCTCGTCGGGATCCGTGAACTGGGCCTTGTCGTCCTCAACCTTCACGTCGTCCTCAACGCCCGCGAGCTTGCCGAGCTCAGCCTCGACGGTGACATTATACTTATGAGCGTACTCCGCAACGCGGCGGGCTTCCTCGACGTTCTCCTCATACGGCTTGGAGGAACCGTCGTACATGACGGAGGTAAAGCCGCCGTCGATGCAGTCCTTGCAGATCTCGAAGCTTGCGCCGTGATCCAGATGCAGAGCGATCGGAATGTCGGGATTCACCTTCACAGCAGCCTCAATCAGCTTCACCAGATAGGTGTGGTTGGCGTATTTGCGGGCGCCGGCGGAAACCTGCAGAATCACAGGGGCATTGAGCTCCTGGCAGGCTTCGGTGATACCCTGAACGATTTCCATGTTGTTCACATTGAAAGCGCCGACAGCGTATCCGCCTTCATAGGCTTTCTTGAACATTTCCTTCGTATTTACCAACGGCATGGGGGTCACGCTCCTATTCTATGATTTAATCTGTCCTTATTATACAACAATCTGTCCCGTTAGGAAAGCATTATTTCCAAAATTTTTTGCCTTTTCGGATGCTTTGGCAAGCTTTTTTCAGAGTTTCACAGATTTTGAGGACAAAAACCGCCGTTTTTGACAAAGCTTTCACAATCTTTATCCAAACAATTCCGGGTGAAGGCGGCTGTAATGAAACACATACTGCTGGGCAATCCCCGCATAGGGGCCGAAAAAGTCCGGCGATTTCCCGGGAAACAGCGTCTGCATCGCCCGGCGCATCCACACGTCGAGCGGAAACGCGTCGAGCCGGTGCATTCCATATAAAAGGGCACATTCCGCCACCTTCGGACCGACCCCATCGATCACCTGCAAGGCCTCGCGGGCCTCGGCAAGCGGCAGAGCGGCAATTTCATTTAGCGGCAGTTCGCCGCTTCCGACGCGCCGGGCCGCGTCGAGCACATACCGCGCGCGGAATCCACAGCGCAGAGGCGCGAGATCCTCCGCGGAAAGATCCATGAGCCGCTCCGGCTCCGGAAACGAAAACCCGCCCCCCGGCAAAGGTTCCCCGAAATTTTCGCAGAGCCTGTCCACAATCCCCATAATGCGCGGGATGTTGTTGTTCTGCGAGAGGATGAACGAGCACAGCGCTTCCCAGGGATCCTGCCGCAGAATCCGGATGCCGGGCGCAAACGAAGCCGCCGTCTCCAGCTCCGGGGAGAGCGAGGAAAGCTCCCGGCGGATTGCGCCGTAATCGAGATCCAGATCGAAATAGGAGCGCCAGAGCGGATCCGCCGCCGCCTGCCCGGCGGACTCCTCCGAAACGGTGAGCGTCCGGCCAAACGCGACGCCCGAAAAGCTGCCGTCCTCTCCCTCGCGCCAGCGGAAGCACTGGCCGCAGGTCAGCGTCGCCGTCAGGTCAAACGGCCCCATCCAGTCGCTCACGCTTTGTCCTCCCCGTCCTCGCGCCCTGTATAGAGCCGTCCTGTCAGATACGCGATGGCGCGTTCAATCGCGTCGCGGGAATTGCCCCAGTCGCCGTCCTTGTTGCGGTAGTCGAACATGCGGCAGAAATGCGTCACGTCGGCCTCCACCGTCTGCAAATACGACTGCGACAGCCGCCGCACCTCGGCGCAGAAGGGCTCCGCCGCCTTTTTCGGCAAGCGGGAGGCTGCGTCCTCCAACAAACGCGCGTGGTGCAGGCACAAGCACTCCTGCTCCGAGAACAACCGGCGGAATTCCTCCTCCTTGCCCCAGAGGTTCAGAAGGCTGTCCACCAGATGGTTCCGGTTTTTCTCCATATTTTCGCAGATAAAGCATGTTTCTTTTTCCGGCCCGGCCGCGCCGCCGAACAGCTTTTTCTTTTTCGGGGCGGCTTTCGCGCCGAATGCGCGCTCCTCCACCTCTTTCAGGTGGCTTTCCAGAATCAGCGCGATGGAAAGGCGGCTCCCCACCTCGCAGATCCGGTCAAAATGGTGGGAACAGAACCCCAGCCGGTTTGTCTCGATGCGCACATCCGGCTCCATCATGGCCGCTCCCGTGATGTATTCGGCCAGCCTGCTCTCCAGCATGGCGTCCATGCGGCAGATCGGGCAGCCTTTTTTCGGTTCAAACAATTCACTGATGGGTATACTGCAAATATCTTCTCTCATTTTCCCCATATCCTCCCTTGGTGCTGCACATATATGTATTTTACCACACCTGCGGTGAGCATTTCGCGCACCTGCGGTGGGCAAGCCGCGCAAGACGGCTCCGCCGTCCCAGCTGTGTCAATCCGTATGTTTGGTATCCCGCGCTGGCGCCGCAGAGAAGCACGGGAGCAGGTTCAGACCGTCCCAACGCGCGGGCCATTGCGTGCAGACTCAGTCTGCCAGGCTCAGTCTGCCTTCGGTTATTGTACCATGTCTGCGGTGCAAATGCAAAGGAGGAGTGATTACAGTTTGTACTCTCCATAAGTTTACATAATTTTTACATGGTCTTGTGGGATGTGGAAAGGTTTTGCCCATTTGAAGTGGTTTTCCACATTTTCCACTGAGTTTTCCACAGACTCCACTGAGTTTTCCCCCGGCTTTTCCCGAAGGGGAAAATAAATTATGTCAACTTCTTCGATTACGCGCCGTATAAACCAGAATCCCGGCGTTTTTTGTAAACTCCTTTTGAATTTCGCGTTTTAACCCTCCTATTTTACGCTTTCCTATGCTATAATAAAGCAGCAAGCGGAGTCTGGCAGACTGAGTCTGCACGCAGCGGCCCGCGCGTTGGTACGGTCTCAACCTGCTCCCGTATTATTTTGATGAAGATAAGGATTTTGTGCCATGAATTATCATAAGAACGATTCGGAAAACGGCGCCCGTTCCTCCCGCGCGGAGGGCGTGATCGCCGGAAGAAACACCGTGACGGAAGCTTTGCGCAGCGGACGGCCGATTGACACGCTGTATGTCGCGCGCGGCTCGCTGGAAAAGGGCAGTCTCGCGGCGCTGGCCGCCAAGGCCCGGCAGGCCGGAGCCAACGTCAAGGAAGCCGACCCCAAAAAGCTCGACGCGCTGTGCGGCGGAGCCGTCCACCAGGGCGTGGTGGCGCTGGCGGCAGCGAAGGAATTCGCCACGCTGGACGACATCTTCCGTCTTGCGGAGGAGCGGGGCGAACCTCCTTTTCTCATTTTGGCGGACGAGCTGGCCGACCCGCACAACCTGGGGGCCATCCTGCGCACAGCCGAGTGCGCGGGAGCGCATGGCGTGGTGATCCCGAAGCGCCGCTCCGTGGGCCTGACCTACACCGTCGGCAAGGCTTCGGCGGGCGCGCTCGAATATGTGCCCGTCGCGCGTGTGGCAAACCTGCCCTCGTGCATGGAGGAGCTCAAACGGCGCGGCGTGTGGATCTTCGGCGCGGACATGGACGGCACGCCCTGGTGCGAAGCCGATTTCACCGGCCCCATGGCGCTGGTCATCGGTTCGGAGGGCTTCGGCATGGGCCGTCTGGTCAAGGAAAAATGCGATTTTATCATATCTTTGCCGATGAAGGGCAAAATAACCTCACTGAACGCCTCTGTGGCGTGCGGTGTGCTGGCTTATGAGGCGGCACGCCAGCGCGCGGGAATCCGGGCGCGCTGACGCCACGGCGGGAAAGGAGCAGAAAAGCAGCAATGTCGGATGATCGAGAATACCGCGAGGATTTTTCTCTGGAAGAAATCCTCGCAGATGTGCGCAACAGCCGCACCAATCCTCCCAAGCCGGAGGATATCGCACAGCCTGGACTGGATTATGTGCCGTCCAGCGAAAAACAATCCGCAGACGAGACAACAGCGGAACCGAAGCCTGCTTCCCGCCGTGTACCGCTGTATCCGGAAAAGGAACAGAAAAAAACGGAACCGGCGCGCGCGGCAAACAAACAGCCGAAGGAAGACGACGGCGTGATCACCGCCGAGGATCTGGCGGAGGACGATCCGGAGGAAACCCCGGAGACTCCGCGCCGCAAAAGCCTGCGCGGCCTGTTTTCCTTTGGCAAGAAGGAGAAAAAGAAGAATACGTTCCTGGACATGTCCGACGACGAGGAAAACCCCTACAAGGATCTTCACCTCAAAAGCCGCGAGGAATACAAGCGCGCTTACGAAAAAACCATGGATTTCGACAGTACCCCGCGCAGCAGTGAAGATTCCCCTTATTCCTATCTTTTCCACAGCGACGGGCAGGACAGCGACGACGATCTGGCCGCGCGCGCGGACAAGATGCGCGCCGAGCGCCATGCCCGCCTGGCTCGTGCGATGAAAAAGGTCGGCTTTGACGAAAACAGCCAGAACGGCGAAGGAGATCTTTTCTCCATGTACCAGCGCGAGGAAGCCCAGCGCGCCGAACGCCGCACGCACGACGCCGAGGCCGCCGCCCGTGTGCTGGAAAAAGCGGGCGGACCGGAACCCGAGGAGGAGCCTGCCGCTCCGGAACAGGACCAGCCCACGGCGACAGTGGAGCCGAGCACCCGCGAGTTTCCGAGCCTGACCGTGCTGGACACGCACGAAGCCCCCGCGCGCGGCAAAGCGGCGGACACTGGTTCCGCCCAGACGCGCCGCACCGGGCAAACCTTCAAGGCAGCGCGCGGCGCAAAGCGGAAACCGGCACAGCCCAGCTTCCGCCCGGCCCCGCCCCCTGTTTTCCTGACGGAGCAGGAGGAGACGAAGCGGCAGGAACCCGCACCGGCAAAGACGAAACCGGCGCAGGACACGCCCGCACAGACCGCGCCGGCCACAGCGGAAACGGAGCGCGAGCAGACCCCCGCTCCGGTAAAGGAGCCTTCGCCCGCGTCGCCCACCCCCGCGCGTGAGCCCGCGCCCGCTCCGGTGCGCGAACCGGAGGAAGCGCCGCAGCCGCGTGTGCTCGCCAGCTCGAAAGGCAACGCCAAAAGCGGATCGCGCGAACACTCGTACCGCTCGCGCAAAAACCGTCCCGCCAAGGTGGTGACGATGGAGGAAACGCCCGGCGAGCTGCGGGAAGCCCTCGATAACGAGGCGCGCACCTATCCGCGCCCCGGCAAGCTTGCCGCCCCCACCGAACCGGCGGAGCAGCACGCGCAGAAGTCCGCGGCGCGCCAGGAAAGCGCACAGCAGGCAAAGCAGCCTGCCGTACATATAGACAGTACACCGCAGGAGAAACAAACATCCGCCGCGCGGAACGAAACGCCTGACGGCATCTGGGAGGATACCACCCCCAAAACGGCTCCGAAGAAGGATTCCGTGCCGGACGCGTGGGCGGAATTCGCCCCGGCAGACGTGACGGCTTCCACTCCCATTCAGCCGCAGGAAACCGCTGTCTGGGACCATGACGGATGGGAGGAAATTGAGTCCTCCTCCGGCAAGCCCCTGCGCGGACGCACCATTCCGCTGCACCCCACTCCCTCTCCGGCTCCCGCCGAGGAGGAGGAAAGCGAGGAGGAGGCTGAGGAAACGCTGAAGCGCAAGCCCGGCCAGAAACGCCATAAGCGCTTCTCGATCCTCGGCACGGAGGAAAAGGACAACCGTCCCGAGGACGAATTCCCGGCGGATCCCGAGGAGATCGAGGACTACGAAAAGCCGGAGGACGCGGCGTCCATCCTGCACGACCTCGGAGAAAAGCACCGCGCCCTGCTTCTGCGGGCGGGCGTGACGGGTCTTTCCCTGTTCCTGATGCTTCTCTTCGGGCTGATCTCGGAATACAACGGGATCCTTCCCTCGTTCATTTCCTATTATCTGCTGACGCAGCCGTATTTGATTTTGGAGCTGATCTTCCTCATCATCGCCGGGGCCTTCTCCTGGCCGGTGCTGCTCAACGGTCTCAAGGGCCTGATCCGCTTGCAGGCCAACAGCGACAGCGGCGTGGCCGTGGCCGTTGCCGCATCCGCCATTCATACCGTGCTGCTTCTGTTTTCAACGGCGCGGGTGGATACGGCTTCCCTGCATCTTTATGCCCCGCTGGCTGTGCTCGCGCTCTTTTTGAACACGCTCGGCAAGCTCTCCATGGTCAAGCGGATCACCAAGAATTTCCGCTTTGTGGCTTCGCCCGACAAAAAGATGGCCGTTCATCTGCTGAATGACCACAACATGGCGCTGCAAATGACGCGCGGTTATGTGGAAGACGCGCCCGTTGTGGCCTACCAGACGAAAACGGGCTTTTTGAAGAATTTCCTGCGGATTTCGTATCTGCCGGACGCGTGCGAGCAAAGCTCACAGGTGATTGCGCCGATCGGCATTGTCTCCTCTCTGCTGCTGTGCGTGGCGACGCTGCTCCTCTCCCACGACGCGATGGCGGCTCTCACCGCGTTCACCGCTTCCTGCTGCATCTGCACGCCGATGCTCAACCAGCTCTGTGTGAACCTGCCGCTGGCGCAGGCTTCGCGTCTCGCGGGACGGCACGGCGCGATGATCTCCGGCTATCAGGCGCTGGACAAATTCAGCGACACCAACGCCATTCTGGTTGACGCAAAGGAGCTGTTCCCGAAAAACTGCGTCGTGCTCAGCGGAATCAAAACCTTTGGGGATCAGCGCATCGACGACGCAATCCTCGACGCCGCCGCCCTGCTCAACCAGACCGGCGGCACGCTCAGTGAGATTTTCGACGAGGTGATCCAGAGCCGCCGCGAGCTTCTTCCGAAGGTGGAGAACTATACCTACGAGGACGGCAAGGGGATCGTGGGCTGGGTGTCCGGCCACCGCCTGCTGATCGGCAGCCGCGACCTGCTGCTGGCGCACCACATCACCCCGCCCTCGCACGATTACGAAAAGAAATATGTCCTCGGGGGCAAAAAAGTGCTGTATCTGGCTTCGGGCGGACAGCTCGTCGCGATGTTCCTCATCGCGTACAACGCCGACCGCCGCCGCACGATCGAGCTATGCCGCCTGGAGGACAACGGCGTTGCCTTCCTGGTGCGCACCTGTGACCCGAACATCACCCCGGAGCTGATTGCGGAAAGCTTCCAGCTGAACGCCCGCTCCGTCAACGTGCTTCCCACCCGTCTCGGCAACGTTTATGTGAAGGTGGGCAAGAAACCGAACGCCCCCGCCGCCGCGTGGCTGGCCACCAAGGGCCGTCCCACGGCCATGATGCGTCTGGTTTCCCTGTGCATCCGCCAGCGCGGGAACATCTCGCTTGCCGTCGCCCTGCAAAATGTGGCTGTCGGGCTCGGATTTGTTCTTGTGGCCTTCCTGGCCTGCTATTCGGGTCTCGGCAAGCTGAACACACTGTTCCTGCTGATCTATGAGCTGTTCTGGGCGCTCGCCATCGTGCTGCTGCCCAAGCTGCGCAAGCCCTGATAAATAATAATTGCAAATAGGGACAGCCCCCGCACCTTCCGGAAGGAAGGCGTGGGGGCTGCTTTTTGGCGTTCCATAGGCGCGCGCGTCGTCAAACCAGATCATATCCGGCGACCACTGCGCATAGCCCACACGGGCAAAAAGCGGCGCATAGGAGGCCAGCGCCACCACATCCGCGTTGCGCTCCACACCGGTGAGGAAAGCCGCCTCCGCCAGCGCGCCGCCAAGCGTGTTCGCGTCCGGGCGGTTCATGCCGTTCACTGGATGCGCGGCGTACTCGCCCGAAAAGACCTTGATATTTCTCGGATACGCATCGTAAAAATCGGTGTGCTCGTAGAACCATTCCGGCTTGACATAATAGTGCTCGTCCACCGCGTAGACAAAGTTCTCCTTCTTCGGCGCGGCTTCCTTGTAGAAGTCCCATGCGGCCTTGTAGCGCTCCGAGGTGATATCGGGGCCGGCGGAACCGATCAGGCGCATCTCGGGATATTTTGCATGGATCGCCTGCTCAAACGCCTGATAGCGGGAGAAGAAATCCACCTTTTCCGTCTGCCACTGCTCGTTGCCGATGCCCATCATCGTCATGCCGAACGGAGCGGGGTGGCCCATCTGCGCGCGCACGGCGCCCCATTCCAACGCTCTCCTTCCAGCGATAGCGGTTTTCCAGCGTGTTGCCCTCGATGATGCAGCCGCCGGGGAAGCGCAGGAATCCGGGATGCAGACCTTTGAGCAGTTCAAACAGATCCCGGCGGAACACGCCCGCCACCGCATCCTCCGGCATGAGGGAGATAAAATCAAATTCCACCACCGGGAGGACACGGAAGCCGGGGATTTCTTCTCTGCTCTTTACTTCGATTGCAGGCTGTTGAGCAGCCCGCCTTTGCGGATAATGTTCTGGATAAAGGGCGGGAAGGGCTGTGCCTGGAAGGTTTTTCCGGTGGTTTCGTCCTTGATCAGGCCGGTATCGAAGTCCACGGACACTTCGTCGCCCGCCTGGATTTCGGCGGCGGCTTCCGGGCATTCGAGAATTGCCAGGCCGATGTTGATCGCGTTGCGGTAGAAAATGCGCGCGAAGGTCGGCGCGATAACGCAGGAGATCCCGCTGGCCTTGATGGCGATCGGCGCGTGTTCACGCGAGGAACCGCAGCCGAAGTTCTTGCCCGCCACCATAATATCGCCGGGCTTGACCTTCTTCACAAAGTCCTTGTCGATGTCCTCCATGCAGTGAGCGGCCAGCTCGCTGTGGGAGGCCGTATTCAGATAACGGGCGGGAATGATCACGTCCGTGTCTACATTATCGCCGTAGCGGTGTACCAGTCCATGTGCGTTCATGTCGATTCCTCCTCAGTTCAGCTTGGCCGGGTCGGTCAAATAGCCCGTCACCGCGCTGGCGGCGGCGACAGCCGGGCTGGCAAGGTAGATTTCGCTCTCGATGTGACCCATGCGGCCGACAAAGTTGCGGTTTGTTGTGGAGACGGCGCGCTCTCCCTTGCCGAGCACGCCCATGTGACCGCCCAGGCAGGGGCCGCAGGTCGGCATGCTGAAAATCGCGCCCGCGAGAATAAACGTCTCCGCCAGCCCTTCGCGGATCGCGTCGAGATAAATCTGCTGGGTGCCGGGGATGATGATGCAGCGCACCCCGTCGGCCACCTTGCGGCCTTTGAGGATGGAAGCCGCCATGCGCAGATCCTCCATGCGGCCGTTCGTGCACGAACCGATCACCGCCTGATCGATCTTCACCTCGCCCACCTCGTCGATGGTGCGCGTGTTTTCCGGCAGATGCGGGAAGGACACCGTCGGGCGGAGCTTGTCGAGCTCGATGACAACCTCGCGGTCATACACCGCGTCCGGGTCCGCCTCATAGACGACGGCTTCGCGGCGGAAACGGTTCTTTCCGTAGGCAAGCGTCACCTCGTCCACGGGGAAAATGCCGTTCTTCGCGCCCGCCTCGATCGCCATGTTCGCAATGCACAGGCGGTCATCCATGGACAGGCTCTTCACGCCGTCGCCGGCAAACTCCAGCGACTGATACAGCGCGCCGTCCACGCCGATCTCCCCGATCAGGTGAAGAATCACGTCCTTGCCGCTGACAAATTCCGGCAGCTTGCCGCGCAGCGTGACGCGGATCGCGGACGGAACCTTGAACCACGTCTTGCCCGCGATCATGCCCGCGGCCATATCCGTGGAACCAACGCCCGTGGAGAATGCGCCGAGCGCTCCATAAGTGCAGGTGTGGGAGTCCGCGCCGATCACGCAGTCGCCCGGCACCACGATGCCCTGCTCCGGCAGAAGCGCGTGCTCAATGCCCACGCGGCCCACATCAAAGAAATTGTCGATATCGTACTTGGACGCGAACTGCCGCACCTGACGGCACTGTTCCGCCGCCTTGATATCCTTGTTCGGCGTGAAATGGTCGAGCACCAGCGCGATGCGCGACTTGTCGAACACGGAATCCGCGCCGCATTTTTCAAACTCATTGATCGCCACCGGCGAGGTGATATCGTTGCCAAGCACCAGATCCAGCTTTGCTTCGATCAGCTGGCCCGGCTCCACATGGTCCAGACCGGCGTGCGCCGCCAGAATCTTCTGGGTCATGGTCATTCCCATTTTTCCTCTCTCCTTTTCCCTGCCGCCTGTTCTCCGGCGGCGTCTGTGCTTTCCAGTATGCCAGATTTCTTGAAAAAAGAATGTATCATATGTTACAATAATACAGATTCTACCCGAAATCAAAAGAGCAAGGAAGGAAACAACATGGCACAGCGCGCGGAAAACCCGTGGAAAATCTTTGAGGAAACCCAGCCGATCCGGCTCTACGCCAAAAATCAGACGGTCTATTCGCAGGAGGAAACGGCGGTGCAGTTTTATTACCTGCGGCGCGGTTCGGTGAAAATCACGCTCTCCTCGCCGGACGGTGGGGAACACACCCTGCGTCTGGTCGCGCCGGGGGAGCTGTTTGGGGAAGCGTCGTTTTTTGACGGGAAGATGCGCGTTTCCTCGGCGCGCACGCTGGAAAAGTCGGAGATCATCTCCATCAACCGCCCGGCGCTGCTGCAATGCATCGCCCTGCGCCCCCAGCTTGCCATGGATCTGATGCACTCGCTGGCCGGAACGATCCGGCTGCTCTCGGCGCAGGTGGACGCGCTGGCCTTTCTGCGCGCGGATGAACGTGTGGAACGGCTGCTGCATGGTCTGGCGGACGAGGAAGGCATGGTGCGCCTGACGCATGAGGAGATTGCCGGGCTGGCGGGTCTTTCCCGTGTGACAGTGACGCGGGTGCTGTCGCGCCTGGCGGCGCAGGGCCGGATCGAACGCGGTTATGGCGGCCTGCGGCTGCTCCGTGAGCAAGCAGCTTCCAAAGAGCCAACATGAAGTTTTCGCTCAAGCCTTTTTCAAAAGGCTTGCGGGGTTTGGGGCAGAGCCCCATAAAAATCGCGCGAAGCCAAAGAGAAAGCCAGGAAAAAGAGCGAAGCGATTTTTTCCGGACGTCGGGCGTCCCAGGTACTTTCCCGCACAAGCATAATATCCCAAAGATACAGCAAAGCGCCCGTTCCCCACAAGCATCGTGGGAAACGGGCGCTGTATTTCTGAAAAGTTACTCCGCGGCAGAGGAAGCCGCTTCGGCGGACGAGGAAGCATCCTCGCTGCCCGCGTTGGTGGGCGTACCCGCCACAAGGTTTTCATAAAGCTCCTTGGAAGCAACGTAATAATCGGGGTTGTCCTCCAGAAGGTCGTCACGGATCCAGCGCAGGGAGAAGCTGTAATCGTCGAAGATCTCCCCGATCTCCGTATCGGCCAGACCCTTGCACTCGGACATCGGCAGACGCATGTTTTCGTAATCCTTTGCGCCTTCCTCCGGCTGAGAGCCGTCCAGATAGGTGAACATGCCCTCCTCCGTACCGTAAGCGACAAAGCTGTCGTCGTCCGTCAGGTAAATATAGGAATCTCCCGTCTGCACATCTCCCTGGAATTTCACGATTCCGGCCATCTGCATATTGGGATCCATCGTATTGGCGGATTCTCCCTGTGCAATCTCAAAGACGTTCATCTGCACCACGACTTCGCCGTCTCCGTTGAGATCTTCGCCATATTTCTCGATTTCATCCCCGAGCTGATCCGAAAGATCCGACGGGATGGTTTTCGACGTCAGAATCGCGACGTTATAGTCCGGGTGAACCTTTGTCACCATGTCATAAACCATATACGCCACAAACAGCGCCGCGATCACCGCCACAATCACATGGGTTTTGTGGTAGAACCAGAAATTATTCCATTTATCCTTTTTTGTTTTCAGCGTGATCTCCGCACCGGCGCGGTTGATCTCTTCCTCGCCCGCGTGCAGCAGATACCGTTCTCTAGCCACAGCCTTCCCTCCCGGCCTGATATACTTGCCTCATTATAGCAGGATTCCCCGGGGAAAATCCATGAATATATTGTAAATTCAGGGAAGAAGCAAATACGCCCGCAGGCCCTCCGGGGACTGGGCCGCGCCCAGACTTCCCTCTCCCGTCAGCTCGCCCGGCGAGCCGTATCCGTAAGCCGCTCCGACAAATGCCGTCCCGGCCTCGCGCGCGCCCTCACGGTCAAACCGGGTGTCCCCGATCATGACCGCCTGCCGCGGCGAAACGTCCAGCCCGGCGCAGGCCGCTTCAATCAGGCCGCGCTTGCCCATGCCCTTTTCATCCTCGCGGTTGCCGGACATGAAATCCACACGGGACAGAATCCCGAAGCTCTCACAGACGGCGTGCGCCATCTTGGCGGGCTTGGCGGTGGCGACGGCCAGCTTTGCCCCGGCGGCGCGCAGATCCTCCAGCAAAGGAAGGATTCCCGGATAGACGGCGCATTCCAGATACCCGCCCGCGCGGTAATGCGTGCGGTAGCGCTCCACGGCTTCCTCGGCCTGCTCCGAAGTCAGATGGCAGAAGGTGGTGTAGCTGTACCAGAGCGGCGGGCCGATGAAGCGGCGCAGCGTATCCTCCGGCGGGATGGGCAAGCCCATTTCTTCCAGGGAAAGACGGACACAGTGCAGGATGCCGGGGTGCGATTCGGTGAGAGTGCCGTCAAGATCAAACAGGACGGCGGAAAAACGCGGACGCATCGGACTCACCGAGGCAGGCGGGCGGCCGCCTTCTCCGGGAAGGTAGCGGCTTTCACGGACACGCGCTCATGCGTGCCGGTGGCAATCACGCCCGCGTCGTCGCGCGCTTCCAGCGTGAAGCGGAACACGCGGCCCTCCTGCGCGACGAGAGTGGCCGTCGCGGTGATGTGCGCGCCCTCGGGAGAGGGAGCGTCATGGGAAAGGGAAAGCTTTGTGCCGACGGAGGTAATGCCCTCGTCAAGGTATTTCTGCGCCAGCAGACAGGCGGACTGCTCCAGAAGCGCCGCGACCATCGGGGTCGCCAGCACGGGCAGAGAGCCGGAACCGACGTGGCAGGCCAGCATCTCCGGGGTTACGATGGCTTCGGTGGACAGGGTTGTGGGATTTGACATTGTAATTCCTCCGGTTCTTTTATATAATGAATAGTCAGAAAGCAAACGAGTTTGGACGGGTTGGAAAGGCTCCCGGGTGCGCGATTACGAAAAAAGGCCGTGAATTATGGCGGTTTGCGGGATGCTCTCAGCTTGCGGGGGCGTGCAGGGCTTGGTGCGAACGTGCCAGGGCTGGTTGGGAAACGAGCTTTGCTTGGCTCGCGAGGGCGCAAAAAAGGCGCTTCGCTGTTTTTTGCTTGGCACGGATGTGCTTGCGCCTGCGGCGCTTTTATTGGGGCGCTGCCCCAAGCCCCGCCACCTTTTGGAAAAAGGTGGACGAAAACTTCAAGCGGCTCCGCCGTACTTCCCGTCAGCTTTCTTAGCTTATCATATTTTATCCCATTTGTCACGGAGGAACTCCCTATGCAAATTGGTTCTGTTACCCTCAACGGCTTCGCCCTCCTCGCTCCCATGGCGGGCGTCACCGACGAAGCTTACCGCTCCCTCTGCGCCCGCTTCGGCGCAGCCGCTACCATCACCGAGATGGTCAGCGCCAAAGCGCTGCATTACCACGACAAGAAAACGCCCGAGCTCATGCACCTCAGCCCCGACGAGCATCCCGCCGGGATCCAGCTCTTCGGCTATGAACCGGATATCATGGCCGAGGCCGCGAAAATCTGTATGGAGTATTCCCCGGATTTTATTGATATCAATATGGGGTGCCCCGCTCCCAAAATCGCCAACAACGGCTCCGGCTCCGCGCTCATGAAAAGCCCCCTCCTCTGCGGCGCGATTGTCTCCGCCGTCGTGCGCGCCGTCCCGGTTCCCGTCACGGTGAAAATCCGCAAGGGCTGGGACAAGAACAGCGTCAACGCCGTGGAGATCGCCCGCGTCTGCGAGCATGCCGGGGCCTCCGCCGTCACGGTGCATGGCCGCACGCGCGACGAAATGTACGGCCCGCCCGCCGACTGGGACATCATCCGGCAGGTCAAACAGGCTGTCTCCATCCCCGTCATCGGCAACGGCGACGTCACCAGCCCCGCCGCCGCCGCGAAGATGCTCGAAACCACCGGCTGCGACGCTGTTATGGTGGGGCGCGCCGCTCTCGGAAATCCGTGGATCTTCCAGCAGATCAACGCCTGCCTGATCGACAAAACGCAGATCATCCCCGCGCCGGGTATCTATGAGCGTCTGACGGTGATGGCCAAGCATATCGAAGCGATGTGCGCGCTCAAAGGCGAAGCGCGCGCCATGAACGAGGCCAGAAAGCACGCCGGCTGGTATATGAAGGGCGTGCGCGGCGCGGCTGAATTCCGCCGCCGTGCCGGAGAGCTTTCCACCCGTGAGGATCTGGTGAATCTGATCCGCGACGTGCTCCTTGCCCAGCAGGACGCGGCGCAGGCTCCGGATCCGGAGGATGTTTCTTGACAAATAGATGTACGACAAGTATAATACTTGTATGATAACCTCGTGAAAGTATAGAAAGGATGGCGGTATCCTATGAAAAGCGAATCCATCATCAACGGGCTGCAAAACGCTCCTCACCGCGCGCTGTTCAACGCGCTCGGCTTCACGCAGGAGGAGATGAAGCGTCCCTTAATCGGCATTGTGAGCTCGCAGAACGAGATCGTGCCGGGACATATGAACATTGATAAGATTGTGGAAGCGGTCAAGCTCGGCGTTGCGATGGCGGGCGGCACCCCGGCGGTGTTCCCGGCGATCGCGGTGTGCGACGGCATTGCCATGGGCCACGCGGGCATGAAGTATTCGCTCGTGACGCGCGATCTGATCGCGGATTCGACCGAGTGCATGGCGATGACGCACGGCTTTGACGGCCTTGTGATGGTGCCGAACTGCGACAAAAACGTGCCCGGCCTGCTCATGGCGGCGGCGCGTCTGAACCTGCCGGCGATCTTCGTCAGCGGCGGCCCGATGCTGGCGGGCACGGTGGACGGCTGCAAGGTCAGCTTCTCCGCGGCCAGCGAAGCGGTGGGCGCGTTCGCGGCTGGCAAAATCAGCGAGGAAAAGCTGCGCGAGTTTGAGGAAAAGACCTGCCCGACGTGCGGCTCCTGCTCCGGCATGTATACGGCGAACTCGATGAACTGCCTGACCGAGGTGCTCGGCATGGGTCTGCCCGGCAACGGCACGATCCCGGCCGTCTACTCCGAGCGCATCCGTCTGGCGAAGCACGCGGGCATGCAGATCATGGAGCTGGTGCGCCGCAACATCCGCCCGCGCGACATCATGACCGAGGGTGCGTTCCGCAACGCACTGACGATGGACATGGCGATCGGATGCAGCACCAACAGCATGCTTCACCTGCCCGCTATTGCGCATGAGGCCGGCATCGAGCTGAACATGGATATGGCAAACGACATCAGCGACCGCACGCCGAACCTCTGCCATCTGGCCCCGGCTGGCCCGCACCACATTGAGGATCTCTATGAGGCGGGCGGCGTGTACGCTGTGATGCATGAGATCAACAAGCTGGGCCTGCTCCAGACGGATTTGATCACCTGCACGGGCAAGACGGTCGGGGAGAATATCGCGAACAGCGTGAACAAGAATCCCGAGGTCATCCGTCCGGTGGAGAATCCGTACAGCAAGACCGGCGGCATCGCGGTGCTGCGCGGCAACCTTGCGCCCGATTCCTGCGTCGTGAAGCGCTCCGCCGTCGCGCCCGAGATGCTCCAGCATTCCGGCCCGGCGCGCGTCTTTGACTGCGAGGAGGACGCAATGGCAGCCATCATGGGCGGCAAGATCGTCGATGGCGACGTGGTGGTTATCCGCTACGAAGGCCCGAAGGGCGGCCCCGGCATGCGTGAAATGCTCAACCCGACCTCGGCCATCATGGGACGCGGCCTTGGCTCCACCGTGGCGCTCATCACGGACGGACGCTTCTCCGGCGCGACGCGCGGCGCGGCCATCGGCCACGTTTCCCCGGAAGCCGCTGTGGGCGGCCCGATCGCGCTCGTGGAGGAGGGCGACATCATCGACGTGGACATCATGAACAACCAGCTGAACGTGCGCGTCTCCGACGAGGAGCTGGCCGCGCGCCGCGCCAAGTGGCAGCCGCGCGCCCCGCGTATCACGACCGGCTACCTCGCCCGCTACGCCTCCCTCGTGACCTCCGGCAACACCGGTGCGATTTTGAAGGCGGGAAAGTAAAGGGAAAAACACAAGCCAATCTAAAATGGAAACGAAGCCGCTTTGCGATTTCTAACGCAAAGCGGCTTTTGTATTGCTGCTGCCCACGGCGCGCGATCGGAAACAGCCAGCTTGAAAATTGCAGCTCACCTGCCGGGTTTCTCCATGGAAACAACGCGGGCTGCATAGCAAGACCCTCTTGTGACGTCAGATCGCAAGAGGGTCAATTTCTTTCGCCATGGTTCGCCGCGGGACGCGGCGTGCGCGAAGTGCGTCAAGGCTCAGCCTTGCCGCTTGCGCGACTTGTGTCCAAATTCAATTTGGATCGGGGACGGTTTCGCCGTTGTTGAGCAAGACGAGGTTGTTCATGGCGAGATCCACGGTGTCGGAGAGGGCAAGACCCATCAGTTCCCCGTTGGCCACGATCGCATAGCGGCGGTCGGAAACCTTGTAGTATTCGATCGTGTCGGGATCCGAGCCGTCATAATAGGAGAAGGTGCAGGTAAACTGCGGTTCGCCGGCAGGCATCTCCCAGCTGTCCTCCGCGACAGTGATCGAGATCAGAGTGAGGTAGAAATGTTTGAAGTTCTCCTCATAGTCCAGCACCGTGCCGTCACCGTTCGTCACCGTGTAAATGTAGGCGGTATTATCCTCGGTGCTCTCCTCCTCGTCCTCCTCGCGGTCAATGGTAAAGTGATAATTCTGACCGTTTGCCGTCAGATCCATCCCGCTTACCGTGACAATGTTCGGAAGAAGGGTGAGCGTGCTTTGCAGATAGAACGGATCCGCGTCCGCCCAGGACGTTACCGTGCTGTTCGCAATCTGGAACACCGCGTCGATACCGTCATACACAATGTAGCGGTTTCCGTCGGCATCCGTGGCGGAAAGCTTCAGCAGATATTCCTTGCCATTGCAGGTGAACTCACAAACCACAGCGGGATCCGCAAGACCGTAGGACTCCAAATCCTCCTGCGAGGGATGCGCTTTCACCAGACTGTCCGCGGAAAGGCTGGTGAGAGACGTCGTGATTTCCGACATCTTCGTGGAATCCGCCGTGGCATGGCGGGGTTCCGTCATCAGATAGCCGTCTTCGGGATCGTACTCGATCGTCACCGCGCGCTCAAACGCCGTGCCGGAGAGATGCAGAACGTTCAGAATCGCGGACTCGGTATAGGTGCCGGTCGTCTGCGCGACGCTGGCGGCGCTGGACGTATCCTCACCGACCTCCAGCTCAAAGAGCGTGGTATCGGCCAGATCGTTGATGGAATTAAACAGAACGGAGCTGATGGAGGCAAGATACACCTCATCCGAGCCGTCCGGCTGGACATAGTAATAGCCGCCATTTTCCACGCCGATGCTGTAGGAATAGGTGGAACCGTCCTGATACACGGCCGAAACCGTCGCAGTGGGATCGGTCAGCCCGAATTCCTCGGGATTCTCCACCGTGCCGATAGACTTCTGCGCCGTCAGGGAATAGCCTGCCCTTGCGACGGTGGAAACGTTGTCGCTCAGCGCCAGGCCCTCCAGGCCGTCAACCTCATAGACCACCTCGACCTCCGGTTCGGCGGTTTCGCTGGACGCGCTCTCGCTGCCGGAGGAAGCTTCCTCCGAAGTGGAGGAGGTTTCGATCGTCTCGGTGTGGGCGTGGATGGTGATGGTACCCGTCTCGTTCGTGACGGTAACGCTGGCCAGATCCTCGTCCGTCTTGTCAATCAGGGCAATGGTGGACGAGGAGGACGCGGCCGCCGAGGAGGACGTATCCTCCCCCGTGCCGCCCGTCAGCGTCAGGGCGGCGACGGCGCCGCCCAAGACCACGACGCAGGCCAGGGCGATAATCAGATATTTGCTGTTTTTTTTCATTTACAGATGCCTCCTGCGGAAGAACACAACGATACCGGTGATCAGGAAGGCGAGCGGAATCAGGACGGTGAATACGCCCAGACCGATGAACATGATCTGTCCGCCCGACATCGCGATATCATAGGTGATGGTCTGCGTGGGCGTGCTGTAAACCGCTGTGGAGGAACCGGTGGTTCCCGTCGCGTACTTGGAGAGATCCGCGATATACTGGCCGTTTCCATAGGTGGAGGAGCCGGTGAAGGAAGCGTTGAAGAGATAGGGGCTGCCGATGACGATAACATTGGCGTTGAAGTATTCGCCGTCTTCTCCCTTGATCATCTTCACGCCCGCGGCGGCCAGATTATACGAACCGGTTTCGTCCGTCTTTTCCTCCTGCGTGGCCACGTCATAGATGTAGCTGGACTCGGAGGAGGTCAGCAGCGGATGCGTGGAAACGCTGTTGCGGCCTTCCCAGAGAATTTCGATCGGGTTGGTCTGCGGGCTGAGAATATAGCTGTAGCTGTCCGCGCCGTCGAGATCCAGAGAATCGGAAACGTTTGCGAGAATCATCTCCGGAGACTGAACATAGCTGGAGGAATCGCCTTCGATGACCTCAGCGGGGGTCACGTTCATGCCCCACTCGTTCAGATAGCTGTTGAGCACGGGAAGCTCGCCCTGCGCCGGATAGGATACCACCATCACACTGCGATCCATCGAGGTGGAGGTATCGTTCAGATAGGTGTTCAGCTTTTCCACCTCGGCCTCGGAAAGGTCGGTGGCGGGAACGCCCAGCACAACGATCTGCGCGGACTCGGGAATCTCCTCGGTGAGAAGGTTGAAATCCACGGTGTCAAAGTTGTTGTCGTTCAAAATCTCCTTGTAGGAGGTCATATCCAGCATTTCATCGTGGCCGGTGTCAAAGGCGACGATCGGCATGGTGTCGGCGTTCACCGCACTGAGAGCCGAAGCCAGAGCGCCGTTGACATCCGTGTAGCTGATCTGCTGGTAGGTGCTCTGGTCGTACTTCACGGGGAAAAGATCGGAGGAGGTAACCACGCGGTACCGCTTCTCCGTGCGCACCAGAACGCTGCCGGAGGTCAGGCCGTCATACTCGCTGAGCATGCCGGGCTCCTTGTCCGGGTTCTTGTATTCGACGGTGATATTGGAATTGCGCTCGGCCATCTTCGCAGAGATGGCGTCCACCTTCTGATAGTTGGCGTTCGACTTGGCGGTGCTTTCCTCCATCATGATGATGATCTCGGTCTTTTCATCCACCGTGTCAACCACCTCGGCGGCTTCCTCGGAGAGGCTGTTATCCGCGGATTTGGTCATATCAAGGTTCATGGACGGGAAGCGCTCGCCCAGGATGCCGACAAGCACGTTCACCAGGACAACGGCCACAATAAACACAGCCGTCAAAGCGGTGGCCATGGAGCCATGCTTGAACTTCTGGCTGGTGAGCCGCTGCTTGAGGGTCATTTTTTCCTTCTTCTTATCCTTATTCTTCTTCTTTTTTTCCTCGCTGCGCTTTTTCGCCTGATCGGCGGCAGCCTGCACTTCCTCGGAAATTTCCGGGGCGGAATCCTGTGCGGCTTCGGTCTGCTCCGCCGGAGCGGCCGCGTTTACGTCCTCTGTATTTTCCGGCGTGTTATCCACGCGCGGGTTCTTCTCGTTGTCGTGATTCATCGTTTTATGCCTCCCTTTAGCTCCATCTTCTGCTTTCGAGCCTGCGGGCGGTCAGGAAATTGAACACCGCGACGACGCTCAGGAAAAAGACAACGCTGGAGATGTTGAAAATACCGTTGGTGAAGGGGGTATAACGCGCCTGGAAGGAGATCCAGGACACGATGGTCTGCAAAAAGGTGTTGCCGAGCATGTTGCTCAGAGCGCTGCCGAAGGAATCGATCAGCATCAGCAGGATGCTCACGCCGACGGTGCCGACCAGCGCGACGATCTGGCTCTCCGTGAGGGAGGAGATGAACACACCGATCGCGATGATGGCCGCGCCGTACAGCAGCGAAGCAACAAAGTTGCCGAAAATGCTTGCCCAGGACGGATCCGAGAACGCGCCGATGATGAACGCGGGGATCAGCGTGATGGCCAGTGTGATGAAATACACGGTGAAGGCGGACAGGAACTTGCCCCAGACGATCGCCGTCACGCTCACGGGCGCGGTGATCAGGGCCTGGTCCGTCTTGTTCTTGCGATCCTCACTGAGCGTTTTCATCGTCAGCGCGGGCAGGAACAGCATGCACCAGGTGAACATGATGCCGTACACCTGGCCGATGTAATAGGAGGAGCCTGTCATGACGACCTGGAAATCATACACGCCGAACAGGAACAGAACGACTCCCATGAACACATACGCGATAGGGGAATAATAATAGGAACGCAGCTCACGTCTCCAAATAGCTGTCATGCCTCATCCCCTCCTTCCTTCACTTCGCGGCTCTCCGACGGAATCACCGCGGGATGCTGAATGGATTTCGGAATATACGAATCGCTCGTCAGGCGCAGGAACACGTCCTCAAGCGACAGATCGCTGCTCTTGAGCGCGAGAAGCGGCATGCCGCAGCGGGTGCAGCAGGCGAACAGGTCGCGGCGCAGATCCTTGCCGGGCGCGCCTTCGATCGAATACTCGCACACGCCGGGCTCCTTCTCTCCGAAGGATTGCAGCTCGATGACGTTCTTGATCGAGCGCAGATTTTGCAGGACCTCATGCTCCGGACCCTCGATGCGGGCGATCAGGCGGTGATCGCTCGACAGGTCATGGCTGAGCTTGTCGGGCGTGCCGTCCGCGACGATCACACCCTTGTTGATCACAAGGATTCTCTCGCACACGGCCTGCACCTCGGGCAGGATGTGGGAGCTGAGCACCACTGTATGGTTGCGGCCCAGATTCTTGATCAGGTTGCGGATCTCGATGATCTGCTTCGGGTCAAGGCCGACGGTCGGCTCGTCGAGAATCAGCACCGGCGGATTGCCCAGCAGGGCCTGCGCGATGCCGACGCGCTGCTTGTAGCCTTTGGAAAGGTTCGCAATCAGGCGCTTATACACATCGTTGATCTTGACAAGATTGCAGATCTCCTTAATGTGCTTCTCCTTCGGGATCTTGACCTTTTTGAGGTCGTACATGAAATCAAGGTACTCCTTGACCGTCATGTCCATATACAGCGGCGGCATCTCCGGCAGATAGCCGATGAGCTTCTTCACCTCGGCGGGCTCGTCGAGGATGCTGTGTCCCGCCACCGTCACTTCGCCCTCGCTGGCGGAGAGGTAGCCTGTGATGATGTTCATCGTGGTGGACTTACCGGCGCCGTTCGGCCCCAGAAAGCCCAGGATAGTACCCTCCTCCACGGAGAAGCTCACATGGTCCAGAGCCACATTTGAGCCGTACCGCTTCGTGAGGTTTTTGACCTCGATCATCCTGAATTCCTCCTATATGCTTTGCCCTCTCCCCTGTGGGGGTCCTGCGCCAAAGAGCGGGGAGGGGACAGTCAAATCTTTCGATTTGTCAGTTCTCTGAATTTTGCTCCATGCGCACGGTTCTTATTTTAGCGAAAATCCCCCATAATTGCAATCCCAAGTTTATCAGCGCCAAGTGATTATTAGGTGATAAATATATGAACAAAGTGTTAATAGTAAAGCGCGAGCGGAAATCGTTTGCGTTTTTTGTAGAAACAAGACAAAAAAAGAGCCTTCCTCCGGCGGTACAAAACCACGGGGGAAGGCTTGAACGCTTGCTTTTGGTTCCGGAGGACTTATTCCTCGCTGAACATATCCTTGCCGACGCCGCACAGCGGACACACCCAGCTGTCCGGCAGAGCCGCAAACGAGGTGCCGGGGGCAATGCCGTTATCCGGATCTCCGACGGCGGGATCATAAATATAACCGCAGGCGTTGCAAACATACTTATCCATTTTGCATACTCTCCTTTTTTATCGGCCCTGTGGGCCGTTTCCTTCTGTCTCTCAGTATAGCGGCAAGAAAGGGGTTTGTCAATCCGCTTTTCCCGCGCCCAGCGGCGTTTCCGACGGGAAAAAACGGCGCGCCAGAAAGACGCAGGCCGTCCCCACGGCAAAGCCGAGCAGCGAGCCGATGAGCACATCGCTGGGATAGTGCACAAAGAGGAACGCGCGCGAGAACGCGATCAGCCCCGCGAGGATCAGGGCGGCGATCCCCCACCACCGTTTCCCGCAAAACAGCAGCACAGCCGCCGCCGCAAACGAGGAAGCTGAGTGCCCGCTGGGAAACGAAAAGCCATCCGGCAGACGGATCGGCGGAATCAGCTCCGGATGATCCACAAAGGGGCGCGGCCGCTCCACGATGTTTTTCAGGATAATATCATTGATCAAAAAGGTGACGGCGAGCGCCACAAGCAGCAGCACGCCCACACGCCGCCAGCGCCGGACGCACAGCAGGATCACCGCAATCGTCAGCCAGATCAGCCCGGCATTTCCCAGAAAGCTGATCAGCGGAAAAAAGAAACGGGTGAAGTCGTTGTGCAGAAAATCGCGGAAAAACTCGAGGATTTTGACATCCATAAAGGAAGCTCCTTCCCCGGGCAAAGCCCTTTTTTCCGGCACAGCCGGATATTTCGCCTTTATTATATCCCGGCGCATCGGAAAACACAAGGGAAAACAGGCGTTAAAATTCTTTTGCCACATTAAAAATTTCGGTTTTGTGTGGAAAACTACCAAGAAATTGGAACAATTCTGTATGGTGGTATCGGAAAGATAAGAAATTCGTCTGCTTTTCTGTTTTTTTCAGAGAAAAAACTTTCTTTTTTGGAACCTATTGACAAAAGGGAAAAGATAGCGTATAGTTATCACAGTGCCTGAGCCAGTCTCGGTGCACATATTTTGAGTAAACGAGGTATAGCATCCAATGTACGAGGACAAGACTTTAATCTGCAAAGAATGTGGCGCCGAGTTCGTGTTCACCGCTGGTGAGCAGGAGTTCTACGCGGAGAAGGGCTTCACCAACGAGCCCCAGAGATGCAAGGCCTGCCGTGCCGCCCGTAAGACGGCCAGAGGCGAAGCCGGTGGTACCCGCGAGATGTTCGACGCTGTCTGCGCCGAGTGCGGAAAGCCCTGCAAGGTTCCGTTCCAGCCCAGAGAAGACCGTCCGGTCTACTGCAGCGATTGCTTTGCAGCCAGAAGATAAATCTAGTATAACTTTATATCAGATTTTCGGTACGCCCTTCGGGGCGTACTTTTTTTGTTCCCCCGGATTTGACAAACGCCGCCGCAAAGCCCTATAATATTCCTATCCTATTATATATAGCACGCTATCCCGCCCGCGCTCCATTGCCGGGCGGCTTTTCTTCTCACACAGACCCCTTTGGGGCCGCAAACTTATCGGGAAGGTCAGGTGACTGGGGTGCCCAGCAGACACGACAAAAGGAAAAAAGAAGGATGGTTTTCCGCTCTCTTTGGGCACGGACGCGAGGAGGAACCGCGCCGGAGCACCCCGAGGCCCCGGCCCGAGCCGCCGCGCGACCCCGTGGAGGAGCGCCGCCGCGCCCTGCGGGAATCAGGACCGGTTTCGCAGACGCGCAGGCCGTTTAATATCGACATTGCGCTGGACACGCCCACGCAAAAGCCCGCCGCTCAAAAGCCCCCTGTCCGGCAGGAAAATGCGCAGGCAAAGCCCTCCACGCAGCGGCAGACAACCTCATCGGCGGGAACATCCTCTGCCGCGCGTCCGCAGGCTTCTGTTCCCCGTCCGCAGACTCCGTCTTCCACGCATGCGGGGACCCGTCCCTCGGTGCAGCCGCGCCCCGCTTCCCAGCCGCCGGCGCGCCGCCCGGCCGCTCAGCGGAATGTGGTGCCGGAGCCGTACCGCTCCTACTATGCGTCGCTGCCGAAAAAGCCATATTATCCCGTGGCCGTGCCGCTCAAGCCGGAGCCGCCAAAGCCCGCGGCCTACCGCGTGCGGGAGATCTACGGAAAGCCCCGCCCCAATCCGCGCAGCATCCTGATTCCGGCCCGTCTGATCCCGGCCCCGCCGGTATTCTCCGCCCGTTCACCCGATGGGCGCGCGCCCGTGTCCCGTCCGGAAGCGGAGACACCGCGTGAGCCCACCGCACGCGAGCGGCTGATCGCCCTTGTCTCGGAACCGGCACATCAGCCTGTTCAACCTGCTGTTTCCGCTCCTGCCCCGGTGATGGAGGTTGCTGAACCCGTTGTTCCTGCTCCTGCCCCGGCGACGGAACCTGCTGAACCTACCGTTCCTGCCCCCGCCCCCGTGGCGGAGTCTGTCGAACCTCCTGTTTCCGCTCCGACTCCCGTGGCGGAGTCTGTCGAACCCGCTGTTTCCGCTCCTGACCCCATGGCGGAGACTGTTGAACCTGCCGCTCCTGCCGCCGTCCCAGCGGATGTCTCCATCTGGGACCGGCTGGAACAGGCGGTTTCTCAGCCCTCCGGCCGCCCTGCCCCGCTGATGCGTCTCTCCCCGGAAGCGGAGGAGAACGAGGAACCAACGGAAACCGTGGAACCGGTTCCTCCCACTCCGGAGCCGGAACCTAAGCCCGAACCCGAGCTGGAGCCGAAGCCGGAATCGGAGCCAGAACCGGAAGCGATACCCTCCGCCCCGCCCGTTCTGACGGAGGAGGAGCAGGCCCAAGCACTGGCGGCGCTGCTTGATCACGCGCAAGCCGCCGCGTCATCCTCCGAATCCCCCGCTCCCCTGACCCGTGGCCCGCTGGCCCCCGAACCGGAACAGCCGGACCTTCCCCTGCCTCCTCCCGCCGGATCCGGCCACTATGTGTATGTGGATAACAGCGACGACTGGGACGACGATCCCTTCTTCACCAACTGGGATATTGAGCAATTCCCCGACGAGGAACCGGAGGAGGGGGAGGAGGCTTCCCCTGAGATTTCCCAGGAAAGCGAGACGGAACCGGCCGAGATTGTCGCGGAAGCTTCCCCCGCACCCGCCGAACTCTCCGACTGTTCCAGCCCTGCGACGGAGCCTGCCGGGGAACCCTTACAGGAAGCATCCGGCGAACCTTCCTCAGAAACGGCTCCTGCGGAACCCACGGAAACTGTGGCGGAACCCACGGAAACGCCCGTTGTTCCGGCGAACAGCACCCCCGCCAGTTCTCCCGCACCGGCGGCCCAGCCTGTTTTCCAGGCCACCGTCAAGCCGATCCGTCCCGCCCCGAAAACGCCGACTGTCGAGGTGCCCGCCATTCCCACCTCCCTGCTGGAATACAGCCCCGAACCGGACATGGACTCGGTGGAGGAGGAGCTGAACGCCAACGGCGAAAAGCTGATTGAGACGCTGCAAAGCTTCGGCGTGCGCGCCACCATGCTGGAAGCGTGCCGCGGCCCGGCGGTAACGCGGTATGAGCTTCAGCCCGCTGCCGGCGTGAAGATCAGCAAAATCACAAACCTCTCCGACGACATCGCCCTGAACCTTGCCGCCACAGGCGTTCGCATCGAGGCCCCGATCCCCGGCAAAGCCGCCGTGGGAATTGAGGTGCCGAACCGCAAGGTCAGCACGGTGCGCATGCGCGAGCTGATCGAATCCTCCGCGTTCCGGCGCGCCGAAAGCCCGCTCACCACGGTGCTTGGGCGCGATATCGCGGGCGAGCTGGTGATGGCCGATCTGGCGCAGATGCCCCACCTGCTGATCGCAGGTTCCACCGGTTCCGGTAAATCCGTATGCATCAACTCGCTCATTGTGAGCCTGCTTTACAAGAGCACGCCGCAGGAGGTGCGCTTCCTCATGATCGACCCGAAGGTGGTCGAGCTGGGAATCTACAACGGTATTCCTCACCTCATCGTCCCCGTGGTGACGGACCCGCGCAAGGCCGCCGGAGCGCTCGGCTGGGCGGTGACGGAGATGCTGCGCCGCTATCAGCAGTTTGCCGCCAACAACGTGCGCGATCTCAACTCCTATAACCGTCTGGCCCAGGAGCGCAACTACATTGACGAGCAGGGCATGCGCATGGAGCATATGCCGCAGATTGTCATTATCATTGACGAGCTGGCCGACCTCATGATGGCCGCTCCGAACGAGGTGGAGGACTCCATCTGCCGTCTGGCGCAGATGGCCCGCGCCGCCGGAATGCACCTGGTCATTGCGACGCAGCGGCCGTCCGTGGACGTTATTACCGGTATCATCAAGGCGAACATCCCCAGCCGCATTGCGTTCGCGGTGTCCTCACAGGTGGACTCCCGCACCATTCTGGACATGGGCGGCGCGGAAAAGCTGCTTGGACGCGGAGATATGCTCTTCTCCCCCATTGGCAACAACAAACCCACCCGTGTGCAGGGCTGTTTCATCGACGACCGTGAAATTGAAGCCGTTGTGGAGTTCATCCGTCAGGCCGCTTCCGCCGAGTATGACGAGGGCGTGATGGAAGAAATTGAGCGCGGCGGCACACAGGAGCAGTCCGGCGACAGCGATTCCCCCGAGGGCGATCCGATGATCCCCGAAGCGGTCCGCTGTGTCGTGGAAGCCGGGCAGGCGTCCACGTCGCTCTTGCAGCGCAGGCTGCGCCTGGGCTACGCCCGCGCCGGCCGTCTGGTCGACGAGATGGAACAGATGGGTGTTGTGGGACCGCACGAGGGCAGCAAGCCCCGTCAGGTGCTGATCACCTGGCAGCAATACCTGGAAATGGCGCAGAACCGTGGCTGGGAGAGCTGATCCCGCTTGACAGGACTTGCTTTCATGCGGTACAATAAAAAATATTATTTTGCAATTTATCAACCGGTTTCCTGCAAAAACAGGATTCCGCACAATTCTGCCCCTGCGCGCGCAGGGGCGAGGGAGTGATCGACATGAACCATGTTTGGATTCCGGAGGGGTACCGCTCCTGTCTCGGGCTGTACGACACACAGAAGGCCATCGGCCTGATCAAGAACCTGTTTCAGCAGAAGCTGTGCCTTGCGCTGCATCTCAAGCGCGTCACTGCCCCGCTGTTTGTTGAGCCGTCCAGCGGCCTGAACGACGATCTCAACGGCGTGGAGCGCCCGGTGGCGTTCGACATTCCCGCCGTCGGCGGTGAGGGCGCGCAGGTCGTGCACTCGCTGGCCAAGTGGAAGCGCATGGCCCTGTACCGCTACGATTTCCACCCCGGCAACGGCCTTCTGACAGACATGAACGCCATCCGCCGCGACGAGGAGCTTGACAACCTGCATTCGATCTACGTCGACCAGTGGGACTGGGAAAAAGTCATTCTTCCCGAGGATCGCAATGTGGATTATCTGAAGGAAACCGTCCGGAAAATTGCGGGCGTGATCTGCAACACGCTCGAAGAACTGCAATATTATTTCCCCCAGCTTCCCGGTGGGCTGTCCCGCGATATCACCTTTGTGACAACGCAGGAGCTGGAGGATCGCTGGCCGCACCTCTCCCCGAAGGAGCGCGAGGACGCGCTGCTGGCCGAATGCCGCACCGCCTTCCTCATGCAGATCGGCGGCCGCCTGCGCTCCGGCGAGCGCCACGACGGCCGCGCCCCGGACTACGACGACTGGACGCTCAACGGCGACCTGCTGTTCTGGGACGAGGTGCTCGACCGCTCCATTGAGCTGTCCAGCATGGGCATCCGCGTTGACCCGGCGGCCATGGATCGCCAGCTCACCGAGGCGGGCTGCGACAGCCGCCGTTCCCTGACCTTCCACAAGATGCTGCTCGAAGGCAAGCTGCCGCTCACGATCGGCGGCGGTATCGGACAGTCCCGTCTGTGCATGCTGCTGCTGCACAAGGCGCATATCGGAGAGGTGCAGGTTTCCGTGTGGGACGACGCCACCCTCGCCGCCTGCCGCGACGCGGGAATCGAGCTGCTGTAATCGGAACGCCTTCCCGAAAGGGCGCAGATCAGGAGGAAACGCAATGGCACAAGAGCGCGGCGAAGCGATCCAATATAAGCTGGCGGACGCGGCGCGCCGCTGCATGCGCGACACCCCCGTGGACAGCCTGACCGTCAGCCGCATTGTCCGCGAAGCGGGCGTGGCGCGGCAGACGTTTTACCGCCATTTTGCGGATAAATACGATCTGATCAACTGGTATTTCGACAAGCTGCTCCTCGAATCCTTCGAGCACATGGGCAGCGGACGCACCGTGCGCGAGGGCTATGAGCGCAAGTTCGCGTTTATCCGGCAGGAGCGTGTCTTTTTCCGCGCGGCCTTCCGTTCCAACGCGCAGAATTCCCTGCGCGACCACGATTTGGAGCTGATCCTCCGCTTCTTCACCGACTTAATCCGGAGCAAAACCGGGCAATCGCCCGACGAAGATATGGCGTTCCTTCTGGAAGCCTACTGCTGCGGAGCCATTGCGATGACGGTGAAATGGGTGCTCGGCGGCATGCCGGACAGCCCGGCCCTGCTCGCCTTCCGCATGGTGCGGGCCTTCCCCGCCCCGCTGGCGGAGCTGTTCCGGCAGCATGGCCTGCTGGGGGAATTGGAGCAGCCGCCCACGGAAGATTCGGAAAAATAGACATTTCTTTGTTTCTGTCACTTTACTTTTTTGTCCCGTTTTTGTACCATGAAAGGTACAGAGGGCGTGCGTCCTGCTGGCGCACGCCCCTTTTTATTTTTGACGAGGAGTGACCGAAATTATGGCAAACCGCATTATGCTCAATGAAACCTCCTACCACGGCGCCGGTGCGATCGCGGAGATCGTCACGGAAGCCAAGGCGCGCGGCTTCTCGAAAGCCCTCATCTGCTCCGACCCGGATCTCATCAAGTTCGGCGTGACGGCCAAGGTCACGGATCTGCTGGACAAGGCCGGTCTGGCTTATGCCGTTTACTCCGGCATCAAGGCCAACCCGACGATTGAAAACGTGAAAGACGGCGTGAAGGCGTTCCAGGACGCCGGAGCCGACTACATCATCGCCATCGGCGGCGGCTCCTCCATGGACACCTCCAAGGCGATCGGCATCATCATCAACAACCCCGAGTTTGCCGACGTGCGCAGCCTGGAAGGCGTGGCTCCCACGAAGAAGCCCTGCGTCCCGATCATCGCCGTGCCGACCACAGCCGGTACCGCCGCTGAGGTAACGATCAACTACGTCATCACCGACGTGGAGCGCAAGCGCAAGTTCGTCTGCGTCGACCCGCACGATATGCCCGTTGTGGCCATCGTCGACCCCGATATGATGTCCTCCATGCCCAAGGGCCTGACCGCTGCCACCGGTATGGACGCGCTGACCCACGCCATCGAGGGCTATATCACCAAGGGCGCTTGGGAGATGACGGACATGTTCCATCTCAAAGCCATCGAGATCATTTCCCGCTCCCTGCGCGGCGCGGTGGAAAACACCAAGGAAGGCCGCGAGGGCATGGCTCTTGCTCAGTACATCGCGGGCATGGGCTTCTCCAACGTTGGCCTTGGCATTGCGCACTCCATGGCGCACACCCTCGGCGCTGTCTATGACACGCCCCACGGCGTGGCCTGCGCCATGATGCTCCCCATCGTGATGGAGTATAACGCCGAGTGCACCGGCGAGAAGTACCGCGAGATCGCGCGCGCCATGGGCGTGTCCGGTGTGGACGCAATGAGCCAGGCCGAGTACCGCAAGGCCGCTGTCGACGCTGTCGCGAAGCTCTCCGCCGACGTGGGCATCCCCTCCACTCTGCCCGCCCTCAAGGAAGAGGATCTCACCTTCCTCGCGGAATCCGCTTATGCCGACGCCTGCCGTCCCGGCAACCCGAAGGACACCAACGTCGAGGACCTCAAGTCCCTCTTCCGCCGCCTCCAAGGCTGAGCCTTGACGCACTCCGCGCACGCCGCGCAAGGCTGAGCCTTGACGCAAATCGCGCACGCCGCGTCCTGCGGCGAACCACGGTAAAACACATCGACCCCCTTGCGATCTTACGTCGCAAGGGGGTCTTGCTTTGCCGCCCGCGTTGTTCTCACGGAGAAAAACGGCGGGTTAGCTGTGATTTTCAGCTGGGTTCTGATTGACGCGTTGACGCGCTTCGGCTTCGCCGTAAGCTTCAGCAGCTGGGTGCTATCCGCAAGCCTATGTAGGGCCGTTCCCCAACCCACGGAATCTCCCAAAATTATTTCTCACGCTAATTTTGGGAGATTCCCCCACCAGCCGGCCAGTCTTGCGCGCCAGCGCAAATTTGGCCGGCCGCGCTGAGGGAGAGGGGGCGGCAAACTGACGTAGAAAACAAAGCGCGGGGTTCGAAGGGGCAAGGCCCCTCGCGGTTCTTTCCCCCATTTCTTGGCGGCAAGAAATGGGGGGCCATGCGGCCTGAGCTTATTCGACACAAAGCTGATTGAAGCAATTGGTGACGGCGGTCTCATACTCCTGAGACCACTCAGCGGGTTCAAACTGCGTATAGGAGACGCGGCCCACCGTATCCTCATAGAAAAACGACCGCACGGTGTAGACATAGCCATAATCGCATTCCACGCTGATTTGGGCATACACGATCCCATCCGGCGTTTCTCCGGTGGTCACAGGCACGACAATGCGCTCATCCTCCCACGAGCCATATCCCTCCAACAGGCTTTGAACCGTTTGCAGCTGCGTGTCCTTGTCATCGGCACGAAGCGGATCATCCGTATACCATTCCACACTGTAGGCGTATGTAATACCCGTAGAGCTGGACAGTTCCTTGTAATAATCCCCTTCATAGAAATCCATATCAGCCGGCATCGGGATGGCGAGACCGGTGTCCGGGATAGAGGCCAAACTCCATTCCAGAGGCTTTTCCTCTGGCTCTGATTCCTCCGGCAGCGGCTCCTCCGCTTCCTCCACGCCCCATTCGGGCGCCACCGTGTCACCGGGATCGGGTTCGGGAGCTTCGGACACCACGCTGATCTCCTCCGGCCACGATTCCGCCGCTTCCTTCTCCTTCTGGTATGAGGAAATGCTGAACGTCAGCAGCATCACGCTTCCCAGCGCACACAGAATGAAAAACAGAAACAAAAGCGTCCCGCCCAGCGTGCGCGGAGCTTTCGCGGAAAATGTCACATCGTTCGGGATTCCGGCGGTCGCGGCGTTCAGCCGGTGATAGGAAAGCACACCCACAAGCCCCATCGCGGAGAAGATCAGAAGCGGGGCCACAAAGCAGGCCGTTCCCCCGCCGAACCCCCAGAATCCCGAGGTAAACAGCAGAAGGATCGCCACGACCATGGCCGCAATCGCTCCGATGCGGTTCCGTTTCAGAAATCCGAACGCCAGCACGAACAGCACCAGAGCCGCGCCGCTTGCCACCGCAGCCACCAGCCACGCGAATTTCTCCTCATCCCAGAAGTAAACCTCGCGGATTCTCGGCAGGGCGAACAGCGCCCCCAGCGCCAGAAACAGCAGCGCATAGCATGCAAGACCGACGGCCCCCAGATTCGACAGGCGGCGCGCGGTGCGGAATTGGTTGATCAGCTCCTCCCGCGTGGCAGCCTGCTTTGTGACCGGCCTGCCCGCCTGCCGTGTGTTCGGCGGCGGAACCTCGTAGGCTTTCTGTGCCGTCTTTGGGGCGGGTTGGCTGTTTGCCGGACGGTTCACCCACTGGGATCCGGCGGACGATGGCTTCTCTTCTTCTTTCGGATTCAAGGGCCTGTCCGGCAGCTCCCATGGCTCCAGCTCCTCGTTCTTGTTCCTCCTCATGGGGTATCCTCCTTTGTGTCACTGTCAATCAATCCGCCGCCCAGCACCAGCGCGCCGTCGTAAAACACAGCGGACTGGCCGGGCGTGACGGAACGCTGGGGTTCGTCAAAGCGCACGGCGGCACGCCCGCCGGGAAGCGGCGTGACCTCGCACGGCGCGGCGGGGGCGTGATACCGGATTTTCGCGCGGCAGCGGATCGGCCCGGCGGGAGCGTCAAACGGGATCCAGTTCACCCCGGAAACCGTCAGCTCCGCGCGGTACTGGCTGCCCTCCTCGCCGAGCACCACACGGTTGCGGGCGGCGTCGAGCGCGGTGACGTACATCGGCTTTCCAAACGATCCAAGCCCCTTGCGCTGGCCCACGGTATACCGCGCCAGCCCCTGATGCCGGCCCAGCACGTTTCCCGCCGCGTCGACAAAATCGCCCGGCGTGAACGGCTCGTTTGCGTACCGCGCCAGAAAAGCGGCATAATCGCCGTCCGGCACAAAGCAGATATCCTGGCTGTCCGGCTTCGACGCGACGGGAAGCCCCGCCTCCCGCGCAACCTCGCGCACCTGCTCCTTTTCCAGCGAACCGATCGGAAACACAATATGCGCGAGCTGCTCCTGCGAAAGCGCGTACAGCATATACGACTGATCTTTTTTCGACGGCACGGCTTCCAGCAAAAAGCGCCCGTTTTCCTCGCGGATCCGCGCGTAATGCCCGGTCGCCACCGCGTCAAAGCCGTTGTCGAGCGCATAGCGGAGCATCGCCCCGAATTTCACGGCGCGGTTGCACAGAACGCAGGGATTCGGCGTGCGCCCCGCGCGGTATTCGGCGGCAAATACATCCATCACCTCGCGGCGGAATGTCTCCCGCAGCTCCACCGTGCGGTGCGGGATCCCCAAAACAGCGGCCGCGCGGGCGGCGTCCCCCGCGCCGTCCGCGTTTCCTTCGAGAAGAAGGGTCGCGCCCTCCACCTCATAGCCCTGCCTGCGCAGGAAAACAGCGGCGGCGGCGCTGTCCACGCCGCCGCTCATTCCAAGAAGGACCCGCTTCACGGCCAGATCCCGCTGTCGTCCGCCGCCGCTTCCTCGTCCGGATCGTCCGGCAGAACGACAAAGCGTCTGCGTCCTGTAAAGAAATCCGAGAGAACGCCCGGGGCAGGCTCCTCATGCTCCTGCGGGCCGCAGTCCCTCTGGGGATCGCAGCAGGGGCAGGAATCGCAGCTCTCGCCGCAGCCGTCGCAGGGATCGTCCTGCGGCTCCGCCTGCGAAGCGATCTCCTCCATCTTCTCAAAAGCGCGGCGCATGCGGGCCGTGCTCTCCTCGACCGAGCGGCACAGGCGCTCCGTCTCCTCGTTCTGCGGATCGCGCAGATTCTCAAAGTAATACTTGCCCAGCGCCACATAGGCCCGCGCCGTGTTCTCGCGCTCGTTGCGGATCACGATGCGCAGACGGTTGATCACGGACGCACGGTGATTCTTCTCCACCACGGAATCTATGACTCTGGCAATCCCGTTTCCCAGGTTCTCCAAAAAACTCATCTCAAAACTCCTCCTTTTCGGGGTTCTTTTTTTCATTATATCGCATTCCACACCGGAATAACAGTATTATTTGTGTAATCTTTTTTTCCATACCTTTTTCTTTCCCTGTGATATTTTCGATCGTGCTCTCCATACTAAAAACCGGAAGTATTCCTTTTTAAATTCTGGTATGTTATAATAGGAACAGTTATGCCGCCGGGCGGATGCTTCCGCCGCGGGCGCAACCTGGGAGATTTGAAAGAGGTATCTATCATACTATGTCGACAGAGATTAAAAAGGAAGTGAAATGCCCCGGCTGCGGCGCGATGTCGCAGGCGAGAATGTGGTCCGGAATCAACGCGGAGGTCAACCCAAACCTTCGCCTGAGCGTGCTGGACGAGTCTCTTTTTGACTGGACGTGCCCGCACTGCGGGTATCAGGCGATGCTTGTCTACCCGTGCCTGTACCACGACAAAGGGCGGCGCTTCATGATCTACATTCTGCCGGGAGAGCCGGATCCCAGAAAGGCTGCCGGAATCTCGGCGCAGTTTCCGCAGCTTCGCGGCGTGCGCAAGCGCGTGACAGGCTCTTTAGCCACGCTCAAAGAAAAAATCCTTCTCTTTGAGGACGGGCTGGACGACCGCGCCGCCGAGCTGGTCAAGCTTCTTTTGGCGCTGGTGCTGGCGCACAGCACGGGAAAGCGCGTGGAACAGGGCTTTTACTGCTCCTGCGACGAGGAAAAGGATCGGATCGGCTTTTCCTTCTTTGTGGAAGGCGAGGAGGAACCGGTGCGCCGCATGACCTCCTTCGCCGCGTACCGGCAGGCGCTTTCCATCGCGGAATCCCTGCTTCCGCCCGACGGCGACGATTTCCTTCTGGTGAACCAGGCCTTCGCGCGCGCCCTGCTGTACCGTTACCGCCAGGGCGGCGAAATGCCGGAATCCGCCGAACCGCAGGCAGACCAGCAGATCCCGGCGGAACCCGAGCCGAAACCCGCGCCGGAGCCAGAGCCAACCTCCGTGCCGGAGCCGGAAAAGGAACCGGAGCAGCAGACCCAGCCCGAGACGGAACAGACTGCCGAACCGGAGCAGCTTCTCGGGCCCGCCGCCGATCCGGTCGCGAAGCCGGTGGCCGAATGGGTGGGCAAGCCGATGGCCGAAACAATCGCCGAGGCAATGGCCGAACCGGATGACACACCGCAGGAAGCTCCAATGGATTTTGCGGCACTCGAAACACCAACCGGCGAGGAACCGCCTGAAAATAAGATGGGAGAGTAACAGCCAATGTGCGGAGTTTGTGGTTTTACAGGAGAAATCGTGGACAGAGACGCTGCCTTGCGCCGCATGACGGATGTGATTACGCACCGCGGCCCGGACAGCAGCGGCTTTCACCTCGGCCCCGGAATCGCGATGGGGTTCCGCCGTCTGAGCATCATTGACGTGGGCGAGGGCGGCGATCAGCCCATTTACAACGAGGACAAAACCCTTGTGCTCACCTTCAACGGTGAGATTTACAACTACCAGAGCCTGCGCGCGGAGCTTCTGGAAAAAGGCCATGTGTTCACAACGAAAACCGATTCCGAGGTGCTGATCCACGGCTTTGAGGAGTGGGGCCCCGATCTGCTCCCCCGCCTGCGCGGCATGTTCGGCTTTGCGATCTGGAACACAAAGGACGAAAGCCTGTTCCTCGCGCGCGACTATTTCGGCATCAAACCACTGCACTACTGCGTGCAGGACGGTCATTTCCTCTACGGCTCCGAGATCAAAAGCCTGCTGGAATTTCCGGGCTTTCACAAGGAGTTCAACGAGCGCGCGCTCGACAGCTATATTTCCTTTGAATACGTCGTCCCGCCCGAGACCTTTTTCAAGGGCGTGTACGCTCTCCTGCCGTCGCATTACCTGTGGTACCGCAACGGCAAGGTGGAAACGCACCGGTACTGGGAGCCCAAGTTCCAGCCGGACGAGAGCATGACGGAGGAGGAAGCCGTCTCCGCCATCGAGAAGGTGTTTGAGGAATCCGTGGCCGCGCACAAGATCAGCGACGTGGAGGTCGGCTGTTTCCTGTCCTCCGGCGTGGATTCCAGCTATGTCTCCACCTATTTCAAGGGCCAGAAAACCTTCACGGTGGGCTTTGACTACGGCGATCGCTACAACGAGATTGATTTCGCCAAAAATCTGAGTGAAAAAATCGGGCTGGAACACCATTATAAAGTGATCTCCGCCGACGAATACTGGGACGCTGTTCCGAAGGTGCAGTATCATATGGATCAGCCGCTCGCGGACGCTTCCTGCGTCGCGCTCTATTTCGTCTCGAAGATCGCGAGCGAGTACGTCAAGGTTGTGCTCTCCGGCGAGGGCGCGGACGAGCTGTTCGGCGGGTACAACATCTACCACGAGCCGGACGATCTGGCCAGCTACCAGCGGCTTCCGCTGTTCCTTCGCCGTGCGGCGGCTGCCGTGGCAAAGGCGCTGCCCTTCTCCTTCCGGGGAAAAAGCTTCCTCATTCGCGGCGCGCTGCCGATCGAGGAAAACTTCATCGGCAACTGCTCCATGTTCACCATGGACGAAAAGCGCCGCCTGCTGCGCGACGGTCTGCCGTGCACCCGCCCGCAGACGCTCACCAAACCGATCTACGATCGCGTGCAGGGCCTGGACGACGTGACAAAGATGCAGTATCTGGACATCAACGTGTGGCTGGTGGGCGATATCCTTCTCAAAGCCGACCGCATGAGCATGGCCAACTCCCTCGAGCTGCGCGTCCCGTTCCTGGACAAGGAAGTGTTCGCCGTCGCCTCGCGCCTGCCGCGCCGCCTGCGCGTCAACAAGGAAAACACCAAGTACGCCATGCGCAAGGCCGCCATGCGTCATCTGCCGCAGGCCACGGCGCAGAAAAAGAAGCTCGGATTCCCCGTCCCCACGCGCGTCTGGCTGCGCGAGGAAAAATATTACCGCATCGTGCGCGAAGCCTTCGAGAGCGAGACGGCCCGCAAATTCTTCAACACCTCCGCGCTCGTTGCCCTGCTTGACGACCACTATCATGGCAAGCACGACAACAACCGCAAAATCTGGACCATCTACGTCTTCCTCGTCTGGTACAACCTCTACTTCAAGGTTGAACCTTGACACAAGTCGCGCACGCCGCGTCCCGCGGCGAACCATAGAGAAACACATCGACCCCCTTGCGATCTGACGTCGCAAGGGGGTCTTGCTTTGCAGCCCGCGGCCCATCCACGGAGCGGCACGGAAGGTGGGCTGTGATTTTCAGCGTGGTGCTAATTGACACGCTTCAGCGGCCCGGTGCTATCCGCAAACCCGCGTAGAGGCGTTCCCCCACCCACGGAATCTTCCAAAATTATTTCCCACGCTAATTTTGGGAGATTCCCCTCACCAGCCGGCCAGTCTTGCGCGTCAGCGCAAATTTGGCCGGCCGTGACGGGGGAGAGGGGGCGCAAGCCTAACGTAGAAAACAAAGCGCGGGGTTCGAAGGGGCCAGGCCCCTCGCGGTTCTTTCCCCCATTTCTTGGCGGCAAGAAATGGGGGGCCCTCCGCGGCCTGAGCGGAAAAGAAGCACTCCGCCGCAGGCGGAGCATAAGGCGGAAACAAAAAAACACAGCCGGTTAGATGGGTGCTCGTAAGACAGTAATTCTAAAAAATTACTATTTTACGGCATCTGTCTGACAGGGTTGGAAACAACAACGAAAAGAACGATGTCGAGTCGCATGACCGGCATCGTTCTTTTTTGCAACAAAATATTAGAATTACGGAGGTATTTACCATGAAACACCTGTTATCTTGTGAATTTAACCTTGATACTGCTTGTGTAGAGCTTTGCTTTTCAGACGGCAGCATGGTTTCTATCGACACTATCGCTGTGGAAAATGAGGTAGTGAATAATATGTATCAACAGTCGGAACTCGACTATCTGATCTATAATGACCCTGCTGCATATACTGATTTAATCCTTAACGGCGATCCTGCTGTCTACCTCAAGACAGTTACGGAATACCAAAACCTTGATTGATTTTTGGTGACGAACAAGAGCTGCCCTGCCATTCAGCGGAGCAGCTCTTGTTTTGGCAAAAATGCGTTCATGAAAAGTTATGCTTTACTTTGGTGAATTGGGAAACTAATCTTGAAAAATATGGTGCATTCTTGTATAATGATGTGTGTACACACACCGATTTACCGGAAAGGATGAAACCGATGGCCGATACACATATTAAATATAACGATCACTCGATCAACTCCGCATTTAAGAACCACTACATTGTTCCCGACTATCAACGAGAGTATGTTTGGAAAGACGAACAGGTAGAGCAGCTGTTGGCAGACTTACTGGATGCCTACAATACCGATAGTCAAAAGGCTTATTTCCTTGGCACTATTGTAACTTATGACTCTGGCAGCCAGTTTGAGTTGATTGACGGACAGCAGCGCCTTACCACATTTTTTATTCTGTTGTGTGCGATCAAAAAAATCTACATAGATCATGGTGAACAAACCAGTGTTATTGAAAATTTAATTTATAGCCCAACTATGAATAGTGAGGGTGATGTGATTAACTTGTATCATCTCCAGCTTCAATATGAAGATGCCGGAAATTGTTTGGAGCTGATTGAAAAAGGACAGGAACGACCGAACTATATCACACAATCGGGAGAAAGACTGTTCGACGCATTCAAGACGATCCAGGACTTTTTGCAGGAGCAATTCCCCCAAATCGCTGATTTGAAAAAATTTGTTGTGTTTCTGCTAAACAAAACAAGCTTTATTCGTATTGAAACTTATGACATTTCCGATGCACTGAAGATTTTTGAAACAATCAACCAACGAGGCAAAGGGCTTGACCCGATGGATTTGCTTAAGAATATGGTTTTCCGTCAGGTTGACAGAAGCAAATTCAAAGAACTAAATATGAACTGGAAATCTATTACCCGTTCACTGGAAAAAATTGATGAGAAGCCGCTCCGTTTTCTTCGCTATTTTATCATGGCCAATTATGATACCTCCAGCGAAAAAGATGGGATTCTCCGTGAAGATCAGATCTATACCTGGCTCAGCAATAACAACGTACAGTGCCATTATCAAGAAGCTCCATTTCAGTTTGTTCAAAAAATGGCACAAAATGTTGAGTTATATGTTAAGTGCAGGATGCCCGATGATGCATCGGAAGGAAATGTACATTTGAAGAACATTCCTTTGCTGGCGGGTAAGTCCTATAAGCTGCACCTGATGCTTCTTCTTGCGGCTTCCAACATGAACTCAGAAGCATTTGCTAAATTTAAAAGCATTCTTGAATCTGTAGTTTATTATACGGTAATTGATAAAATAGCGACCAACATCACAGAGCGAACTTTTGCATTGTGGTGCAGAGATGTTCGCAATATTATTACGGTAGAGGACTTGGATTGTTTTGTAAAGAACACTATTATTCCCACGGTGAATGACTGGAAACTCGATAATAAATCCAACTTCCTTCGCTTGGGGTTGAACAGTATGCAGCAATATCGAATCAAGTTTATTCTCGGTAAAATCACTGCGTATGTAGATGCATTGAAATTAGGGAAAACCACGGTGGAGGATTTAACTACCTATACGGAAACAGCAGTTGAGATTGAACACATTATGCCGCAGACTTGTACAGATAAAGAGCTGTATGGCATGGATGAAGAAGAATTCTCTGTATATATTAACCGGCTTGGAAATCTTACCTTGCTTGAAAACACCATCAACAGATCAATCCAGAATGATGTTTACGCAAACAAGGCAACTTACTATAAACAGTCTAAATTCTACATCACTTCTTCTATCTCGGAACTGGTGAATTTAGGACAGGATACTGCTATCAACAGAACGAACTCACTGCTGTCCTCTTGGTCTGATTGGAACAAACAAGCCATTGAAGAACGACAAGAAATGTTCTATCGCTTAAGCGAAATGATATGGGAGTTGCGATAACCTACCAGCAAAAAGAAGAGCTTTAGAGGTATTCACAATGGCAGATAAGCGAAAACCACCAATCCGGC
>DVGZ01000060.1 GCA_018712435.1 Candidatus Caccousia avicola
GAGACTGGTTGGTGAGAGAAGTCATCCATATTCCTCCTTTGAATATTTGAATATCTGTTCAATCGTTATTATATGCTTCCGCCTGCCTTCTGTCAATAGCCTACCCCAAAATTTTTTTTTTGTTCTGTTTCATAGAAAAAGGCGGGGCTTCGAGTGTATCGAAGCCCCGCCTCCGTATCTGTTGGCAAGCTGATTCAGTTTTCCTGTACCGCATGGGCTTTCATCGCCGCAAACGATTCCTCGCTGATGACATGTTCGATCCGGCAGGCGTCCTCCGCCGCAATTTTGGGATCAACTCCAAGCTGAATCAGCCAGTTGGAAATCAAGGTGTGGCGTTCATAAATTTTTTCCGCGATTTCCTGTCCCTTTTCCAGCAGGGAAATGAAACCGTCTTCATCGACGGAAATATATCCGTTTGTACGAAGATTTTTCATTGCCACACTTACGCTGGGCTTGGAGAAGGAAAGTTCGTTCGCAATATCGATTGAGCGCACCTGGCCGTTTCGTTTTTTCAGAATCAGAATGGCCTCCAGATAATTTTCGGCAGATTCATGGATCTGCATAGTCATCAACTCCTATTTGAGGATGCGTTTTTCGGAAATAGGATTACCGAAAATACTGTTTGTATTGTATCATGCATCCGATTCTGATTCAAGAATTTGTCCTGCTTTTTGCCATCCGCTGGAAGGTGGAATCTTTACATTTTTGTACGGATGTGCTACCCTGAAAACAATCAATCAAAAAAACAGGGCACTTTGCCTAATTGTCAAGATCGGGAGGAATCAAGCATGAGAGAGTATGATAAGCAGGAGGTTGCCTTTCTGCAAAAGCAGGATACGATGGTAACCTATGAGGGAATGCCGGTGCTGATCAAAAAAAGCCCGACAGCCAAGGCCTCCGGCTGGCTTGATGAGCATGAAAGAGCACTGATTGAGCGCCAGCGGGCGGAGCAGGCGAAAGCGCCGTCTGAGCCGAAGGAACCGAGCGTGCAGGAAATTCGGGATTCCATGGGATTTCCCAACCGGAACCTTTGCACCGAGGAATTATACACCAAGTTTGAAACGATCCATGCGGGCGGCAATGAGGTAGGGCTTTGGCGGTATTACAAGCGTTTTTCCGAACGCAAGCCGGGAAAGCCTTGCCTGATCTTTTTCCATGGCGGCGGCTGGCTGGGCGGTACGCCTTACACGGTGGAGAATCCCTGCCGTCTGATTGCGCAGTTGGCGGATGCCGTTGTGTTCAATGTGGACTATTCGCTCGCGCCGGAAAAGAAATTCCCCAATGGGTTTCAGGACTGCTGCGCGGCGGTGCGTCATGTCTGGGAGCATGCGGAGGAATACGGTGTGGACCGCCAAAAGATCGCGGTAGGCGGCGACAGCGCGGGCGGAAACCTCGCGGCGGCAGTTTCCCTGTGGGATCGCGATATGGGGACGCATGATATCGCGCTTCAGGTCCTGATTTATCCGTGCGTGACCATGCTGTATACAGGCAATCCCGGTTATCGTTTCGATTTGGGAGCATTTGAAATCTGTGAGGAACAGAGGGAATTGATTGACTCCCTGATCTGCATTGCCCGTCCGCAGTCCGAGGAGGACAACCGGATCGAAATGGAGCATGTCTATCTTCCCAACCGGGAGACAGCCTACCATCCCTATGTCAGTCCTTTGCTGGCTTTGAGCCACCGCGGATTGCCGAAAGCGCTCTGCATATCCGCGGAATTTGACGGTCTGCGCCTGCAAACAGAATATTACGCGGGACTTCTGCGCAAAAACGGCTGTGAAGCGCGGGCCATTCGCTACAACGGCGTTTCCCATGCTTTCCTGGATAAGCTGGGCTTCCTTCCGCAGACCGAGGATCTCTGTATGGAAATTGCGCAGGAATTAAAGCAGCTGTAACAAAAGGCTTTTTGGTGACTTTAACCCGTGGAAAACGAACTGCTTGTGCAAAATGCTGTGTGCTCTTGCGAAATATGGTTTTGATTTTGATTTGATGAAACTTTCGATTTCCGGTACAATAGAAAGGCAGGAATTTCCTGTAAAATTCATGTACGGAAAGAGAGAGAGTCTATGCCAATCGGAGTCATTGTCAATGTGTTGTCCGTCGTCCTCGGCGGTTTGCTGGGAGCGCTGGCCGGTCATAAGCTTCCGGATTCTTTAAAGAAGGAATTGAACGTTGCGTTCGGCGTCTGCGCCATGGGAATCGGAATTCCCTCCATCGTTTTGATGAAAAATATGCCCGCCGTCATCTTTGCCGTGGTGGCGGGGACGGCCATTGGACTTGCCTGTCATCTCGGCCTTCTGATCCGCCGGGGCGCAGAGCTTCTGCAAAAACCGATCGCGCGTCTTTTTCCTGCGAAAGGGGAGAGCGAGGAATTTTCCTCCTCGCTGGTGACGCTGCTCGTCCTTTTCTGCGCCAGCGGAACGGGAATTTACGGTACGCTCAGCTCCGGCATGACGGGTGATCATACCCTGTTGATTGCGAAATCGGTGCTGGATCTGTTTACCGCTGCCGTGTTCGCCTGCAATCTGGGAATTGTGGCGTCGGCGGTCGCGGTGCCGCAGCTGATTATTTTCCTGCTGCTGTTTTTCGGCGCAAGATTGATTTTTCCGCTGACCACGCCGGATATGATTGACGATTTCAAGGCGTGCGGCGGGATTCTCATGTTGGCCACAGGTTTCCGCATGGCAAAAATCAAGGAATTCCCCGTTGCGGATATGATTCCGGCTATGGTGCTGGCGATGCCCGTGAGCTGGGCGTGGAGCCAATGGGTTTTGCCGCTGCTCTCCTAATCGAAATCCGGCCACAAAAAAGAGACGGAACACTTGCGAAAAACGCGGTGTTCCGTCTCTTTTGGTATCCGGGAAATCGTGCCGGAGGTATTCCGGAAGTCTTTGGAATTACTTCATCAGCTGCTTCAAAAGAAGCGCTTTTTCAATTTTGCCGTCCACCTTGATTTTGCGTAGGGTAAAAGCTGCCACGGGGTCAAGCTTTCCGGCGGCAATTTTCATCAGCGTGTCGGCGGAGCAGGTGATGCGGGCGTCCCGGTCATGGTAGTCGTAGGGCTCGACAGACAGCTTTCCGCCCTTGAGCTCCACATAGAACGTACCGGCTTCCTGTCCGGTGATGTCAAACTGGAACGCAACGTCTTCATGGATAGCGCTCACATCCGCCTGAGACAGCTTTTCTTTGACCAGTGCGAAGAATTCTGAGAATGTCATAAAAATTCCTCCATTCTGAATGTAGAAATACAGGCGTCCGTTTTCTGTGCGGCTTTCTCTTGCCATTCTTCTATGAGAATTCCATACAGAATCATGTCCGCCCAGTTTCCTTTGTTGTCCCGGATATGCTTTCGCAGCACGCCTTCCGGTTTCATAGTAAGCCGCCGCATCAAGCGGACGCATCGATCGCCGTCTGTGGTTTCGGCGAAAACGCGGTGCGCGCGGCATGTGGTGAACGCATAGTGGAGAAGGACCCGGCAGGCCTCCTGCGCATACCCCTTTCCCCAATATTGCCGGTTGAAGAACCATCCCATTTCATAGACCTCTGCCGAATCCTCACGAAACAGGAGATAACCGATTACTTTTCCCGTCTCTTTTTGCACGGCGGCGATTGCTCCGTGTCTGGCTATGCAGAAATCCGCCAGAAAACGCCGGGTTTGTTCCGGATGAAAGGCAGGTTCCGAAAAACGCATGGTTTCCTCGTCACCCAGAATTTCGTGCAGGTCGTTTTCATCCTCCGACCGGAAAAAGCGCAGAATCAAGCGCTCCGTTTCCGCCAAAGGCTCGTTTTCCTGCTTGGGATCGAGCGTGGGGGAGATCATATGGAAAGCCTCGTGCGATCGGAAAGACCTTGCTTGGCGGAGCGGACAAAGAGATCCACCAGCTTTTCCGGGGTCATGGCGGCACGCTCCTCGCCGGAGATATCGAGCAGGAGCTTGCCGCTGTCCATCATGATAGTGCGGTTTCCAAAGCGCAGAGCCTGATCCATGTCGTGCGTGATCATCAAAGCGGTTAACCCGCGCTCGGAAATGATATCTTTGGTGATTTGCAGCACCTTGCGCGCGGTGCCGGGATCGAGGGCGGCGGTGTGCTCGTCAAGCAGCAGAAGCTTTGGGCGGGCGATGGTGGACATCAGCAAAGCGGCGGCCTGCCGCTGTCCGCCGGAGAGAAGCCCCATTTTTGTTTTCATGCGGTCTTCCAGCCCCAGATCGAGCGAGGCCAGCAGTTCGCGGAAATACGCGGAATCCTTCTTGTTGACGGCAAACAGACGATGTGTGGACTTGCGTGTATAGGCCAGCGCAAGGTTTTCCTCGATGGTCATATTCGGAGCCGTTCCGCGCAGAGGATTTTGATACAGACAGCCGATGTTGAGCGCGCGCTTGTAATCCTTCTCATAGGTGATGTCCTCACCGTCGAGCAGGATGCTGCCCTCGTCCGGGAGGAATTTCCCCAGAATTGCGTTAAAGAGAGTCGATTTTCCCGCTCCGTTGGAGCCGAGAATGGTGATGAAATCCCCCTTCGCGACCTCAAGGGAGAAATCATGCAGAGCATGCTTTTCGTTCGGCGTTCCGGCTTCAAACTTTTTGGTCAGATGGGTAATGGTCAGCTGAGCGTTCATACATGATCCCCCTTTCTGGCTTCCATACGCGCCTTGCGGACGGCGAGCTTCTGTTTTGCCAGCGGGAGCGTCAGAGCCAGCGCCACAATGACGGCGGAGAGCAGCTTGACGGCATAGCTGGGCATGTTGATTTTATAAGCGAATTGCAGAATCAGACGGTATGCGGCGGAGCCTGCCACGGCGGAGATCACGCCGAGCGTCACGCTGCGGCGGCCAAACAGCACCTGCCCGATGATAACGGAGGCCAGTCCCACGACCAGCATCCCGCTACCGTTGTTCAAATCGGCGTAGCGCTGCTGCTGGCACAGCAGGCTGCCGGAGAGGGCGACAAGACCGTTGGCAAGAACGATGCCGAGAATGCGGGAAGCATCCGCGTTGATGGAGGAGGAGCGCACCATTTCCTCATTGTCGCCGGTTGCACGGATCGCCATGCCGGGGCGCGTCTTGAAAAAGACGCAGAGCAGGGCGGCGACGGCGGCAACGATCAGAGCGGTGAGCAGCAGAACGTTCGCGTTGGTGTCCAAACCGGGGAACAGGGAGGAGAACATTTTATAGATGGTGTTGCTGGAGACAAAAACCTCGCTGCCGCTCTCATTGGTTTCAGCGGTTTGCAGATACAGGTTGGACTGTCCGCCAAGAACCATATAGTTGACGGTGTACAGACCCGTCATGGTCAGGATGCCCGCGAGAATCGCGTTGATGCGCAGTTTGGTCTGCAAAAAGCCTGTCACAAAGCCCGCCAGCGCTCCGGCCAGTGTCCCGGCTACAAGCGCCAGAATGGGATGTGAGGCAATGGTAACGACGGCGCATACCGTCATGCCGAACACCAGGCTGCCGTCAATGGTCAAATCCGGCGTGTTCAGGATTTTGAAGGCGATGAATACGCCCATCGCCATGGGCGCATAGAGCATTCCCTGGCTGAGAGCGGACAGGATGAGGTTGATGTACTCCATGGATATTCCTCCGTTCCTCTTACTCCCCGAAATGGCTTGTGCCGTCGGCTTCCACCAGTACGGTGTAGCCGTCCAGCATGTCATCGGTCAGGGTCAGGCCAAGCGTATCGGCGGCCTGCAAATTCACGAATTTCGCATAGTCGGCCAGCGTTTCATAGGGAATTTCGGAAGGCTTTGCGCCGTCGGCCACTTTCAGAATGATATCGGCGGTTTGTTCTCCCAGCTGGACATAGTTGACGCCCGTGGTGGCAAAGCCGCCGTCGGCAACCATGGAGTCCGCGCCGCAGTAGACGGGCACGCCCTTGGAGTAGGCGGCGTCTGTGTAGGTCGGCATAGCGGAAGCGATGGAGTTGTCATTACCGGTGTAGAGCGCGTCCACGCCCTTGGAGAGCAGGGATTCCACTGCGGTGGGCAGCTCGGACAGATTGGCGATGGACGCTTCCTCATAAGCAATGCCGTTTTGATCGCAGTAGGCCTTGGCCGCGTTGATCGTGGAGACGGAGTTGGTCTCACTGGAGGTGTACAGGAAGCCGATCTTCTGGAAATCCGGCTGGAAGTGCTGGATCAGCTTTACAATTTCATCGGCGGGGATGTTGTTGGAAACTCCGGTGATGTTCTGGCAGTCGGAGCCGGTCAGACCGGCAGCGTCCGGGTCGGAGACGGCGGAAAAGATGATGGGGGTATCTTCGCCCTCGAAAACAGCTTTGGCGCTCTGCGCGGTGCTCGTCGCAATCGGAACCACAATGTCAACGCCCTCGGAGCGCAGGTTTTGCAGGATGGTTGAGAGGGCGCTGGTGTCGTTGTTGGCGTTTTCCGTCACAATCTCAATCTTGTCGTTTCCGGACGCCTCCAGCTTGGAAATGATGGTATCCCGGATCTGGTCGAGAGAGGTGTGGCTCATCGGCTGAACAATCGCAACCTTCACCGTTCCGCCGGAGGAATCACAGCCTGTGGCAAACAGGGAGAAGGTGAGGACAGCGGCGGTCAGAAGGGCAAACAGTCTGGAATGCTTTTTCATAGGGAAAACTTCCTTTCTTATTCTTTCAATCAAGCGGGGCGATTTGCTCCGCCAGAGCAATATGCTTTCGGATGACGTCGCAGGATGCTTGCAGCTGCTCCTGCTCGTCGGAGGTCAGCGGCAGTTCGATGATGTTTTCCACGCCGTTTTTTCCAATCACGCACGGAACGCCGCAGGAAACGTTCTTTTGCCCGTACTCGCCGCACAGCTGGACGGAGACAGGGAGAACGGCTTTGCGATCCCGCAGGATAGCATCCGCCAGAAAGGCGGCGGATTGGCCGATCCCAAATTCCGTGGATCCTTTCCCGTTGATGATGTCCATTCCGATCCCGTGAGTGCGTTCCAGCAGCTCGGCACGGTCTACTGTTGGATAGGCTTCAAGCGGCAGTCCGCCAATACGAATGGCGGAGAAGGGGATCATGGAGGAATCCCCATGCTCCCCAAGGGAAAACGCGGTGACGGCCTGACGGCTCATTCCGGTTTTCTCCGCGATGGTACGCACCAGGCGGGCAGTGTCGAGCAGCGTGCCGGTGCTGAAAACCTGATTGCGGGGAAGATGCAGTCCCTTTCGCAGATAATCGGCGATGATGTCCGCCGGGTTGGTGATGGAGACGACAATCCCGCGCAGGGAATACGGGGAAAGCTGACCAATCAGCTCTTTTGCCATTTTTACGGAATCGCCCAGCAGATCCAGACGTGTCTGGCCGGGGAGTCTCGCTTGGCCGATAGCGACGAAAATGAGATCCGCGTCGGCACAGTCGGCATAATCGCCCGCGCGCACGATAGTGTCGGCGGCGGGGAAGGAGAGGGAGTCGGCCACATCCATAGCCTGAGCCACGGCTTTTTCCTTCTCCTTGTCGATCAGGACGATCTCCTGCGCACACCATCGCCAGCAAAGGGCCTGCGCACAGTGGGAGCCCACATGGCCTGCGCCGATGACAGCAATTTTGCGGTGTTCTGACATAGCAATCATCCTTTCTAAAATGGGTAACAAAAAGCCCTTGACTGCAAAGCGCATGCTTTCCAGTCAAGGGCGAAACAGCAATTTCGCGGTGCCACCTTGATTCCGTCCTTATGGACGCTCAGCGAGATACCAGCATATCTCCGGCCACTGACGCGGGCCTTCACGCCGGCGCATTTGACGCCGCCCTCCGCAGACCATATTGTTCAGCATTTCATACGAAGCTTGCACCGTCCTTCGCTCGCTGGAAAGAAACCCTCTGATTTTTCTCTGCATCATCGGTGTTATGAATTTCTTATACTATAGTCCATTTTTGGGTATTTGTCAAGATTTTTCCGCTTCCTGGGGAGTTCCGGAGCAGTCCTTGTTTATCCGACGATCTGAAGCTCCTTCGTGTATGCGTTCAGAACCTCACAGCCTGTCTCCGTGACCAGCACCAGATCCTCAATCCGCACGCCAAGCTTGCCGGGCAGATAGATTCCCGGCTCCACGGAAAAGACCATGCCGGGCTCCGCGATCACTGTGGAGGACGCGCTGTTGTCCGGCGGCTCGTGGCATTCCAGGCCGATCCCGTGGCCAAGCCGGTGCGTGAAATACGGGCCGTAGCCCGCCTTCTCGATGACCTCGCGGGCCGCGCGGTCAAATTCGCACAGCGGAACGCCCGGACGGATCACAGACTCCGCCGCAAGATTTGCTTCCCGTACGGTCTCATACACTCGTTTGGCTTCGTCAGTCGCGGAGCGGAAAAAGACAGTGCGCGTCATGTCGCACCAGTAGTAGGGGATCGGAATGAAGATATCAAACACGACGGAGTCGCCGTCCCGGATAACGGTGGAATTCGGCTCATGATGCGGATCCGCGCCGTTCGGACCGAAGCAGACAAGCTGCCCATGGCCGCGTCCAGCGCCCGCCTCACGGAATTTTTCCTCCACCAGCGCGGCAAGCTGAGATTCCACCGCGCCTTCATGCACCGCCTGGATGGCGGCGGCTACGACGGAATCATTCACACGGGAAGCGTGCCGCAGAGCCTCAATCTCCTCCGCGTCCTTGCGCATTCTCGCCTCATCCACCGGCGCGCTGCCGAGCACGGGGGTGAGGTCGCTTCGCTTTTGGAGCAACGAGATCAGAAAACGGCTCGGCCAGGCTTTGTCGATGCCAAACGTTCCCGGTTTGACAAGACGGGCCAGATCGCGCAGCGGATCGTCGCTGTCGTTATGCACATAGAGTTCACGTCCGGGGACAGGCTGGAGGCCGAACAGATCGTTCCCGAACAGAATCTGCCGTCCGTCGGTGTCGAGATAGAACGCAAACAGGCGCTCCATCGGCTCCACCCATACGCCCGTCAGATAGTAAACGGATGCGGTGGAGGTGACGAGAATCTGCGAAAGCCCCTCGCGCTCCATATTTTGGATTACCCGCTGAATACGGGTTTCATAGCAGGCATTCATGCTGATTTCTCCTTTCTCCGCTGTTACGCCAGCCCTTCAAACTGCATGTTGTAATAGCGGGCATACAAGCCTTTTTGACTCAAAAGCTGCTCATGACAGCCGCGCTCCACAATACCGTCGTCGCTGATGACGATGATCTCGTCGGCGCTGCGGATGGTGGAAAGGCGGTGCGCAATCACGATGGTCGTGCGATCCTTTGCCAGCTCCTCCAAGCTCTGCTGAATGTGGCGTTCGCTCTCATTGTCAAGCGCGCTTGTCGCCTCGTCGAGAATCAGGATCGGAGGATCCTTGAGAAAGACACGCGCAATGGAAATACGCTGCTTCTGTCCGCCGGAGAGACGCGCGCCGCGCTCCCCGACGAAGGTGTCATAGCCGTCCTCCAGGCCCATTACAAATTCATGGATGTTGGCGCGCTTGGCGGCCGCGATGATTTCCTCCTCCGTGGCGTCGGGCTTGCCGTAGGCAATGTTTTCCCGGATCGTGCCGGAGAAGAGGTACACGTCCTGCTGCACAATGCCGATCGAGGAGCGCAAACTTTCCAGCGTCAAATCCCGCACGTCCTGTCCGTCCACCTGCACACAGCCGCCGGTTACGTCGTAAAAACGGGGGAGCAGGCTGCACAGCGTGGTTTTGCCGCCGCCCGAGGGACCGACCAGCGCTACCGTTTTGCCCGCGTCGATATGGATATCAATATGCGAGAGGACGGAATCGCCCTTTTCATAGTGGAAGGATACGTCACGGTAGTCGATCACGCCGTGGACGTTTTGGAGCGGGCGCGCGTCCGGACGGTCCACAATCTCCGGCTGTGTCTCCATGACTTCAAGAAACCGTTTGAAACCCGAAAAGCCCTTTTGGAACATTTCCGTAAACTCCACCAGCACCTCAATCGGGTTGATGAAAATGTTGATGTACAGCGCATAGGTCGCCAGATCCACCGCGTCAATCTGTCCGGCAGCGATGAAGTAGCCGCCCGAAACGAGAACCGTCAGAAAGAGCATGCCCTGAAAGAAGTTGTTGCCCGCATGGAAAATACCCATGCGCTTGTAGTTCTTCTCCTTCGAGCGCAGAAATTCCAGATTGCTTTCGCTGAATTTTTTGTGCTCCACGCTCTCGTTGGCGAAGGACTTGACCACACGGATTCCGGCCAGGCTATCCTGCAAGCTTGCGTTGACTCCGGCGATCTTCCGGCGGTTGTCCATGAAAACGGCGCGCATTTTCTTGTTCTGCCATACGCTGAACGCCAGCATGATCAGCGTGACGGCGAGCAGAATGAGCGTCATCGGGACGTTGATCCACAGGAGCAGCGCAAAGGAACCGAAAATTTTGAGCAGGGAGATGAAGATATTTTCCGGCCCATGGTGAGCCAATTCGCTGATATCGAAGAGATCGGAGACCAGCTTGCTCATCATTTCGCCGGTGTTGTTCCGATCGTAGTAGGAGAATGAAAGGCGCTGGAACTGATCAAACAGATCCTGGCGCATATCGCTCTCCATCCGGGCGCCCATGATGTGTCCCTGGCAGGTGATGTAGTAGCGGCCGCCGAAACGGGCCAGATACATGACCAGCAGCCCGAAGGCAAGCAGGGGGAGGATCCGTAGCACCTCCTCCGCGCTGCGGGTGAATACGCTGCGTGTGCAATAATTGAGTAGCTGGGGAAACGCGAGATCGATCACGCTCACCAGCAGGGCGCAGGCCATGTCGATCCAGAAAACGGCCTGATAGGGTTTGTAGTAATGGATAAATTTTTTGAGAACACGCATCTTACAGTTTCTCCGGCTCCGGATATTCCTCTCCGAAGGTTTCCACCGTGACCTTCACCATCTGCTCATCTTCCAGCGGGCGGTCGCGGCGATCGCGGGCGACGGAAACGATCCGGTCGCATTCCTCGATCCCGGAAATCACCTTGCCGAAGGCGGCATATTCGCCGTCCAGATGCGGAGCATCCTCCACCATCAGGAAGAACTGGCTTCCGGCGCTGTCCGGGAACATGGAGCGGGCCATGGAGAGAACGCCGCGCGTGTGGCGCAGATTGTTCTCAAAGCCGTTGTGGGAGAATTCGCCGCGAATCGCGTAGCCGGGGCCGCCCATGCCGGTGCCGTCGGGATCGCCGCCCTGAATCATAAAGCCGGGAATCACGCGGTGAAAGATGGTGCCGTCGTAAAAGCCCTTTTGCACGAGAGAGACAAAATTGTTGACGGTATTCGGGGCGATCTCCGGATACAGCTCCACCTCGATTTTACCGTGATTGGTTTCAATTGTGACAATGGGGTTTTTCATGAAAAAGCGCTCCTTTCGTTATTCCAAAAAATGAAAGAAAACAGAACAAACATACTCATTATTATAGCAGATTTTCAAAAAAAGGCTAGGGCTTGTTTGAAAATAGAGAAAATACCGTGTTTTTCTCCGAGTGAGAAGTTTTCCAAGAAAAACGCAGGAATCCTTGCCGGATTCCGAGAGCTTTTGTCTGCTCTTGCGGCTTTTTTTACAATATGCTACAATGAAGCTGGAAAAAGCGTGTCTCTCCGCTTTTGGCGCGACAGAAACGGACGAAAACCGGGCGGGGGACATGCTAGTATGAGAGAAGGCCGCCGGCAGGCGGAAAAGAGAAAAGGGGGATTTTTGTGAGACGAGGGAAACGACGCTTTTTGATGCTGATGCTGGTCTGCGCGCTTTTGGCGCCCCTGGCGGCTCCCGCGCAGGCGGAAACGGACGGCTGGGAGCTTCCCATGGCTTCCGAGGCCGCAGTGGAGGAACACGATCCGTGGGAACAGACGCCTGCGCAGGAACCGGAAGAGGAAACGTCCGCATCATCGGAAGCCTCCGAAGCAGCCGGGGAGGAGAGTCCAACGCCTTCGCCGGACGAAGAATCCACCCCGCCGCCGGAGACGCCGCAGGAGCCTGCGGAGCCGGAACCGCCCGCTGAGGAGATTTTTCCCGTTGTGACGGTCCCGGCAGAGAATTACTCCATCGTGAACATTGGCTTTAACAACAAAAGCCTGTTTCTGCGCAGTGCGCCGAGCACATCGGCCAGCCGCCTTCTGCTTCCCTTTGCGACGGAGCGCGCCTTTGTGCGGGAAACGCTGGCCAACGGATGGTCGCGCGTCATTGTCCGGGGAACGGAGGGGTATCTTCCCACACAGTATGTCAAGGACAACTGTTTTCCGCTCTATCTGAAAAAGGACTATACCATTGACGGAGTGGAGCTCAAAGAGGACCAGTGGGTGTATGCCCGTTCGCGGGATGAACAGAATGTCTATGACTGCTATACGGACGCGGATATCTCCCGGCATCTGCTGCTCAACGGCGCGTTGCTCATGACCCCGCAGGAATACTATGAGAAAAACGCGGACAAGCTGGTCCCCGTCTTGATCGGCAAGGAGGAGAGCTATTATTCGCTGAATTCCGCTAACTGGGGACGCAACGTGAATCTGGAGCTCGGCTGCCAGTCCGTGGACGGCCGTGTGATTCTTCCGGCGGAATACTTCTCCTGGTGCCAGCATGGCGGTTCGGGCAGCAAGGCGGACGGCTACCAGTTGGCCACCGTGTTTTCCTCCACCGGCTATGATTACGGCGGCGGCCTGTGCCAGGTGACAACGACGCTGGCCAGCGCGGCGGATTACGCGAAAATGTATCTGGCGGAGGTCTATGTGCACTCGCAGCCCGTCACCTATCTGCGTCCCGGCATGCGGGAAGCCTCCATCTGGCGCAACGGAAACATTCGTTATCAGCATGATTTTACCTTCTTCAACAACCGGATGAACCCCATCCAAATCCGCATGAAAGCGGAAAACGGCGTGGTGACGGCAGAGCTGTATGAATTGGTGCTCCCTCCCAGTCAGGAGGAACCCGCAAAGGAGGAACCGGCTTCCACTGAGAAGGAGACAGCCCCGGCTGAGGAAGAAACCACACAGACGGAAACAACACAAGCAAAGGATGAAGCATCACAATGAAATTGGTATCGTGGAACGTCAACGGCCTGAGGGCCTGTCTGGGAAAGGGATTTCTTGACTATTTCCGGGAAGCGGACGCGGATGTGTTCTGCCTTCAGGAGACCAAGATGCAGCCGGGACAAGCCGAGCTGGATCTGCCCGGTTACGCGCAGTATTGGAATTCCGCCGAGAAGAAGGGCTATTCCGGCACAGCCGTGTTCAGCCGCCGGGAACCGCTTTCCGTGCGCAACGACATCGGAGATCCCGCGCATGTGGGGGAGGGGCGTGCGATCACGCTGGAATTCCCGGAGCTTTTCCTGGTGACGGTCTACACCCCGAACGCGCAGGACGGTCTGGCCCGGATCGATTACCGTATGGAATGGGAGGACGCATTCCGCGCCTACCTGCTTTCGCTCGACGCGGAAAAGCCGGTTGTTGTCTGCGGCGATATGAATGTGGCGCATGAGGAGATCGACCTCAAAAACCCGAAAACGAACCGGGGAAACGCCGGGTTCAGCGATCAGGAGCGCGGCAAGATGACGGAGCTTCTCGCGTCCGGCTTCACCGATACCTTCCGGTATTTTCATCCCGATCTGACGGGAGCGTACAGCTGGTGGAGCTACCGCTTCCGCGCCCGGGAAAAGAACGCGGGCTGGCGGATCGACTATTTCCTCACCTCGGATCGCCTGCGGGATCGGCTGGTGTCCTCCACCATCCGCTCCGATATCTTCGGCAGCGACCACTGTCCGGTGGAGCTGGTGCTGCGGGAGGATTGACAACAGCGAACAAAAAGAAACAGAAAAGAGCAGCGTTCCTGGGAAGCTTCCCGGGAACGCTGCTCTTTTGTTTCGGTTTATGCTTTTTTCTCCGCCTGCTTTCTCTCCAGATTTTCTCTGGCGACGGCAAGCATCAGCTTGATGCGGTTTTCCTGATTGACCTTTGTAGCGCTGGGATCGTAGTCAATGGGAACGATGTTTGCGCGCTCGTTTTCCGCCTTGATCCGGTGGATCATTCCCTTGCCGACAATGTGGTTCGGCAGGCAGCCGAACGGCTGAGCACAGACGATGTTTTCATATCCGGCTTCCGCCAGCTCCAGCATCTCAGCGGTGAGCAGCCAGCCTTCGCCCATCTTGTTGCCGTAGCCAATCACACCCTTGACCAGCTTTTTGACGTGCTCGTAGGTTGCGGGGACTTCAAAGCACGGCTGGGAGGCGATGGCTTCCGTAAAGATATTCTGCATCTTGGTCAGATAATCAAACAGCATACGGACCACGGCAAATTTGGCGTGGCTTCCACCGTAAAGCTTGATATCCTCCATGCGGTTGTCGACCTTGAACAGCACAAAGTTCATCAGGCCCGGCACGTTGACCTCACAGTCCTGGCTGGCGAGGAATTCTTCCAGATGGTTGTTGGCAAACGGGGCGTATTTGACGTAAATTTCCCCGACGATTCCCACCTTGATTTTCGGTCTTTTCTCCACGGGGATCGCGGCAAAGTCACGCGCGATGGCAAAGAGGTTTTCCTTTTCCTCCTTCAGGCCAAGGCCCTTGCCGCGCCGGAACTGTGCGCTCAGATCGTCGGTCCACCGCTTCACCAGACGATCGGCGGCTCCTTCTTCCTTCTCGTAGGGGCGCACCTGGTTGCTCAGCGCCATCAGCGCGTCGCCGTAAGCGATAGCCGCCACCATCTTGCGGATGATGGACAGGTTGATCGAAAAGCCCGGATTGCTTTCCAGACCGGACAGGTTCAGCGAGATGACCGGCACCTGATCCATCCCGGCCTTGTGCAGAGCCTTGCGGAGCAGATGGATGTAGTTGCTCGCGCGGCAGCCGCCGCCCGTCTGGGTGATGATCAGAGCGGTGCGGTCAAGGTCGTATTTGCCGCTGTGCAGCGCGTCAATGAACTGGCCGATGACAAGCAGGGCGGGGTAGCAGGTGTCGTTATGTACATACTTCAAGCCCTCCTGCACGATGGAAGGGCCGTCGTTTGTCAGAAGCTCCACCTTATAGCCGCAGTTGCGGAATACGTCCACGAACAGGGAGAAGTGGATCGGCAGCATCATGGGGCAGAGGATGGTATATTCCTTTTTCATCTCCTTGGTGAAAAGGAGACGTCCCTTTTTATTGAATTTCAGCTCGGCCATCTCAGCTCCTCCTCTCGTTTTCCTGTTCCAGAGCGGCGAACAGACTGCGCAGACGGATTTTAACCGCTCCCAGATTGGTGATTTCATCGATCTTAATTTGCGTGTAAATCTTTTCCTTTTCCTCGAGGATGCTCCGCACCTCGTCCGTTGTGATCGCGTCCACGCCGCAGCCGAAGGAGACAAGCTGTACCAGATTCATGTCAGGCTGCGTGCCGACGTACCGGGCGGCGGCATACAGGCGCGCGTGATACGTCCACTGGTTGAGCACATGCGTGGGGAACTTATGCACCTCGTCGCTCACCACATCTTCGGAAACGACTGCCGCGCCGAGACTGGTGATCAGCTTGTCGATGCCGTGGTTGATTTCGGGATCCAGGTGATACGGACGGCCGCTCAGGATGATAATCGGCTTTTTCTCCGCGCGGGCTTCGTCGATCATTTCCTTGCCCTTTCGGCGGATGCGGTCGAGATACCCGTAATATTCAGCATAGGCGGCTTCAGCGGCCTCCTTGACTTCGCGCTGGGAGATCCCCTTGAAGTAGTGGGAAAGAATCTCGTGGAATTTCCCGGGGAAATCATGGCGGCGGTGGATGCCGACGTAATCATGGATGAAGTTCAGACCCTCAAGAGCCGTCGTATTTGCGGCGATAACCTCCGGGTAATACGCGACGACAGGGCAGTTATAATGGTTGTCGCCCAGCTTCTCGTCAAAATTATAGGACATGCAGGGATAGAAGATGGAACGGATTCCCTGGTTGATCAGGGAGAGTACATGGCCGTGCATCAGCTTGGCCGGGAAACAGACGGTGTCGCTCGGGATTGTGCTCTGTCCTTCCAGATACAGCTCACGGCTCGACAGGGGAGAGGTGACAACCTCAAAGCCCAGCTTCGTGAACAGGGTGTACCAGAAGGGAAGCAGCTCATACATGTTCAGTCCCATCGGGATGCCGATTTTGCCGCGCGGCCCCTCCACCGGACGGTAGGAGAGGAGCTGAGCCAGCTTGTAGGCGTACATGTTCAGTTCTTTATTTTGTTCGGCACGGCGTGTGACCGGCTTTTCACAGCGGTTTCCGCCGATGAAACGGCGGTTTCCGGGAAACACGTTGATGGTCAGGCGGCAGTGGTTGTTGCACAGACCGCAGGTTGTCACCTTGACCTCGTGCTTGAAGTTTTCCAGATCCTCCAGGGAGAGCAGCGTTGAAGCGGATTTCGCGCGGGACTGCGCGTAAACCGCCGCGCCGTAAGCGCCCATCAGACCGGAAATGTCGGGGCGCACCACGTTGACGCCCATTTCCTTTTCAAAGACGCGCAGGACGGCGTCGTTGAGGAAGGTACCGCCCTGTACGACGATGCGGCGGCCCAGCTCTTCCGCGCTTGCCACGCGAATGACCTTGTAGATGGCGTTTTTGACCACACTCACGGACAGGCCCGCCGAAATATCCTCCGTGGTGGCTCCGTCCTTCTGCGCCTGCTTGACGGAGGAGTTCATAAACACCGTGCAGCGGCTGCCGAGATCGACGGGATGCTTCGCGAACAGGCCCAGTTTGGCAAAATCTTCGATGCTGTAGCCGAGCGTGTTGGCAAAGGTCTGCAAAAACGAACCGCAGCCGGAGGAACACGCTTCGTTCAGGAAGATGTTGTCAATGGCTCCTTTGCGAATCTTGAAGCACTTCATATCCTGCCCGCCGATGTCGATGACGAAATCAACGTCCGGCAGGAAGGTTTTGGCCGCGGTGAAATGCGCCACCGTCTCCACAATGCCGAAATCCATCCCGAACGCGTTTTTCAGCAGCTCCTCGCCGTAGCCGGTCACGGCGGACGAGGCAAAGGTCAGGTTCGGATATTTGCGGCGCAGTTCCAGCAGGTATTCGAGCACAATCGGCACCGGGTTGCCGGAGTTGCTGCGGTAAATCGAGTCGAGAACCTCCTTGTTTTCGCCCATGACCACGGCCTTGACCGTCGTGGAGCCCGCGTCCACACCGAGATACGCTTTTCCGCGATAGGAAGCGATATCTCCGCGGGGAGCGCGGCAGGAGGCGTGCCGCTCACGAAAAGCTTCATACTCCGCTTCGTTCTCAAAGAGCGGAGGGATGAAGCGGAACGCGGCGTTTGCGTCGTAGCCCGCAATGTTTTTGAGAGCCGCGTCGATGTCAATGGATTCCACGCTGCTGAAGGCCGCGCCGAGCGCCACGAAATAAAGGGAGTTTTCGGGGCAGATGCCGGTGGTTTTCAGCGCAATGTCAAAGGCGTGGCGCAGTTCGGAGAGGAAGGTCAGCGGCCCGCCCAGATACAGCACCTTTCCGGTGATTTTCCGGCCCTGAGCCAGTCCCGCGATGGTCTGATTGGCCACAGCCGCGAAGATGCTGGCGCAGATATCGCTCTTGCGTGCGCCCTGGTTGAGAAGGGGCTGAATGTCGCTCTTGGCAAACACGCCGCAGCGGGAAGCAATGGTATAGATTTTCTCATATTCCGCCGCCAGCTGGTTCATCTCGTCGAGCGGCAGATTCAGCAGCGTCGCCATCTGATCGATGAATGCTCCCGTACCGCCCGCGCAGGAGCCGTTCATGCGGACCTCCATCCCGCCGGAGAGGAAGAGAATTTTCGCGTCCTCACCGCCGAGCTCAATGATGACATCGGTGTCCGGGATCAATTCGTTTGTGGCGACGCGGGTGGCGTAAACCTCCTGCACAAACGGCAGACTGCACGCTTCCGCGATACCCATACCGGCGGAACCGGAGACGGTCAGCTGGGCCGGTTCCCCATGTAACACGCTGGTTTTGATTTTTTCCAAAAGCTCTGTCATTTTTTGCGTGATCTGCGAAAAATGACGTTCGTAGGACTGATAGACGATTTGCTGGTTGTCGTCGAGAACCACACATTTGATCGTGGTGGAACCTACATCAAGGCCAATTCTCATCTGCTTTTCCTGCCTTTCCGGTTCGCTTCCTGGGAAATCCCTTTCGGCATTCCAAAATAATTTTATTCATTTTGAATATTTCATACTATTAAATATATGGGCAGAGCGTATCGTATACCCCAATAATCTATTATAAGAATCTTCCTTTCCGAAAGTCAAGATGTGAGATTCGAATCCGCTGCTTAATTTCCGCCCGCAGGGGAAGGCAAAAACTGTTGAAAATTCACGTTTTTCGTCCATTTTTTTCTAAAAAGGGCGAAGATCCATACTGCTTTCCCTGAAAGTCTTGCCAGAAATCGTTGTTTATGGTATGATAAACGATAGCGTTTTTTCGGATGCTTCGATTCTAATTGTATGTTGGAGGTTTGATTATGTCAGGACATTCCAAGTGGAACAATATTAAAAGGAAAAAGGAAAAGACCGACGGTGCAAAGGCGAAGATTTTCACGAAAATCGGCCGTGAGCTTGCGGTGGCGGTGAAGGAAGGCGGCGGTCCTGATCCGGCTTCCAACTCGAAGCTTAAGGACTGCATTGCCAAGGCCAAGGCCAACAATGTGCCGAATGACAACATCGAGCGCATCATCAAAAAGGCCGCGGGCGACGGCGACGCCGACAAGTACGAGAGCATTGTGTATGAGGGCTACGGTCCGAGCGGCGTGGCGGTAATTGTGGAGACCCTGACGGATAACCGCAACCGCACCGCGGGCGACGTCCGCCACTATTTTGACAAGTTCGGCGGCAACCTCGGCACAAGCGGCTGCGTTTCCTTCCTCTTCTCCGAAAAGGGCCTGATTGTTATCGAGCGTGAGGGCCTGGACGAGGATAAGGTGATGGAGGACGCTCTGGAGGCAGGAGCTTCCGACTTCAAGGCCGATGAGGATGTTTTTGAGATCTACACCGAGCCGGGCGATTTCAGCGGCGTGCGTGAGGATCTGGAGAACAAGGGCTACGAATTTGTCAGCGCTGAGGTGGAAATGATCCCCAGCACCTACACCACCTTGACCGACGAGGATGCGGCAAACAACATGCAGCGCCTGCTTGACGCCCTTGAAGACAACGACGATGTGCAGAATGTATGGCACAACTGGGATAATCCGGAGGAAGACGAAGAAGAATAAGCTTGTCCGGATTTTGCCGGTTTTCCCGCGCTGCGGTTGGCACGCCTTGCCGCAGCGCGTTTTTATCCTAAGGAACAGTGGGAGGTCAACTTGTATGGCAGGTTTGGAAAACCTTTGCATGAACTGTATGGCGGACACGGGAGGGCGTTCTGAGTGCCCGAACTGCGGCTTTTCCGCGTCCAGCGGTCAGCAGCCCAATGCGCTGCCCTTCCGCACCTGGCTGCAAAAGCGTTATGTGGTCGGAGTTGCGCGGAAAAGCAACGGCGAAGGTTTTGTCTACATTGGCTATGATACCGTTCTCAACATTCCGGTGGAGCTGCATGAATTTTTCCCGCAGTCTCTGTGTGAACGTGCGGAAGACAGGAAAAGCGCGCGCGTCATGGGCGGGAGCGAGATCGCCTTCGATGAAAATCTGGCTTCCTTCCTGAATCATTCCCGCGAAGTTGCCAGAATCCGCGAGCTTTCAGCCATTGTCCAGATTTACGACATCTTCGAGGAAAACCATACAGCCTACACGGTTTCGGAATGGGATGACAGCATCACCCTGCGCTACTTTGTGGAGCGCAGCGGGGGAAGCCTGAGCTGGAACGAGGCAAGACCACTTTTCATGCCGGTCCTTTCCGCCCTGAGCACGATGCATTCCGCGGGTGTGCGCCATCTGGGGATTTCTCCGGAAACCCTGCGTATTATGAAAGACGGTAAAATGAAGCTGGGCGGCTTCTGTATTCCCGCTGTGCGTACGGCGGATACCGACCTGCCGCCGGATCTGGTTCCCGGCTGTGCCGCGATTGAACAGTATGTGATGGGCTATCAGCCCGAGGAGTGCACGGATGTGTACGGCTTTGCGGCTTCCCTGTTTTTCGCGCTGACGGGAACGCTGCCGCAGGATGCGCTCAAACGCAGGACGGATTCCCGTCTGCTGATTCCTACCACGCTGGTGCGCAGCATTCCGCCGCATGTGATTACCGCTTTGGCCAATGCGCTGCAAGTGACGCCGGATAAGCGCACGGCCACCTTTGAACGTCTCCGGGCGGAGCTGTCCGCCTCTCCGACTGTCACCATGACGCTGGAAACTCCGGTGGTCGCGGTTCCCAGCCAGGAGCCGCCGCCCTCGTATTATCCGGCGGAGCAGCTTCCGCCGAAGGATCGCCGCCGTGGTGTACCGGCCTTTGTCTGGGTGCTGGTGTCCTGCGTGGCATGTCTGATTGTCTTTACTGTCATCGGTGTGCTCTGGATTTCTTCGGGCGGCGAAACGGGTTTTGTCAACGGGGAGCCGGATTCCAGTCTCTCCGCTTCTTCTCAGGCGCCTGTTTCCTCACAGGCCGCGTCCAGCGCGGCGGCGAGTTCACAGGATCCAAATCAGATTCCCGTTCCGAATCTGGTGGGACAGGAGTATGATACGCTTGTATCCCAGGCGGATCAGTCGGATTATCAGATCCTTCCTGCTGCCCAGCGGCAGTTCAGCGATACCGTAGCGGAAGGCTGCATTATCTCGCAGACACCGGAATACGGAGAGGGCAAAACCATGACGAAGGGGACTGCCATTGTGGTAGTCATCAGCCAGGGACCTTCCGTTCGGGAATTGCCCGAGATCGCCAATCTGCCTTTGGCGGAAGCGTCCACCGCTGTGGCTAACGAGGGCTTTGTTCCTTCCAAGGTGGAGGAATACAGCGATACCGTTCCCATGGGATATGCCATTGGTTATCAGAATGCCAATGCGGGCGACAAAATGCCGTATGGTTCCCCCGTGGTTCTTGTGATCAGCAAGGGCCCGGAACCGTCCACCGGCGTACAGGTGATTGACGGAAGCGGTTCCTCGGAAGGGGATACCGCTGCAGCCGAATAAGAGAAAATCGGCTTCTAAAGAAGAATAGTGAAGCAGGGCTGCCGTTCCAGAAATGGAACACGGCAGCCCTGCTTTTTGTTCGTCAATTGACGGGGAAGTGGGGAAAGAAAAAGGCCCCGGCCTTCCTTGACGGAAAGCCGGGACCTTCTGATGTTTGTTTGAAAATCAGTCGCTGCTGAAGGGCAGCAGGGCGAGATGACGCGCACGCTTGATAGCGACGGTCAGCTCACGCTGATGACGGGCGCAGGTGCCGGTCACACGGCGGGGCAGAATCTTAGCACGCTCGGAAATGAAGCGGCGAAGCTTCGCAACGTCCTTGTAATCGATCGTCTCGATCTTATCAACGCAGAAACTGCAAACCTTTTTGCGGCCTTTACGTCCGCCGGAGCGGCGCTCGGGTCTGTCATTTCT
>DVGZ01000061.1 GCA_018712435.1 Candidatus Caccousia avicola
GAGGCGCTTTATCCTATGATAATAACCACGATCGATCCAAAAAACGAAGCGGTTTTTGCAGATCTGATACCGGAGGATCTGTTCGAAAAAATGAAGCTTCCTTCTGTTTTTGCGTTGGGCGCGATTGCAGAGGAGGAACAGCGGACAGCGGGCGTTTTGCTTTTTTCCGTGGAAGAAGGAGTTTCCGGGGAGGAAGAGCTGATTGTCGCGACGCTCCTGTGGCTTTATGTGACTCCCTCGTACCGTGGAACAGGAGCAGCGGATTTGCTGATGGAAACCTTCTGGGATGTGATGGATAAGAGCGGAGTGGAAAATATCCTGTGTGATGTGCCCATCTCGGAAGAATATAACGAACTCTGTGCTTATCTGGAATCCTGGGGATTCCAATTTTTCCTTTGGGATCAATACGAACTGACCGTGCAGCTTCAGGATTTTCTGGAGCTTCCCGCTTTGAAGGGAAAGCCGGGAGCCGGGATCAAACCGCTGCGGATGGTGGATAAAGCCGATTTCAGACGTTTTCTGGATCGCGTGCGCATGTTGCCCGGCGTGCTGCAGGAGCTGCCGGAGATTTCTTCCGCATATGAAGAAGATGTCAGTTGTGTTCATATGGATGATATGGGAATCGATGGTGCGCTTTTGGTGCAGAAAACCAGCAGCGGAACGCTGGAGGTGCTTCTGTTCCGGGCGTTGTCCAATCAGCAGCAGAATATGGGCATGTTGGCCCGCTATTCCCTTGGCGCGGCTGTGGAGAAATATTCCCCGGAAACGCCGGTGCATTTTGTCTGCCGTCTGGAAGCCATGGCAAATGTAATTGATAAAATGTTCCCGGATGCCAGCCCGCTTCTGGTCAGGCGAGGATGCTACTATAACGGCCCTGAAGGTCCGGAAATGGAAGAAGAGACCGAAGCAGCAGAAGAAGAGGCCGAAACGGAAGAATAAACAAGAGAAAGGGGAGATATTATGCTGCCCAATGATACACAGCAGGGAGCTGCCATGAATCAGCAGATGCAGCAGCAGACCGCGCAGCCCGTATTTCAAGCGCAGCAGCAGCAACAACAGCAGCAACAGCAGCAGGGAGCTTATTACGCACAGGAGTATATACATAAAGACGATTATGCTGAGGACAGACGGAACGCATTGATGAAGAAAACCAAGCTTCAAAGTGTGCGGGATGCCGTCGAGCAGGTGATGCCGAACGCTTATCATATGATCGATCAGGTTCGGGCGGAAGAAAATGAATCGCAGCGCCACACGAAGCTGCATCATTCCAGAGGGACGCAGCTGACAAGCGGTCCGCAGGGAAAGGTTCTGGAATTTGATATTGCCGGTTCCAGCTTCAAACAGTTTCGGACAGAGCATCTTGGTTTTAAAGGAAAGGGTTCTTCCGCGAAAGACTACATGAAATATAAGGAGTCTCGCTTGGCTAAAATACTGGAGTGGATTCCTGGGGGCAGTTTGGTTAATCGTATTCTTCGGTCAAATTCCAAAAAGAAGGCTGAGCTGAAAGCAAAGTCCAATCTGCGAAAGCTGAACGCAGGTGCGATAAGCGAAGATATGCTGTCTGAGGATGCACTGCACAATGTAGAGGTTTTGAAAAAGTGGAACAGCCGTATTGGAGATTCTCAGAGTGTAACGATAGGCGGCAAAACCAAAAAACATAAGCACATCCGAAAAGTGGTCAAGGGGAATAAGACGCGGATTACTATGGCAGGTCCTCTTTCCATGAAGGGGATGCGGAACGCGGGAGAGTACAGCATCGAGAATCTGCGGGAATACATGCTTGCCATGGGACAGGACTATCTGCGAAATATTATGAGAGGTTGGGCGTCCGATCCGACCGCGCAGCCGCATGACATCTGGCTGAAAATTCGCGGACACAGCCGCGGTGGTGTGGCCAGTGTAGAGGGCGCTATGATGATCAAACAGTGGCTGCATGAGAATTATCCGCAGTATGAGGATCGCGTCAAATTTGATTTAACGCAGTATGATCCGGTTCCCGGATTTGGCTCGAACAGCGGTACCCATCAAAAGGTAGATGTGAAAAACGATACACAGGCACAGCAGAACAAGAAGATGCGGGCGCTGGGGGATTCCGCGCAGACCACAGTGGTATACTCCATGCATACGGAGCACTCTCTGTTCTTCACGCCGCAGCAGGTTGCCAATACCAACCGCATTATCCTCACGCCCTACGCGCATTCCGTGGGATTGGCGGAAGTGGATCGCCAGGCTTCCAGCCAGCAGAGAGATGCGCATCGGGTTACTTTTACCGATGCGGCCACGCAGGAAGCTTATCGCCTTGGTTCGCTCAATGAGCTGCCGGAGGGCGTCTATGTGCTGGATGAAAATAAAACGCTGGTTCAGCTTCATGATCTGTCCCAATGGATTGCCATTCGGGATTCCGTGCTCAAAAATGCCAGCGGTCAGGAAGGCCGTCATGAAGTCATTACCGAAGCGGTCAGCACCTGGTTCCATACACACTCGGCCCCAGCCGCCGCTCCGGCCGCCGGTGCAAACGGGTAAGTACACGAGACACAAAACAAGGACGCTCCTCCCCGAAAGGGAAGGAACGTCCTTGTTTCTTTATTTCAGAGTGTCAGGCGACAGATTCGTTTTCATATCTCACAGATAGTATTCCATGGGATACGCCAGATACGAGTGAGGTTCGAGCTGATCGCAGGTTACATATCCGGCGGGAGCGTTCAGCAGGCTGGGAATCCGGTTGACGATCGTAGCGCAGGTGTGTTCCACCGTGGCGGGCTTCACGATGTGGAATTCCGTATCCGGCTCGCCGGACGGCCACCAGTCGCACAGGTCGCCGTCGTCCGGCCCGTACACCTTGCCGATGGTTTCCTCCTCAATGGTGATTCCCTGCATCGTCTTAATGGTGACGACAGCGGACATGCCGATGCATTTGCCCGCCGGGATGGTTTCTCCCAGTGTGGCGCTGTACACGTCGTGATCCACAATACATGGGACGTGCTTTTGCGTGATGGAGCGAATGGTCAGCCCCAGCTTGCTGCAAATGGCTTCGCTGGCGTTCCACGCATAGGAAGGTTCAAATTCCGCCGGGTGCGCAATCTGCGTTTCAAATTCCTCCGTTGTCAGGTTGCAGCCGTGCGCCTTGGCCAGTGCAAGACCGTAGTCCTCCACGTTATAGCTGTAAGCGCCCTTGATTTTGGTCAGCTTGTTGCATCCGCTCGCCACCATGGCGACCACATTGATCCAGAAAATATCCTGCATGCCGGAGCCGGTGATGGTGCAGCCGTTTTCCTTGGCCAGCGCGTCCAGGCGGTTGATCTGTGCCGCCGCCGTTGTCCAGGGATAGATGGCCTCCTCGCAAGTGGTGATGACGTTAATCCCACGGGAGACACACTTCTCCACATGGTCATAGATGTCGTTGATGAAGCTGAACAAGGTGACAATCGCCACATCCGCGTCGCACTCGTCGAGAACCTTGTCCGCGTCGTTGGAGATCAAAATGCCGGTCTTGACGCCGAGATTGGCGTAGTCTCCAACGTCCATTCCCACGACCTCGGGGTTTACGTCAATAGCGCCGACGATCTGTGCGCCGTGCTCATACAGATACCGCAGGGTGTATTTTGCCATTTTTCCGCATCCGTACTGGACGACCTTGATTTTTTCCATGAAGCAGCCTCCCTTTCTGTGATGGGCGGAGCCAGACGAAAGCGTCTGGACTCCCATTCCCTTTCTTTAGGATACCCTCAGTATAAACCCTCATACGGCAGGAGAGTCAACTCTTTTCAAAAAAGGAAGGCGAATTTCGAGATGTCGCTATTTGCGGAAGCGGACAGGAACTTGCAGGCGGAGGAACATGCTTCGCGGGTTGCTGTCAAAGACGGGGAAGCCGGTCATGACCTCGCAGATGTAGTCCCCCGCAATCCGGTAGCGATGGAAATCCGGTTGAGCTTTGCCATTTTCCCGATGGGTAATAGATTTTCCATGCCTTGAAAACCTCCAAACTCTCATCCGCTGGTAGAGTTTTTCACTGCTTTTGCTTCTTTGCGTTTTTTCCGAACAGGATAAAAAAGATAGCGGAAATCCCCATCAGGATGGGATAGAAGAGATAGGGGAGAAGATGAAGGGGAGTCACGCTCAGAGCGCTTGCCGCGGCCAGAAGCTGAGCGCCGTATGGGATCAGTCCCTGCCACACAGAGGTGAAAATGTCGAGCAGGGCGGCGGTGCGGCGCGGCGGAATTTCGTATTCCTGGGAAATATCTTTCGCGATTGGGCCGGACATCACGATGGCAATGGTGTTGTTGGCCGTGGAGATATCCACCAGCGAGCTGAGCGCGGCGATCCCGAGCTGAGCTCCCTTCGGCGTGTGGACATGGCGGCGGATGGAGTGCAGTACAAAGTCAATCCCGCCGTTTGCCTTGACAAGCCCTATTACGCCCGCGACCCCCGTTTTCTCACTGATTCCCGCGGCAATGGGAGCCAGAGCCACGATGGTTCCCACCGATGTTCCCATCGCCGTGGAGATAAAGCACCCGATCAAGAACAGGCCCGCGACGGCAATCTGAGGCGGAAGGATCGACAGGCCGAAATTAACGGTGCTGTCCACGCCGCCCGCTGCCTGAACCGCGCCGGAAAAGGCGCCGGCCAAAACGAACACCAGGCACATGATCATGACGTTTTCGTCTCCCATGCTCCGCGTGACGCTGGAAAGCTTTTCCGCAAAGGTGCGCTTGGGATTTTGCAGGAAAGCGGTCACCAGCGCGATGAGAAAGCCCACGATGGCGGGCATGGCGTAAAAATCTCCGAACAGGATACCGCATCCGATGAAGACCACAAGAAAAACGGCAATGGGCAAAAGAGCCCAGGGGTTTCCTTTTTGCATCCGATAATTCCTCCGTTTCAGACATGTTTCCTTTAGTATACAGGGCTTTTGCCGGAACATCAACCGGAGAAAGAAGAGTCCCGTTTTTTGTCAAAATATGTGGACTGGGAGATAGGCAACAGATTTCCGAAGAAGAAACCTTCAAATTTCTGACAAATTTTTGCAGCTTTCTCTGTGAAAAAAGATGTTTGCTATGGTATAATAACTATATTATTAGGTTGGGCGCGGGCTGTGCGGCAAAGAAATGCGCACAGCCGGGACGGCGGGCAACAAATAACGGAGGTATGATTTCATGGGCGGTTTTTTCGGAGTGGCATCAGAGTCGAGCTGTGTGCTGGATCTTTTCTTTGGAACGGACTATCACTCTCATCTCGGAACCAAGCGCGGTGGTATGGCGGTGTATGGGCCGGACGGCTTCAGCCGCGCCATTCACAATATTGAGAATTCCCCGTTCCGCACCAAGTTTGAGCGCGATGTGGAGGAACTGGAAGGAAATATGGGAATCGGCTGCATTTCCGACAGCGATCCGCAGCCTCTCTTGGTGCAGTCTCAGCTGGGAAGCTTTGCCATCACCACGGTCGGCAAGGTCAACAACGCGGAGGAGCTGATCCGGTCCGTCTATGAAAACGGATGCACGCATTTTCTGGAAATGAGCGGAAGCCGGATCAATACCTCAGAGCTGATGGCGGCGCTGATCAGCCAGAAATCCACCATTGTCGAGGGTCTGCAATATATGCAGGAGCGTGTGGACGGTTCGATGTCGGTGCTGCTTCTCACGGCGGACGGGATCTATGCCGCGCGCGACCGGTGGGGCAGAACGCCGCTGGCGATTGGCTGCAAGGAGGGGGCGTACTGCGTTTCCTTCGAGGATTTCGCTTTCGGCAATCTCGGTTATACCCGCTGGGGAGAGCTTGGCCCCGGTGAAATCGTCCGTGTGACGTCGGGCGGCGTGGAGCGCTTGGTCAAACCCCGGGATCAGATGAAAATCTGCACGTTCCTCTGGGTGTATTACGGCTATCCCACCTCCTCCTACGAGGGCGTCAACGTGGAGGAGATGCGCTACAAGTGCGGAGCAAAGCTGGCGGAGAGAGACAACGCGGATTGCGATTTGGTGGCAGGCGTGCCGGATTCCGGCACGGCGCACGCGATTGGCTACGCGAACCGTTCCGGTATTCCGTTCGGCCGTCCCTTCATTAAATATACCCCCACATGGCCGCGTTCCTTCATGCCGCCGCGTCAGGCGCAGCGCGATCTGATTGCCCGTATGAAGCTGATTCCGGTGGAAGCGTTCATCCGGGACAAGAGCCTGCTTTTGATCGACGACTCCATCGTGCGCGGTACACAGCTGCGCGAAACAACGGAATTCCTCTATCGCAGCGGCGCGAAGGCGGTTCACGTCCGTCCGGCTTGCCCGCCCATCCTTTACGGCTGTAAATATCTGAATTTCTCCCGCTCCAATTCGGATATGGAGCTCTTTGGCCGCCGCGTGATCAACGAGCTGGAGGGCCGTCCGACCGCGGGAGAGGGCGTCGCGCCTTACACCGATCCCGACAGCCCGTGCTACAAGAAAATGGTGGACAAGATCCGCGAGGTGCAGAATTTCACCAGCCTGCAATTCCAGCGCCTTGACGACCTGATTGCTTCCGTGGGAATCGAACCGTGCAAGCTGTGCACCTACTGCTGGAACGGCAAAGAATAAAGATGAAGCCGGATGCCCGGGGAGTATTGTGAACTTTTTTCAAAAATAATTGTATTGTCCCGGGGGATGTG